>CAYYGZ010000140.1:0-12771 GCA_964471275.1 uncultured bacterium | reverse complement strand
AAGCTCAGATTGTGGCTGGGCTAGGAGTTAGAGCTAAGAATTCTCTTATATACAATTATCAATTTGGTTTTGATTCCAAAGTTTGTATGGTTGGGTTTATAGGTGAAATTGCTGAGCCACCTAACAATAAGAGAGTCAATCTAAAATATTGGAAGAAGTGTAAGGGATGCGATGATTGCCGAATAGCATGCCCGGCTGGAGCTATACATAACGAAAGGGAACCATACTGGCTGGATAGTAGCGAATGCGTAAAGTTTTTGGTGTATTCAGATCACCCACGTATACCTTCAGTAAAAAAGTTTTGGCATAAGCATGTTCACCCTGAAAAATCACAAGAAGAAGTAAATAAGATCGCCCGCTTGAGTATAGAGTTCTGTGATGTAGACGACCAAAGCGAGTGCCACGATTTTCCTTGGGATGCGAATGGGTATACGGCGGATCAAATAGGCATATATAAGGATGGCAAACAAATTCCTGTGCCACATTGTAGAGAATGTCAGGCTCAACCTAGATGTAGCAAATGGAATGGTGTTTATTCCTATGAACTAGATGAAGCAGAGATAGAGCACATTTAAAATGTATTGACAACTCAACTAAACATATAGGTAGTTGAGGCATCTCCAACACACCGGCTCGGTGCCGAATGCTCCCTAATACCGACTGCACCACTATAGCTATGGGTAAGTTTTTCTTTTTTGCGCACAACGTTTGACGTATGCACTGACATCGTAGTTGGTGGATCGATAAGTTATTGGTAATCCAGGAGCTGATTTCGCAAGCTGCATGGATAGTGTCGCAGTGCCGGTAGGATCGTGGTCGTGAATAGTCCCGGTTGACTTGTGAATAGACCCCAGTAACTTCCGATACTGTAGTAAACTGAAAGCACACTTAGAGCGCGGTGACTTGATGAGGAACTCATCTCACATCCATCTATCCAAAATGCTTTGAAAGTATTACACGGTTAGTTACCTTAGACCAGAGTAGCACCGGTATCGCCATAACCCGCAATGACTAGGAGAAGTGAAAAGGTAGACCTATGAATCGCCGAAGTGTGGTGGTATTAAACGGTGATTTGGCTACGCTCAAACAGTTGGTTAAGGTAATTCGGGGTGATTCTCAACTTGACCTGATTGCGGTAGCCAGGTCATACAATCAGGCACAGGTTAAATTAGAAAGATTTGAACCGGACCTTTTTCTTATCGACCTTGAACTGCCCGATGGTGACTGCGTTGAATTGATCAAAAATATTCGTGAACGTGGATATAAATCCGAAATCATGGTCATCACGGAGTTTGGAGATGAGGATCATGTAATATTGGCACTCAAGGCCGGGGCTACCGGCTACCTCCTAAAAGGTTGTTCTTCCTATTACATTCGAGAGTCAATCACCCAAATACTATCGGGTGGCGTCCCAATTAGCGCGCCTATTGCGCGCTATCTTTTAACACACTTTCAGAACGACAAAGAACCACATTTAGGCCTCAAGCGACCTAAGGAGCTAACTGCAAGGGAGTATGACGTATTGGACTATCTGGCCAAGGGGTTAACTTATCAGATGATTGCCCGAGTTCTAGAGGTGTCACAGCATACGGTCGCTACTCACATTAAGCATATCTATCGCAAGTTGGAAGTCCGCTCGCGCTCGGAAGCGGTCTATCAAGCAACTAAATTTGGCCTGATCAAATTGGGCAGCTAAGCCCTCTGTTTGATTGTACGACTCTGGAGGGTATCGGTGTTTCTGACCGGACGATCTCAATGAACTACAAGTTTTCGCGTTACAATGTCGTGGCTCAGCGTTCGTCGGGTGGAATGGTCATTGCAAATACACTGCACCGAACGCTATTGCAGCTCAATATCATTGAAGCCAAATTGGCTCGCCGCTACGAGCGCAAGAAACTTACTGCTTTACCACCTGCACTGAAGGCGAAATTGTTTAGCGCGGGGTTTCTAGTTTCGAATTCAACTGACGAATTGCAAGCAGCTGTTACAAAATGTTTTTCTGATCAATTTGATATAAGGTATACGGCTCTCACTATATCTCCCACTCTTTATTGCAATTTGCGGTGCACCTATTGTTATGCGAAGGATCATCCGCCAGTTCATATGACTAGACTTACTGAAAGAGATATCTGCCAAATCGCATCGAAACTGATTTCCAGATGCAATTACCTTCATGTAGCCTGGGCTGGGGGTGAGCCACTGGCCAGGACTGAGACTATTGTGCGTTTATCTACGGCACTAAAAAGGCTGTGCGCAACGCGCGGTGTTCGATTTGACAGTTCGCTAATTACAAATGGCGTGTTTCTCACAGAGAAAAATGCTCAGAGACTGAACACCTGCAATATTCACATGGTACGAATTACCGTTGACGGGCTAGCCCCAATACATAACAAAATGCGACCTGGTCTGGATGGGGCGCCGAACTTTGATCAGGTGATTGAGGGCATTCAAGTGGCGCTTAAGTTTTTTCCATTTGTGGCGCTATCAATCAACATCGATCGGCGAAATACCACTTTCATAGGTGAGCTACTCAAGGAACTCGTCGATCGGAGGCTCACAAGGTGCAGACTATTACTCAACCGCGTGACAGCTCATTGTCAACAGGCCTCATATCTGCCGGAGGACTATCTCTCAGTTCCGGAGTTTGCCCGAGAAGAAAGCAGGCTTCTACTGCTTGCCGATTCCTTGGGATTTTCCTTAGCGAACATTGATCTGTCAGAAATTGAGCCGGTCAATATTTGTGGCGCTCTCGCTGGATATCACTATGCCCTAGAACCGGAGGGTCGAATGACACGGTGTTGGTGCGAAATTGGCGATGCGAATGCTGGGTTTAATTTCAATGAAGGCGAGAAGGTTAAAAATATTGCTTCAGCCGGCGTAACAACTGATCCTAATTTCCTTGATGATGAATGCCGACAATGTCGATATCTGCCAATTTGTTACGGCGGATGTCCAAAAGACCGCAGTTATCCACCAGTGCTGGATGCAAGCAGCAAGCTCCACCATCGGTGCACGCCACGCCGCTTCAATCTAGGAAACCTTCTCGAGCTCGATCTGGTACGCGGACTGGATGTCGCTTGAAACGCATGGTGCCACTAACTAACGAAAGGTAGCGATTTGGTTGTTGCGGAGATGGCTAGACTGAGCGGCTGGAATGATTACTATTAGTCGCCCAATCCCAGTTATGCCTATTAATGTCTTCGACGGGGAGGATGGTTTCGGCGTGTGTGTGTTCTTCCAAGTCGGAGCCCATTATGGCTACACTCAAATAAACATCGGTTTCCTTTATCATCAAATAAACTTCCTCAAGATAATCGAGAAAATCTTTTATATTCGCCCGATCGTATTTGTAACCTAAGAAAGTTGCCTCCAAATGTTCCTTTATTCTGCTCACGCTACGCGGACAGTCACAGTATTCGTAGATCGCATTTTGAATAGCATCGAGTTCCAAATTGTCAAGTGCCCGGTTCGAACGAGTGTCGTGAATCACTGCATGCCCATTATCACGGCGCTTGTGTATAAGTGTGCATTTCTCTATTGGCTCGTATGCCCATTGCCTCATAAATTCGACTACGGCTTGTGTATAAGTGGAGGGGTTTCTGCCATCAGCGAAGTCAAAGTCGAAAAAGTAACAGAGCCGTGAAACTACATCAGCATCAAAGGGATAGACATATTTGTATGTATGAAGTGGTCTTATACCCTTGATGCCATATTTAGCAGGCGCATTGAAGTACGGGCTGAACCGTTGTACTTGTACAGGTGAGATGTCACCTTCAGTAAGGTGTGTTATTCGCTTTAGAATTGCTAGTGTTGAGTCGTAATCTGCCGGGTTTTCTCCTGGAAAACCGTAGAGCAACATCCAAGCGGGTTTGACCCCAAAGGTTTGACACCATTTAAGCAAGGCGACATTTTTTAGCGCTGTTGTGCCTTTGCCCATTAATTTCAAAATAGGCGTGCTAAGGCTCTCGATGCCAGGTTGCAACAAGGTGACGCCGGCCTGGCGTAACTGACGTACCTGTCGTTTTTTCAAGTTAGCCTTTGTTTCGAAAAATATACTGAGACGCTGTTCCTGTGCCGCTAATTGGGGCAGTAATGTGTTGAAGTAATCTAAGGGCATGATATTGTCAACCATGACTATTGTGCTTGTGTCATGGCGCCGGGTTAGATACCTAATCTCCTCGAAGGCTCGTTGTGCATTCTTTAGCCGATACCTCATATGTGTGCCGTTCAAGGCGCAAAAAGTGCAAGGACTGCGTTCACCCCACCAGCAGCCTCGTGATGTCTCCATAAGCAGAATGGGTCGTTCGCCGTGAGACACGGGGCTAGCGTGAAATTGCTCGAAATAGTCATCGAAAATCGGGTATGGCAGAGTATCGAGATTCTGTACTGGCACCGCCGGCCCATTGTTGTAGCAGCAATTATTCTTTCTCCATGCGATTCCCGGAATGCCTTCGGCTGTCCCGCCCTTGCGTAAGGAGTTAACCAATTGCGGGAAACTATGATCGGCTTCTCCAAGGGCTACAAAATCGATAAATGGAAACTGACGAAGAATTTCTTCGCCCATAACACCCTCACAGTTGGCACCGCCGAAGGCAATCAACAGGTCGGGGAAGTGTAGTTTGAGTAATCGCGCAAATGAGAATGAGGCGAGATTCTGCTGAAAGGTCGTCGTGAACCCAACAAGGAAATAGTTCCTCCAATCAATTGACCTAAAACAGGCATCCAGGTAGGAGGGGATTCTCTCTCGCGTCGCAATGAGTTTATGTAGAAGGTGGTCGCTGATGTTGGTGGTGGCACTATTCAGGTAGCGTTTGATATACCGTTCTGCGTTCAGGCTTCCATTTCCATAAAAGTATTGCGAGAACAACCAGTCACCGGTAAGTCGATCATCTTCAAGCCATTCTTGTTTGGTTGAAAACTGAGATTCGTATCCCGCACTGGACAGTTTGTGTGTTGTGTTTGTTGGTTGGCTATCCTCCTGCGTAACGAGATTTCGTGTGTCTTGACTGACCAGACTGTAACAATCTAGTCCCATGAACTCCGCAAGTAGAATATTCAGGTATTGAAGGTCGGTGGTGATGCCCTCGCGGGCTAGGGCTCCCTTTAGAAGGCTGATTCCCAGTGCAGGCCGGAAGATGCTGGAAAATGGCATATTGATTAACAAAACCCGTTTATCAATCATGCGCATGCCTTAGTCGTCAATTAGGAGTATCTCGTATCCGGAAGATCGATAATATACGGTGGACACACTACTCGACCCAAAGAAACCAACCGCAGTACCAAGAAAATATCACAAGAGTGCGGTCACTGACATCCCATATTTTGGGGATTGCTCTGTAGGGACTGCTTGGGTACTATCCTGTTTTGCCTGGTTTTCGAGGCAAAAGGACCAACTTTAATAGGCAAATAAAGGAGCGAATCATGACAGAAGATGTATTTCCCAGCGTACGCATCCTTGCCAAGGATGCACACACCATCGAAGTTCGGTTGCCCGAGGCTGACATTACTGCTTTTCCAACCATTCCCGAGAAATTGCACGGGCAAGAATTGCCGAGTTTCGTGCTTGATTGGCTGGTTGACACTGACGAGGTGGGTATGATGATCCAGGAGTTATTGCAAGCTCCTACCCGCTCATTGTGCCGTATCTGGCGGGTTTCTATGACCCCCGATTCTGCGTACACCCAGCCCACCAAAAGTTACACGAAGTACAATCGCCCCTATTTTCGTAAGCAGTTCAATCGACCTGCAAGGCGATTGCCGGATATACGCGCCTTCAAGGATGAGGCGGAGGAATCAGCCGAGATTCTGGGACAGCCGGAAGGCGTCGAGTTGCCGTCAGGGCTTTTGGATACGATAGAGATGGCAAAGCGCGTAGATGTTTGGCTTGAGAAGGGTCGACGGGTGCGCGAGTGGCTTGAAGACCAGGGACTAGAGGAAGAGAGTTGGTTGCCGAAAAACGAATCGGAATAATGCCACAAAATGTTGGCACCTGAGTGTGCCAGTCCAATTCATGTTTTTGGACTAATTTATAGCCGCTACTGCGTAGCAGAATGCGAGCATTGCGGTTCCAGTTCCGGGCCACATGCCCGCGGCGTGATGCCGATGGAGTACGTGGTTCGGAGCCTGGACGAAGTTCCAGCTTTTGGTGTGGATACGGTAATTCTCACAGGTGGTGAGCCTTTAGCCTTTCTCGACGAGATAACGCAGATTGCGAGGCTAGCCCAAGAGCGAGGACTCGGAATTCAGATCTGCAGTAACGGCTTTTGGGCTAAAACCCCGGAAAAGGCGCTGGCGGTATTGCTGCCACTCAAAGAATTAGGGTTGAGTCTCCTGATGCTCAGCACTGATCGGTTCCATACTCGTTTTATCCCAGTGGAGTCGGTTACTAATGCAGCCAATGCAGCATCGTATTTGGGCCTATCGTGTCAGATTGCTGTTCCAGCCCTGGCCCGAGATTGGAAGGCCATGTCTCTAATGACCCGTTTACGACGGGAAACTGATGCTACGGTATTTTCCCACCCCATACATCCAGTGGGTCGTGGCGAAAAATTATCGCCTTGGTGGCTGTCACCGTCTTCACCCTCAGGTGGTGGTTGTGAACTGCTTGGCCATATTGAAGTCGACTACGATGGCTCGGTATCTGCATGCCCGACCAGTGCAGATTTTTCAACTCATAACCAACTTATCTTAGGGAATATTGCGACTAAGTCGTTAAAAGCTATCCTATCCCGCTTCCAAAACACCCTGATATATTGGGTCATCAGTAGTTATGGGCCGGTAGGTTTGCGGGCCTTGTTTCGCCTGTATGGCATCGATACTGGAGCCTGCGTCAACGGGCAGTATTTTCAGTGCCATATTTGTCGTGCACTGACTGATAACGCGGGATTGTATAAAGAATTTCGAAAAATAACAGGCATGGATTTGGTTGCCACTGTCGACGATAAGGAGTTGTCAGCCTGCCAAGCCAGGATCAATCAAACTATGACCCACTAAGTGTGGATTTAGGGTATGTAGATCTAGAGTATGTACAAACTGTCTCGCTATAACATCACGATTCCTCTGGATGACGGTGGCGCGCTCCTCGCCAATACCTTGTGGCAAAGCCAGTTGCGGCTTTCTCAATTTGAGGCACAAGCGCTTTCTTCCACGAATACCGCTCCAACCGAACCCTGCCTTGGAAAAGAACTCTATACGCGGCTGCTAGATGGTGGAATGTTGGCACCTCAAGAAACAGAAGAGCTTGATGTAGCACGCCACCACCACTACACCGAACGGCGCGATAGCGATAGTCTTTATCTGACTATCGTAAACACTTTGGGTTGTAATTTTGACTGTAGCTATTGTGGCGAGTTACATAAGCGCCCGCAGAGTTTGAGCAAGGAAGATGAACGGCAAATTCTAAGATTTACAGATCAGCAACTGGCGAGCCGGCGAAGTCTGCAAGTGGTATGGACCGGGGGAGAGCCATTGCTCAATATTAAATCTATCCAATACCTATCTCAGACGCTCAGTCGTATGTGCTCGTTTCGAGGCACCTCTTACAGCGCCAGCTTGGTTACAAATGGCGCGCTGATGACTGATCAAGTCGCACAGTTATTACGTCGTTCTCAAATACGCACCGTTCGCATCACACTGGACGGGCCGCGGGACGCCCACAACGTTATGCGCCCAGCGAAAAATAGGAAGGAAAGCTACGATCAGGTGCTCTCAGGCCTGAAGGTTGCAAATAGCTACTTTGATGTTGGTTTGGGTATCAATCTGGGTAAGCGAAATGGCGAAGTAGTTGAGCAGTTACTCCAAGACCTGGTCGACCATGAACTGAGTGGGATAGGTGTGTTCTTCTCCCGTATCGTGCCGCCCGATCTTAGAAAGTCTTCCTGTATTGACACAACGGCTGAATTTCTAACGGTATCGGAATTTGCCGAACTAGAGGTGCGTTTGGCTCGCGCAGCCATAGCACTAGGGTTTCACGTAGATCTTGGTTTTGGGCAAAATGGCGCTTTGCCATGTAGTGCGGTAAGCCGCGATCAATACGTTGTTGAGCCCGGGGGATTGGTCCAGCGCTGCTACAGCGACATTTCGAGTGGAAGCACCACGGTTGGCACACTTGTGGGCGGGAAGTTCGAACCTGGGGTGAATGACAAGAAATGGGAACATTATGATGCGTTTGATGACAGTTGTCGGGAGTGTGCTTACCTGCCCATTTGTTACGGGGGTTGTCCCAAACTGCAAATGAACAATATCAATAAAGAATGGTTTATATGTACGCCACGTAAATTTAATCTAGCAGAATTATTGAAATTATGTTCGATCGGCGATAAATCGTTCCACTAGCGTTTCAACAACGTCGATATTTGATTCGTCTAGAAAAAGGTACTTACAAGATTCTATATGGCCGATTGAGCACACCGGTTGAGGGCTGCGCTCACCGCCTTTATTTTTCCAGGTTTCCACATTATTTTTCTCGATCTGGGAATTGTTTTCTGACATTGACTAGCCTGTTGCTGGTGTTGATCGCCAATTAGATGCTATTTTCTGTAGTGTTGCCTGAGTGTTTCGATTTTGATTTCAACAACAAGAAACAGGTTAGCAAACTGACCTAGTGAATTATCTCTATTAGGAAAACCTGAAAGCACTTTGTATCGAAAATGGGACCGACTTTGAGAAAATATTGAATTGAGAAAATTCCAGTGATAGGCTAAGTTGTACAATCGATTTTGCCACAGCAATGGCAAACGATTGGGGAGAAAGAAATGGCAAGAGATGGAAATATCGATGAGTTAAGGAAGGAAAATGCCAAGCTTCGTGGCATGCTCTCTGACCAAGTAATCGGCCAGGAGTTTCGCCAGGCCGTTAACCGAGTTGAGTTGACTGGTACGCTAGTGGGGCACAGACGGCATCGAGAGCTTCTTGAGCTAATTACCGAAACTGCGTCCTATGTGATCGGGGTAACGGCGGCATCTTTGCTAATCGTCGATGAAGAAAAGAGCGAACTTGAATTCGAGGTTGCGTTTGGCGAAAAAGCCCCGCAGGTAAAAGGGCTTAGGATATCGTTAGGTAAGGGATTCGCAGGATTTTGTGCTACCACTGGGCAATCTATCGCTATCACAGGTGTGAGCCAGGATGAAAGATGGGCCGCTGATATAGGTGTTGCGATCGGTTATGTGCCGGAGTCTCTCTTGGTGGTTCCATTGATCTACGACAATCGAGTGATTGGTGTCCTGGAGTTGATAGACCGCCTCGATGGTCAGCCATTTGACCATGAAGATATAGAAATGGCCGGCCGCTTTGCACAGCAAGCCGCTGTTGCGATTGACCAATCCCGCTTGGCGCTGAGCCTTACCTTGATTACAAAAGAATTATTGGGAAATCCGGACCAGAATGATCGAAACGGTGTCTTGGGGCAACAAATGCAGCAACTCGTAGCACGTATTCAATCGTCGGAAAGTTTCCAACGATCGCTGCTTATCGCTGATGACATTGGAGAGATTGCGATAGCAGGAGACGACGCTCTTAAGTTGTGCGGTGACGTCGTAAGTTTGCTGAGACGATTTATCGGCAGTCAACCAGATATCGAATCCGTTGAGGGTCGTGATAACCCATGAGAAAGTCGCGTATACCCTATAGCGGAGGCTCTGCCAAAGTCGATTCTCAGCCGTTGCCAAACGCTCTCCTGGATGGCCGAATAAGCCGCGAGTGGGCTTGGGAGGGAGCAACTGGTAAAGGGATAAAAGTAGGGATCCTAGATTCAGGAGTAGATAATGGCCATCCGGCAATAGATGGACGAGTTGTAGATTGGGCCGCGTTTTCTACCAGCGAAAAGGGGCGGCTAATCGAGGACTTCGGATTTCACTCAGACAACTTTGGTCATGGAACAGCTTGTGCAGACATTATTCACCGTTTGGCACCAGACGCGAATCTTGTCAGTATAAAAGTATTAGATGGAGAATCGAATGGAAGTGGCAACGCAGTGGTGGCGGGGCTTAGATGGTGTATTGATCACGGCATTAGAGTCGTCAACATAAGCCTAGGCGTCATGCGCAAGAATTTTGCGATGTTGCTTTATGAGCTGGCTGATAAAGCGTACTTTAATAACGTGATACTAGTGACAGCTGCCAACAATATGCCAATACCCAGTTATCCTTCACTTTATGCATCTGTGATATCAGTCGCATGTCACGATTCTCAAGGCCCGCGGGAGTTTTATTACAATCCAACGCCACCAGTTGAATTTCGCGCGCCAGGTGTGAACATAAACGTTGCCTGGGCAAACAAGAGAGCGCTCACGGTCACTGGGAACAGCTTTGCTGCGCCGTATATTACCGGCCTGGTAGCGCAGATCGTCAGTAAGCACCCGGATTTAGTACCATTTCAGGTCAAGACTATTCTGCGGGCGACTGCGAGTAATGTCGTACTCGATTAGCAATTTCCCAGAAACATATCGTCGAGCGTTGGATCGCCTAACGGAAACGTGTCGGTCTGTGGCTGCAGTAAAGTACTATATCCAATTACCTCCATTGAAGTTGCGCTATGTCCAGGCTGGAATCGGCCAGGAATGCATACGTACCGATTATCGGCAAACGATAATCTTTGAGCTCGCCAGTGTTGCTCGTCTGAAACCTCCACCCGATGGGTTTCGATGCATCTATGGAACATGCCATGAAATTGGACATTTGCTATTGGCCCGAATGTTACCGAGGAGTTGTGTGCCACCGGTCATTTGGGATGAAGCCTTGGCTCATTATTTTGCGGTTCATCTGTTTGTACCAGCAGTGTATCAAGCGCATGGCCCTAATTTCTGGCCAGACCCATACGCTGATTATCACATCATGGAGGGAGAAGGAGTTCTGAGTCACGGCCAGATGGGTCATCTCGGGGATTACCAGTCATCCTTAAGGATGCTCAACGCACAACTAGTAGCCTATGTTGAGCGCCATGGTGCATTGAGTCTAAAGGGGCGACTGGAGTCTCTTGTGCCAGAGAATATGAAGGTGACGTCGTTTGGACCCACATTATTTCGGGAAACTAGCCCGTTGCAACAGGGTGAATAAAGCCGGCTGAGCAACTGCACTTTGGCCAATACAGTAGAAGCCGAAGATTTCGGGCCAGCGCTGTTGCGTATTATGCGATGTTCGCTTTATTGCCGATAGGCATATTGGTATATTGGCAGAAACAGTGTTTGATATTCTTTAAAAGTTGCTCAGAGGCACCCTTTCTTCAACCGGGCTTCGCTTACTATCGCTACGGCAGAGAGACTGTTTTTTCAAGCCACACCTTGCCCAAGTAATGTTCGCGTCGAGTAGTCTTTGGCTGTGGCTATGACACCAGGCTCCTTGTCTGTAGTCGGTCAGGGTAAGGTGGCCGTACAAAATATAGGGTTTTAGGTGCAAAGGGGGAGCGAAAGAGAACAAGCTCTAGTACGGTGGGTAAATCTGGGTTCTTTTCTGGCGATTCACCAAAGTAGAAAGAGTATACATTCTTTCTATACTGTAAACTTTAAACCTCAGCGCAACGCCATTCAGTAAATTATTTGTTAGCCCATGGGCTAGGAAACGTATGATCAAAGACGACGACTCTTTGCCCTCCGGCAAGGACATACTAAATCCGATTTGTCCAGAGGCAAAATGGGATGTATCTGGTTTATTTGTTTTTGATAATTTTTTTCATTCACTTATACAGACTGGCAGGAAAATATTTGATTGTGATCTTCCGATAGAGTCAATACATGGTTGTTATCCGCTAATGTGGAATAACGGAAGATCAACGCCTGTTGCTGCCGAGTCGTGGGGGGATAGAAAGAAACACGGGCCAGAGCCAGTACTAGAAAGTTGGCAAATTTGTCCGTTTCCTGTTGGTTGCTATTTGACCTTCTCAAATCACCTAGTTAAAGAAGAGCATTTGGAAGATCCAAGTAGTAACTGGCTATTGGATTTGTTAGTGAAACATAATTCCAATCATAATAACGGAGTGATTGTGGCAAGTGATATTCTGTCTAATTACATAAGACAAAAGTATCCAGAATTAAAACAGAAAGCGTCTATCGTTAAGTCAGCAGTAGAGACTCCAAAAGTGGAGAGACGAACTTTTGATTATTATAATGAGTTGAGCGAAAGATATGACAGGATAATGCTCCATCCAGATGATGGGTTCAATATTCCATTATTGAAAAAAATAGCTGATTCTGGAAAGATGGAGCAATATGAAATAATAGTTAATGAGAATTGTGTCAAAGATTGCTCGGTGAGAAAATCATGTTATCAATCAATAGGAAAAGACGCTATAACGGGGTGGCATGGACAGTTTCATTTTGTTGATTCCTACCCAGAACATGATGCCGAGGATGATAACCCTGATCCTAAATGCGGAAGAATGAATTATTTCCATTCTGACCCGAAGTATCGGACGGCCAAACGGTCGGGTAATTTTACGTTGAAAGAGTTAGAAGAAATCTATGACATGGGTTTCAGGCATTTTAAGTTACAGGGTAGAGATGACCAATGGACTTTCATGCGCTATGATTTTATAAGATATGTTTTGGAGTCAGATCAAATCGGACCGAGATGGTTCAAGATATGAGTTTTGATTTTTGGGTCTGGATTTGATCCTAGATGCCCGCTGTGCAACAGAAACAATACGCTGCATTTCACGAAGCACGAGCTTTTCGATCAACTTTCCGTCCACTACCGCCAAGCCGGTACCGGCTTCGGCGAAAGCCTTTATACCGCCCATCAAACCCACACTCCAGTCCGCTCTATCAGTGTGTGCGAAAGC
>CAYYGZ010000139.1:0-12856 GCA_964471275.1 uncultured bacterium | reverse complement strand
TCAATAATCTGCCTGAAGATCCGTTGTACGGCTTCGTCGCTCAAGGGACCGTCGTTCAATTCTTTGAGTTGATTCAGGACGGAGGTCTCACGGTCGGGCGCAAACATCGGCAAGCCCTGTTTATTCTTCAGCTTACCGACCTCGATCGCACAACGTGCTCTTTCGTTGAGTAAATCAACCAGCTGTCCGTTCAGCTCGTCGATCTTGCCTCGCCAGTGGTCCAGATCCATACAATAATCCTTCCGCAGAAGGTCTCAGTTGGCCGAAGAAGGCTTCAGGGGACGAACCAGTTCTGCGACAAAATCCCCGATCTCAGATACAAGATCAGGATCGCCTCCCTTCTTACCGATACGGCGTACAATAGCACTCCCCACGACGACTGCATCCGCGTACCGCCCAACTTGCTCCGATTGCTCGGGGTTCGAGATCCCAAAACCGACTGCAACAGGTTTGGAAGTAAACCCCTTGATGTGTTCGACCATGGATGCCAGGGAATCTGAAAGTGCCTGCTGCTCACCCGTCACCCCCGCCCGGGAGACATAATAGACGAATCCCGTGGCAGCGTCAGCGACCAGCTTGATGCGATCGTCGCGGCTCGTCGGCGCCAGAAGAAACACGGTATCCAGTCCGGCTTCCGCCATCAGCCTGCCATAGTTTCCGGCCTCCTCCGGCGGGAGGTCGGTGATTAACGCGCCATTCACACCAGCCGCGACACAGCGTGCGACAAACGCCTCCAGCCCGTAGCGATGAACCGGATTGTAGTAGGTAAACAGAATGATCGGCACCTCGGTTTCCTGTCGAATCTCATCTGCACACTCGAAGATGCCGGCCAGCGTTGCCCCGCCTTCCAAAGCACGCTGGGAAGATGCCTGGATGGTGGGACCATCCGCGAGGGGATCGGAAAACGGGATCCCCAGCTCGATCACGTCTGCGCCTCGCCTGGCCATCTCGAGAACCAGTTCCCTCGTGGTCTTCAGATCGGGATCACCAGCCGTTATGTATGGAATGAATCCCGTCTCGCCTCGGTCCCTCAGGCCATCGAACACATCTGAGATCGCACTCATATGGTATCTTCCATCCCGTCAATCATCTTTGCCGCCTGCTGAACGTCTTTGTCTCCTCGTCCGGACAGATTGACGAGGATCACCTGATCGGGATTCATCGTTGGCGCGAGTTTACAGACCTCGGCGATCGCGTGCGAACTCTCCAGTGCGGGAATGATTCCCTCAAGCCTGCTCAGCAACTGGAAGCCTGCCAGCGCCTCGTCGTCCGTGGCATAGACATAATCGATCCGATTGTTGTCCCGAAGGTAGCAATGCTCGGGGCCGACCCCAGAGTAGTCCAGCCCCGCAGAAACAGAGTGTGTGAGCGCAATCTGCCCATCGTCATCCTGAAGCAGGTAGATCTGCGCGCCGTGCAGAACACCCAGCTTACCGCCCTGGAACCTTGCCGCGTGTTCACCCGACTCGATCCCGTGCCCACCTGCCTCGACACCGATCATCCGAACGTCGGCATCTTCGAGGAATCGATGAAACAGACCAATCGAATTGCTTCCGCCACCCACGCACGCGATGAGAATGTCCGGAAGTTTACCTTCGGCAGCCAGAACTTGCTCGCGTGCCTCAACGCCGATTACACGCTGAAAATCACGTACGATCATAGGATAAGGATGCGGGCCAAGCACGGAACCAAAGATGTAGAACGTCGATTCGACGTTCGTCACCCAATCGCGAATGGCTTCATTGATCGCATCCTTCAGGGTTTTGCTGCCCGAATCAACACCCGTCACCTTAGCGCCGAGTAGACGCATCCGGAAGACATTCAGGGCCTGCCGTTTCATGTCCTCCGTGCCCATGTAGATCTCGCACTCCAACCCGAACATTGCGGCCACGGTCGCCGTCGCAACTCCGTGCTGACCCGCTCCTGTCTCAGCGATAATCCGCTGTTTACCCATCCTCCTCGCCAGCAGAATCTGCCCCATGGAGTTGTTGATCTTGTGCGCCCCCGTGTGCGCCAGGTCTTCACGCTTCAGGTAGATCTTTGCCCCTCCCAGATGCTCCGTCAGCCGTTCGGCAAAGTAGAGGGAAGTAGGCCGACCGATGAACTCCTTCAGATAGCGGTCGAGGACCGCGTGAAAGGACGGATCTGCCTTTGCCTGCGTGTAGGCTGCCTCAAGATCGTCCAGCAGGGCCATCAGGGTCTCGGGCACATACCGTCCACCATAGGGACCGTATCGACCGCGTTCATCGGGAAGGTTAGGACTCACAAGTGTGGCCATAGACATTCGCCTTGGAAGAAGCTCAGGAGTCAGACATCTTCGGGAGGTGCGAAACGATCGTCTCAAAGAGACGGTTCTTGTAGTAACCGTAGTTGGGTCCGCTCTGCCACCGCATAACGACGATGACCAGGTCGTTCTCGGGATCCACCCTGAAGATCGTCGATGATCCTGAATCGTGACCAAACGTTCCAGCCCCAAGCCCCTCGGTCGGATAAGGCATCGTTCCCAAACCATATTGTCGGTAAGTCCCCGGAACAAACGAAGACAGGCCTCTTGGGAGCATCTCCTGGAAGGCTTCATCCTCGAAGAATCGAAAATCGCCGTATGCCCCACCATTCAGGAGCATCTGCCCGATACGAGCGAGATCCAGAGGCGTACTTTCGCCGTCCCAGGACGTGCCAGAAACAGCAGTCCCCGAGCAGCCCAGGGGATCGAGTAGATGCTGCTTGATAAAGCCGGGCACAGTCTCACCACTAACGGACTCGAGGACCTTACCGGCCAGTGCAAACCCGGCGCCGTTGTATCTGTAGGTCTTACCGATAGCCATCAGGGGAGAATAGCCGGCCATCAACTCCTCGAAATCGTTTTGCCCGTCTCCCCAGTGCCCGGACAGACCGCTGGTGTGATTCATCAGCTGACGCACCGTCAGTGCCTGGCCGGCCGGTACGTTCCGGAAGGCCGGGAGGTATGTAGAGATCGGCGCATCCGGATCGACCCGCTTGTGTTCGATCACCATCGCCATCAGGGCGCCTGTGAGCAACTTTGTGATCCAGGAAATGGGTGCTTTCGTCGACAGTGTAACGGGCTTGCCCTGACGGAAACCATACGATTTCAGAGACACGACCTTCCCTAACCTGGCGACACAGATCGAGAAGGGCTCCTGTGAATCCTCCCACCAAGCTGTGCAGACAGAGTCGACAGCTTCCGAAAAGCCACTGACGACACCTGCTTCTTCCTCCGACCCGAAAACCAGTTCTCTCGCACGTCCCTTGTAGACACCCGTTGGACACTGGAGGGGATCCGCGGCAGGCATCCCATACACTTGTCTCTTGAGTCCAAGCCACCAGGCGCGATCTCGAGTCCACGCATCCTCGTATACGCTGTCTCTGCCCTCACCCGGCACCGATTCACGGAGCCCCGCGAGCAACGCCCCCACTCTCTGGTCACGCCTCAAACTGGACCGAAACTGCCACTTGAGGTGCTCCGAAACAGTATTTTGCTTGTCTTCCAGCACAACCGGATCGATCCCGAATGCGTCGGGCAGCTCGATCGTTGACGAGACATCTTCCCACCAATCGATCCTGCCGCTGTATTTATAAAGTGTCCGGAATCGTGTGTATGTGGTTCCCCCACCCTCGGCAACAATTGACACCACCGCGCCATACCGGCCGTCGCTAGTGGGCTTCGCGACCCGATTGTAGTTCTGACCGTAGTAGAGGGCAGAGAGGGTGTAGGGTCCGATCAGATGCTCGGCGAAAAGCGGATCCTCGAGCTTCGGCACAGGAAACTCTTCAGCAGAGAACGCGTAGTCCTCAAACAGAACGCGATACGAGGCGAAGCGCCAGGCGCGTGCGTCATCAGCATTCTGGATGGTAACCGGAATCCGTCCGTGTCCCGTAACCAGAACATTGGGTTCATCAAACGGATGACCTCGTTCCGGTACCTGAGTGACAAGCGTCGCCCTGCCGCGGCCTTGCGACATCTCAAGTACGCCTGACGTCAACTCAACGTCACCATCGCGTAAGATGGCAGTCTGTCCGGCCAGACTGCCATCACAGATAACAACCACGTGCGTCTTCAGGAGATCGGGGTAGGTCCCCCTAGCCGTTCCCGGGATAGGTTCACCTCCCGTCTCGCTCAGTCGGACGACGTGTGACATCCCACCGACAGAGAGGTCAACCCACGGGAACCAGGGCAGGAGAAGATCACCGCCGTCATCGTCTCTGTCACGGGCAATCACCTGGACCGTGAACTCCCGCCCTGGACGTGCGCCGCCCCACACGTCCAGGGGAACTCGGACCTCGATGGCGATCCCGCCTTCGTAGGGCGACCGGGCAGCATCGATCTCGGCCGCAGCTGTGCTGCGCTCGTCAACCGTAACGCGAGCTCGACCAGGCTTATCAGTCGATCCTGACGCAACAGTGGCAATCAGGTAGCGATCGCTGCCAAGTCCGTCCGAAACCCGTAGGGCCACTGAATCGTGGCTGCCGACAGCCGCGGCCAAGGACGTGTCAGCGACGTCGTCGCGTATCAGGAAGCAAAGCAGAATCCCCGAGTCGTCCCAGGCCATCCGGAGATCGATATCGTAGTCATACGGAGCAGGTGCAGCATCTCCAGTGGGCACCAGCGGGCCGATCGAGAAGAACGGCAACACCCAATCAGTCGGATCACCATCGATCGTGACCCCAGATTGTCTTCCGATATCGTAGGTCTCCGAGCGTAGCCCGCTCAGCCATCCCAGGCACGTTGACGGTGTAGTGGTCAGCAGCAGACCGAGTAGGAGAAGACGAACTACCGTTCCCATCTGACCAGGAAATACTTGTGCTTGCCGCGACGGATCACGACAAACTTACCGGCCAGCGTGTCGGCGGGCGAAAGAGTCATTGCCAGATCCGTATGGCGTTCACCGTTCACGGAAACGGCCCCGCTCTTTATATCCTCCCGGGCCTGTCGTTTTGACGAGGACACACCGCCTTCGACCAGAAGATCGATCAACCCCTTGCGATCGTCCCCACTCAGTGTGTGCGAGGGTACGTCGCTGAACCCCTCTTCCACCTCCTGCTCGGATAGGTCTCCAAGATTGCCGTAGAACAGCGCCTCGGAAATGTGAATGGCACGCTTCGCTGCGTCCTGGCCGTGGACAAACGTCGCCACCTCCTTAGCCAATACACGCTGCCCCTCACGTTTCTCCGGTACGGCCTCCACCTCGCTTCCGATGGCCTCGATTGCGTCCGAGTCAAGAAACGTGAAGATCTTCAGAAACTTCACGACATCGGCATCGGGCACGTTGACAAACCACTGATAGAATTGGTAGGGGCTGGTCAGCTCTGGATTCAGATAGACGGCCCCCTTCTCCGATTTGCCGAACTTCTTGCCATCGCTTCGTTCGAGAAGTGGATTCGTAAACCCGTAGGCCTGCGCTCCCAATTCCCTCCGGATCAAGTCTATACCGGCCGTGATGTTACCCCATTGATCACTTCCACCGATCTGGATTTCACAATTTCGGCGTCTGTAGAGCTCAAGGAAGTCGTATGCCTGCAGCACCATGTAGCTGAACTCGGTGAAGGAGATCCCGGTTTCCAGACGCGAGGACACCGACTCCTTGGCGAGCATCTGATTGATCGAAAAGTGCTTCCCTACGTCTCTTAGAAAGTCGATGATCCTCAGTTCGGACAGCCAATCCAGATTGCTCACCATCTGAGCAGGGTTCGTTTTGTCGTCGAAATCGAGGAACCGGCCCAGTTCGCGTCGCATACTGGCCGTATTCTCGGCGACGACCTCATAGGTGCTGAGCAGCCGTTCCTCATCCTTGCCGCTGGGGTCACCGATCAGACCCGTTCCGCCACCGACAAGCGCGATCGGATGGTGACCGGCCAGCTGCAGCCGCCTGAACATCACGACGGGAACCAGGTTCCCGATCGTCATACTTGCTGCCGTCGGGTCCACACCCCAGTAGATATTGGCCGGGCCCTCCGCCAGACGCTTGTCCACCCCCTCGGTAGTCTGGAACAGACACTCTCGATACTTCAGTTCCTCAAGGATACCCACTGCTCAACTCTCCGTGCCTGAGCGCATCGCGCTTACTATGAATGCTCTCACCTTCTCGTGATCCTTCCGACCAGGCTCGCACTCCACGCCGCTGCAGACATCTAAGGCGTAGGGAGAAACAGATGCGATCCCGTCAGATACGTTGTCGGCGGTCAACCCACCGGACAGGATCACACGCCCAAACCGTTTCGCTGTCACGGCCGCCTTCCAGTCGAAGATCTCTCCCGTCCCGCCGTAGAACCCGTCTTTCGCTTTATCCAGGAGGAATGTGGTCACCCCGGCATCGGCGTAAGGCGCGATCTCGGCTTCGCCAAAACCTTCTCCCACACGGAGGGCTCGAATGACCGGTCGGGAGAACCCGCTGCAGAACTCGGGTGGTTCATCACCATGAAGCTGGACCACCCCGATCCCCGTGGTTTCGGCTATCTGTTCCAGCGAATCACGTGTCTCATTGACAAACACACCAACGGCAGTCACAAACGGAGGCAAGGCCTCGAGAATCGCCCTCACATTTTCGGGCTCAATGTAACGCTTGCTCTCCTTGTAGAAGATGAACCCGAGCGCGTCGGCTCCGGCTTCAGCGGCAGCCAGCGCATCATCGGTGTTCGTAATTCCACAGATCTTGACGCGAATCACGTCTGCACGCTTGCCGGCGTCGGGAAGTCGTCCATCGAGGCTGTGAATCGAGACAGATCCTCGTCCGGAAGCGCGTAATCATCGAGATCGCCCTGGAAGTACTTCTCGTAGCCGACAAGATCCATCAGACCGTGCCCTGACCAGTTGAACAGGATCACTCGCTCTTTGCCCTCCTCCTTCGCCTTCTTCGCCTCGGCCACGACTGCGGCCAGCGCGTGCGATGTCTCCGGTGCTGAAACAAAGCCTTCTGTGCGGGCCCACTTGACACTGGCCCCATAGCACGACAGTTGATCAAAAGCCTGCGGTTCGACCAGTTCGTCAAGCACCAGCCGGCTGATCAGCGGCGCTACACCGTGGTAGCGGAGCCCACCGGCGTGGATGGGTGCGGGAACAAACGAGTGCCCGAGAGAATGCATCGGCATCAGCGGAGTCATCCCCGCCGTATCGCCGAAATCGTATGCAAACTTGGCGCGAGTCAGCGTCGGACACGCCGTCGGCTCCACCGCGAGAATACGCACATCCTTACCCTCGATCCGGTCGCGAACGTATGGGAATGAGAGACCGGCGAAATTGGATCCGCCCCCCACACAGCCGATGACGACATCCGGATAGTCACCCGCCTGCGCCATCTGTTTCTGAGCCTCGAGGCCGATCACAGTCTGGTGCAGAAGAACATGATTCAACACACTTCCCAGGGAGTAGCACGTATCATCTCGCTGAACGGCCTGTTCGACGGCCTCGCTGATCGCGATCCCCAAGCTTCCCGGTGTATCTGGGTCGCTCGCCAGAATGTTGCGGCCAGCCTCTGTCTCTTCGCTCGGACTGGCGACACATTCGGCTCCCCACACCCCCATCATCATCTTCCGGAAGGGCTTCTGCTCAAAACTGATCCGCACCATGAAGACCTTGCATTCCAGTCCAAACTGACTCGATGCGAACGCCAGTGCACTCCCCCACTGCCCCGCACCCGTCTCGGTCGTCAATCGCTTGATCCCTGCCTGCTGGTTGTAGTACGCCTGCGGAATAGCCGTGTTGGGTTTATGGCTGCCAGCAGGCGATACACCCTCGTTCTTGTAGTAGATCTTGCCCGGCGTCCCCAACGCCTTCTCGAAATTCCGCGCACGATACAGTGGCGAAGGTCTCCAGAGCAGAAGGCGATCGAGTACGGGCTCAGGTATGTCGATCCAGCGCTCCTGACTAACCTCTTGCTCGATCAGGTTCATCGGGAAAATCGGTGCGAGATCTTCTGGACCGACGGGCTCTTTCGTCCCTGGATGGAGCGGCGGATCCATCGGGGTCGGCAGGTCTGCAGCGATGTTGTACCACTGTTTTGGAATCTCGTCGTCGGTCAGCGTAATCTTTGTCTTCACGTCTGGTCCCTTCCTGCCAGTTCACACAGCTTTGCACCGACATCGGCTTCTCTCATCAGACTTTCCCCGACGAGGATTGCGTCCGCTCCGGCATCCCGAACACGCTCGACATCCGTACGTGTGTGAATCCCACTTTCACTGATAATCAGAGCATCTACCGGTAGCTCTGGGATAACGCTTTCTGTCACGGCGAGATCAGTGGTGAATGTCTTCAGGTCACGATTGTTGATGCCAAATAGATCTGCACCGGCATCCACCGCGATCCTCGCCTCTTCAATGGTATGTACCTCGACAAGGGCGTCCACGTCCACATCCCGAGCCACGTCGATAAATGAACGAAGCTCATCGGGAGTCAGGGCTGCAACGATCAGCAAAATCGCAGATGCCCCCAAACCACGGGCCTCGTAGATCTGATAGACATCGATCGTAAAATCCTTGCGAAGCACGGGCAGATCGACGTGTCTGTGCACATCCGTCAGATACGTGTCAGAGCCCTGGAAATACTTCTCGTCGGTGAGAACCGAGATCCCCGACGCCCCGTTGGCCTCGTAGATCGTGCCGATCTCGACAGGATTAAAATTCTCACGAATCAAGCCTTTCGACGGAGACGCCTTCTTGATCTCCGCGATGATCGAAATATCATCACCCTCGCCTAGACGATTGAAGAGAGACCGTGGTCTCGGAGTTTCCACGGCATTCTCGATCACCATTTCGAGAGATCGGGATGTTTTGCGTTCGCTCACGAACGAGCGCTTATATGCGATGATTTCGTCCAGGATCGACGCCATACCTACCCGTTGCTGATCTCGACCAGTTTCTCCAGTTTTTCTGCCGCCGCGCCCGAATCGATCGTCCTGGCGGCCAGTTTTATGCCGTCTTCGACGGAATCTGACTTCCCACCTGCGACCAACGCGAATGCCGAGTTCAGCAGCACGATGTCTCGTCGCGGCCCGGGCTCACCAGAGAGAATGCCGCGCAGGATCTCAGCGTTTTCCGCAGGCTCTCCCCCCTTCAGGTCATCCCCGGATGCGGTTTCCAGACCGAAGTCATCGGGTGACACGTCGTAGGTCGACACTGACTGGGCCTTCAGTTCACTGACCTTAGTTGGGCCAGTTGTCGTGACCTCATCGAGACCATCGGAGCCGTGAATCACAAAAGCGTGCTTTGACCCCAGACCACCCAGAACGTTCGCCAGTGTCTCCGTCAAGTCGGGACTGTAGACGCCGATCACCTGGCGTGTCGCACCAGCCGGGTTCGTCAGCGGCCCAAGCGCATTGAAGATTGTCCGTGTCGCGAGCTCCTTTCGGGGTCCGATCGCGTGTTTCATCGCCCCGTGCAGAGCGACAGCGAACAGAAACCCGATACCGATTTCGTCCAGACAAGCTTCCACAATCTCCGGTGATGCATCTGTGTTCACGCCAAGAGCCTGCAACACGTCCGCGCTCCCGCTCTGGCTCGTCACCGATCGGTTGCCGTGCTTGGCCACGCACAGCCCTGCTCCTGCGGCCACAAAAGCTGACGTGGTCGAAATATTGAACGTGCTGGAGTGATCACCACCCGTACCGCAGGTATCGACAATCACGGAGTGTTGGGTCTTTATCTTCGTCGACTTCTCTCGCATCACCTCGGCGGCACCGCGTATCTCGTCTACGGTCTCACCCTTGATCCGAAGGGCAATCAGGAAAGCTCCAATCTGAGCGTCGGTGGCTTCACCGGACATGATGACGTCCATCACCGAAACCATGTCCTTCCGATTCAGATCGGTCCCCTCGACCAATTCGGCAACGGCTGCTTGGATATTCATCGTCGAGTCTCCTATTGATCCAGGAAATTTTGGAGCAAAGGTTTGCCTTCGCCCGTCAGAATCGATTCGGGGTGGAACTGAACTCCCTCCACTGCCATTTCTCGATGCCTGAGTCCCATGATCAGCCCTTCCTCTGTCTCTGCGGAAATCTCCAGACAGTCTGGCAGGGAGTCACGCTCAACGATGAGAGAATGATACCGCGTTGCGACGAAATCCTGCGACAGACCGGAAAAGATCGTCCGACCGTCGTGATGGATATGGGAAACCTTGCCGTGCACGATCTCTGGTGCACTGATGATATTCCCACCAAATGCCTGGCCGATTGACTGATGGCCGAGACAGACACCCAGGATCGGTATCTCTCCGGCGAATCTCTCGACCAGACTGACCGAGATACCGGCTTCATTCGGTGTACAGGGTCCTGGTGAGACAACGATCTTTGTCGGAGCCAGGTTTGCGATCTCATCGAGTGTGGCCCTGTCATTGCGACGCACATCCAGATCGGCGCCCAACTCACCCAGGTATTGAACGAGGTTGTAGGTAAACGAATCGTAATTGTCGATTACCAGAATCATCGTTCACTCGCTGTCAGATCTGGATCGCCCTGCTCAGCCAGTTCGACCGCCCGGAAAAGGGCCTTCGCCTTGTTAACCGTCTCGCGGTATTCGTAGTCGGGCTTCGAATCGTAGACAATCCCGCCGCCTGCCTGCACGTAGGCCTTCCCGCCCTTCATGATCATCGTACGGATCGCGATACACGTATCCATGTTTCCGGAAAAATCGATATAACCGACCGACCCGGCATAGGGTCCACGCCGTGTGGTTTCCAGTTCATCGATGATCTCCATCGCCCGTATCTTTGGCGCCCCCGACACGGTACCAGCCGGATACCCGGCGAACAGCGCATCCAGGGCATCCACCCCTTCGCGAAGCTCACCCCGCACGTTCGACACGATATGCATCACGTGTGAGTAACGCTCGATCGTCATCTGTTCCGTCACACGCACCGTATCGAACTTCGACACGCGCCCCACGTCGTTTCGTCCAAGATCCACAAGCATGATGTGCTCGGCACGTTCCTTCTCATCCGCCAGCAGATCATCAGCAAGTCGACGATCTTCTTCATCCGACTCACCCCGCCACCGCGTTCCCGCGATGGGCCGAACCTGGACTACGCCGTCTTCAACCCGAACCAACAGCTCCGGCGAGGACCCCACCAGCTGTAGATCTCCCATTTCGATGTGGAAGTTGTAGGGTGATGGGTTGACCATCCGGAGCATCCGGTAGACGTCGAGTGAACCCACGGACACATCTGTTTCGAAGCGCTGCGACAAGACCACCTGAAAGATGTCACCGGCCACAATATACTCGCGGCACTTTTTGACCTTCTCGAGATACGCTTCCCGCTCCGTATTCGACCGGACCACGCAGGCTCCTGAGCCTTTTGCGACCGGGGCCACAAGCGGCTTGGCGAGCGCCGCCTCGAGCGCGTCGATCTTCGCGCGCGCGGCATCGTAGCTCGGCCGCAGATCGTCTACCTGAGTGTGGACATTCGAAATCAGGTGGATAACGTGCTGAATATTGTCGAAGGCGAGCAGCGTATCGAAGAACATCAGCACCACATCATCGAGGTCCAGATCGTCTTCAGTGGTATCGGGGATATCCTCAACCAATCGAATCGCATCATAGCCTACATAGCCAACGGCGCCCCCTGTGAAGCGAGGCAGGCCCGGGATGTGCACGGAGCGGTGATTGGCAATGAGGGACCTGAGTTCATCGATGGGATTGGCAACGTAATCTCTTGATTCGCCCGTGCGCAGGTCGGACAGCGTGATCGCGTGCCCCCTGCTCCGGAACACAAGAAAGGGATCCACTCCCAGAAACGAGTAGCGGCCGATCTTCTCGCCCCCCTCGACACTCTCGAACAGGAACGTGTGCTCACCCGTTTCCCTGACCTTCAGATACGCGCTTAGGGGCGTCTCCAGGTCGGCGAGAATCTTCCGCGAAACGGGGACCAGATTGGCCTCAGCCGCAAGCTTGCGGACATTTTCAATTGTCGGATTTATCATGACTGAAACGAGACTGTGTTGAGCGTAAAAAAACGTTCTAATATGCGATTTTTCAGTGATTTGTCAAGATTGGTCGACATCTCGAAACGCCTCACCTGTAAGCAATAAAAAAGGCCGTGAGCCACCGCCCACGGCCAATCTTATTTGATTTTGCATCAAACGATCAAGCGGGCAGACGCAGCTCCTGAACTTTGGCTGAATAATAGCCAAAGCGGCGAAAACCAAAGTGCCAATAGAAGCTGTCTCTAGCGTTGATCATTGTCGCTTCTTCTCTAACCGTAGATGTGCTGCAACGATAATACACTATCAAAACAGCGAAATTGTGTCAACCGGTTATTATGTTTCGCCGTCGATCGTACCAACCTCGATCTTGAGGTCTGCCCGGTCGATGATCCGATCCACGGTACCGTCCCGTACCCAGACGACGCGGTCAGAAACGCTCAGCATCTTGTGATCGTGTGTCGCCGATATGACCGTAACCCCTGACTCCTTGTTCATCAGACGCAGTAACTCGATGATCTCTGTTCCCGTGTTCAGATCCAGGTTGCCCGTCGGCTCGTCTGCCAGAATAATCGCGGGGTCATTCGCAAAGGCGCGGGCAACAGCCACACGCTGCTGCTGGCCACCTGATAGCTCATAGGGCTTGTGTGAAATCCGCTCACCAAGCCCGACCTTTTGCAGAAGATCCACACCCTTGTCTCGAGCCTCGTCACTCGTAAGGCCGGCGAACACCATGGGTAGAGTGACGTTTTCCAGGGCGGTCATCACGGGGATGAGGTTGAAGGACTGGAAAATGTATCCGATCTTCCGGCACCTTAACCAGGCGAGCTCGTAGGCGTCAAGCTGGGCAACGTCTACGTCGTCGATGTAGACCTTCCCGTCAGTTGGCTTGTCCAACCCGCCGATCATGTTGAAGAGCGTGCTCTTGCCTG
>CAYYGZ010000138.1:0-12918 GCA_964471275.1 uncultured bacterium | reverse complement strand
CGTCCCTGATAGAGAGCCCGTTGCCAGTAACCCCGTGCTTGTGTGGATACAGCCCGGTGTAGAAGGAGGCTCTCGCAGGGGAACAGATCGCGGTGGGGGTGAAGGCGCCGTCAAAGCGTACCCCTCGGTCCGCGATCCCATCAATGTGTGGCGTCCGCACGATCGGGTTCATTCCATACGCAGAGATGGTATCGATGCGCTGCTGGTCTGTCATAATGACGACGATATTCGGTCTGGTTGCCATTTTTCTCTCGATCGGTTTGAGATTTCTGATAGGGTGGACTCGAATGATAAGGGGTCGTCGAAAGGGCTGCAACGTCTTCGCGATCGCTTGACTTCGATGCCGATTTGGCTATCTAGGAGATCGAACATTGGGATCTGGTATGAGATCTGGAACGAGAATGGAGGTTGATGTGGCGGATTTGAAACTTACGGTGAAGGCTGGACCTCACGGTCGGGTCTACTGTCCGGTTTCCGTCGTCGTGGATGCGCCCGCAGGAACTGATTCTGTCCAGCTGACGGCTGGCGACGGGGAGATACCGTGCCAGACCCGTCGTGTCGACGGCGGCCTGTTGGTGTCCTGGATTGTTGGTGACATGGCGGAAGGCGGCTCTGCTGAATATGCGCTGACATTTGGCGGCGATGGCGGCGGTGAGGGGGTCGATCTCGACCAGGGGGCCGAGGATGTCGAAGTCAGAATCGGTGGCGAGCATTTTACGACATATACTTTCGGTGGCGATATCGTCAGACCGCGTCTGCATCCCCTGATCGGTCCTCACGGCGATCCGGTCACGCGTCCGCTGGCGACGAAAGGGGATGGCAAGGACCATCCGCACCATCGGTCGGTCTGGATCTCCCACGGCTGCGTCAACGGATGGAACAACTGGGGAGAGGGCGACGGGCACGCTTGGACAAGGCACCGCGAGTTCGAGACCCTCGAGAGTGGGCCGGTCTACGGACGGATTGTCGCAATCGGCGATTGGGCAGGGGATGATTACTACTGTGGCGAACACGGCTCGAACCAGCTCGTTGAAGAGCGGGCAGAATGGACGTTCTACAACACACCGAGTGACATACGCATTTTCGACCTTACGGTAACCTTGACGGCGCCCAAGATCGATGTCCTGTTTGGGGATACGAAAGAGGGCGGCCTGGCTTCGCTCCGAGTGGCCGAATCAATGGAGGTCCGAGCAGGAGAGGGCGGGATGATCGAGAACGGATACGGTGGCACGAACGAAGACGAGACGTGGGGCAAACGTGCGCCCTGGTGCCACTACTCGGGACCCGTGAACGGAAAACGTGTCGGGATTGCGATCATGGATCATCCGGAGAGCTTTCGTTATCCAACGTGGTGGCACGTACGTAACTACGGACTGATGACGGCGAATCCCTTCGGGTGGTCGCATTTCTACGGTGACGAGAGTCGGCGCGGCAACTATGTACTCGAGGCACACCAGTCGCTGACGGGGAGGTATCGCTACTACATCCACGCAGGATCTGCCCGGGAAGGAAAGGTCGGAGAAGCGTATCACGACTTTGCCCATCCACCACTTGTCGAAGTATCGGACTAGATCGTCTGGTTCGAAGGCAACTCTGTTCTTATCAACTGGGTTGTTGCTACGGGCAACATTACTCCCGGAGGATGCATTGCTGAGCCCTGACCAGTTGTCTCACAGGCTGAAGATCGCGGCGAAGATCCCATTCATGGCTGACCTGTCGGCTGGACAGATCGATCGTGTTCTATAATCGGGTCAGATGCGATCATTGGACGGTCGTACGGAATTGTGCAAGGGGGGGAGAACAGCAGCGCCCTGTGGGTTCTGGTTGTGGGCCAGCTATGCATCAGGATGGAACAGACAGAGTTCGCCGTGATCGATGCCGTCGAGATCGTCGGTGAGATAGGTGTCGTCACGGGATTGTCCCGCTTGGCCGCCATTCACACGGTAGAGGATGCGGTGCTTCTGGTAATTTTAAAACTGCGTCTCGATGCCCTGATGCAGGAGGATATGGATCTCGTGCGAAAGATGTACCGCAACATGCTGCGTTCGCTCTGTGAAAAGCTCCGTACAACGAGTTCGCAACTGGCAGAAACGGCAACAGAAATGGATCGCGAAATCATGGCATCTCTTTCGTGAGCCTCAGCACGAAATCGCAGCGTCGAGCAAACGGAAGGTTGCGACAGGGATGTGAGTTCAAGGGATCGTATGAGTGAGCCGGAGGAACTGGGGAGATTGCTGTCGGAGCGGAACGAGACGATAGCTGTCGCCGAGACGACGTCAGGTGGGTTGATCTGTGCTCGAATTGTTTCGGTTCCGGGCAGCTCAGCGTATTTCGACCGAGGAGTCGTGGCCTACAGCAAGGTATCCAAGATCGAAAGCCTGGGTGTGGAAGCCTGCGAGCTCGATCGCTTCGGTGCTGTGAGCCCGGAGACCGCAGGCCTGCTGGCCACTGCCGTTCGCGATTTGGCGAAGACGACCTACGGTCTGGCGGAAACGGGCATTGCCGGCCCCATTCAGGGGAGATCACCCAAGCCAATCGGAACGGTCTATGTCGGACTGGCTGGTCCAAAGGGGACGGAGCAGTTGGCACTGCAGTTTGACGGGTTGAGGGAAGATATCCAGGCAGGAATCGCCGATGAGGCCATCGCATTCGCGGTTCGCTGTCTGAAGGGTTAGTTCAGATCGACCGGATTCGGAACGGGCGTGGCTCCAGCGAGGGGTCACGCCTGTGCTATTCTTCCGAAGCCTCCGCGATGCCCGTCTTCTCATCCACCCGGGTCAACAGGAGAGTCCCGACGACGAAAAGCAGGATCAGCGAAGCAACACCTGCACGCTGTGAACCGAACGCCAGCGTGAGTTCGCCAACCAATAGGGGGCCGATAAAGGCTGTTACCTTTCCGGAGAAGGAGAAGAATCCGTAGAATTCGTTCACTTTGGCTTTGGGAACGAATCGGCCCATTAGCGAACGGCTTGCAGACTGATTCGGACCGGCAAAGAGACTGACCGTGATCGCGGATATCCAGAACAGAAGGTGACTCTGCGCAACGACAGCTCCGATGGTGCCGATGATAAAAGCGCCCAGCGTGATGTAGATCGTCAGTTTTCCTCCGAATCGGTCGTCGATCGATCCCATAATGAACGCGCCGAGTCCGGCGGAGAGATTCAACACGATGCCGAAAACCATGATCTGCTCAAAGGTGAATCCGAAGGTTCCGGCCGCATAGATGCCGCCGAATGAGAAGATCGCGACGAGACCATCGTTGTAGACTAGACGCGCGATCAGAAAACGCGCGACCTGAGGATGGCTTCTAATGTCACGGAATGAGGCGACGATCATCCGATATGGACGAATCCTCGTAACGGCTTGACTGGGCTGACTCTCTTTGAGAAAAAGGAATATTGGGAGGCAGAAGACCGCGAGCCAGACCGCGACGAGAAGGTTTGTTGCCCGAATGTTCTGGCCTGCCTCTTTTGTGAAACCGAACCAGGGATCATCCGTGCTGACGAGTAAGACCATTGCCAGGATCGTGCTCAGGATTCCGCCGATGTACCCCAGACCCCAGGCCCAACCGGAAATCCTTCCGATGTTCGTCTCGTCTGAGATGCTGGGGAGGAAAGCGTTGTAGAACACATTGCCAAGCTCGTTCGCCGAATTGGCCAGGATAAAGATTGCGAGGGCGGGGAGAACCTGACCAGCCACCGGGAAATAGAGTGCCACCGTTGCCGTGATGCAGATGACAGAACAGGCAAGGAGAAAGCGTTTCCTGAGCCCTCGCTGGTCCGCAATCGCACCGAGTAACGGAGAGGAAAGCGCGACGATGATCGAGGAGATGGTTATCGCCCGGGTCCACTGGACGGCACCAAGTATCTCGTTCTCGGCAATCGCTTTGGTGAAGTAGGTGCTGTAGACGAAGGTCAGCACGATGGTTGCAAAGGATGAGTTCGCGAAGTCGTACAGTGACCAGGAGGCGATCGTGCGTTTGTCGGTATTCATTGGGCTAAAAGATCTGTGAGAAGCGCGTGTAGAGGGCCGTTCCACCGTTCGACCTGCCGAGGTCCGCGCGTACGACCGTGCTGTACCAGTAGACTCTAATTCCAAATCCCAGACCGAGCTCCCAGTCACCGCTGGACGGCATCTTACTTCGGGGAAAGACCTGCCCGACATCCGCAAAAACATTCATGCCGGCGAACATATGGTTCTGTCCTGAGATCTGCATTCCCATCCATCGCAGTTCCGTGTTCGCAAGGATCCGCGCATCATCTCGCAGCCGGTCCGCAGAGAGACCGCGGAGTGTCTTGCTGCTGCCGAGCTTGGGGCGCTCGTAGAACGGGATATCGCCCATCGTATAGTTAGCCAGAAAGCGTTGGGCGAATATGAGACGTCTCGCCACAGTTCTGAAGTGTCTATGCTCCAGAATGAGTTCTCCGCCGTTGAAGTCTCCGTCGGCTCCGAAGCTCCACTCGACTCCCACCTCATCCAACCGCCCCTGCGTGCTGTTGGTGTAGTCGTCTCGCGTGTCATATCGCAGGGATGTCCCCAACTGTAAGAGATATCCTCCTTCATAACCGAGAGGCGCAAGCGCGTCTATGACGCTCCTTGCAGACGTATGCGATGAGATCAACGTGGTGCCCGTTCTCAGCCTGACCTGCAGACGCCACGGGCGCTGCAGATCGAGGATCCACCTGATCGTCAGGTAGGGATCTACCTGCTCGTAGGTCTGTTCATCGCTGGTGTAGACGGCAAGATCTGCATCCGTGAGATCGCCAAAATAGTTCGCGGTCTCTTCTTTGTCGTATCGAATTGTGAACTCGAGCCGGCTATGGGATGTGATTTCGGGAAAGTCCGCCTTCAGCTGGTGTGCCCACTTTCCCTTGGCGGTGAAGAACCCCTGAAGGTTGAAGGATCTCCGGTAAGGGACGGTCTCGCCATCGTAGTCGAATCGTGCAAGACGGAAACCACCCCCAATTCCGTCATCAGAGCTGAATCCTGTCAGAGGCAGGAACGTAAAACGCCGGCCAACCGTTTCATACGCGTTCCCCGCGAATACCGGTTGGCCGGCGAAAAGCAAAGTTAACAACAGACTGATCAATCAGAACTTCACGATCAGGCCGCTTGTGACAAGACGCCCGATGGCCGGCGCCCCGAAGAATTCCTGATGGCTGTCATCGAGAATATTGCTTCCATTTAGGCTGAGCGTCGCCGTAAAGGGCGAGCTCTTGAAGGGAAGATCGTACTGAACGGCCAGATCGACCGCCGTGTAGGACTCCACGATGCCGACGTAGGCGCCCGAGTCCATCGGGAACTCACTTCTATACCGCAGCTTTGCGCCCGCTCGTAGGCCGGTCTCGGGATGACTATACTTGATTCCGAAGTTGGCCTTGTGCCTCGGAGCGTTTAGCGCAATATCCGCGATTCCGCCAAGATTCTCAAAGAGATCCTCATTCACGAATGAATAATTCCCCGTGATCGTCCAATTGTTCGGCGCAAAGTATGTAAAGCCCGCGTCGACGCCATAAACCGTTACGGATCCGAAGTTCCGGTATGTCACGGTTACGGCTGCGGGATCTACGGCCTGGATCGGGGTGATCGTACCGAATGGGATGTACGCCGCACCGTTGTTGGCCGTACCACTGACAAACAATCCGACAAGCTCATCGATCGACGTCCCATTTGCGTTTCCGCCCAAGGTGGGGCCGTCCAGAGCGGCGAGAAATGCCGTGAGCTCGGCATTTGCCGGGTCGGCAAGCGAGGCGCCGAAGGAGGCAGTCAGAGCTGCGGCGAGCGCCTGTCCTTCGAGGAACACATTCGGTGTCTCGATCCGAAGGGGCCCGACAAATTCCTTCGTATCTGTCCGGTAGAAGTCGGCCGTGATCAAAAGGTTGCCGTTGTGCAGTCCCTTGTAGCCTGCTTCGAAAGTCTCCGTGATCGTGGGATCGATGTTCGTGATATCGCTGACGACATCGGGGCTGATCGTAATTGGGTCGAATCCGGCCGTTTGCACGTTCAGCGTCGCGAGGCTGTTCCGCAGGCCTGGCAACTGCGACGGCACGATTGCCTGGAAACCTGCGATCAGGCCATCCACCACTGTCGGCGCCTGTGCAGCGGCGACGTCGGCTGGGAGGCCCGCGCCCATGAGCTGCTGGGTGACGAGTCCAGTCGCAACCGGTGTGATCGTTGGTATGAAGGCATTGAGGACGGCTCCCCGAGCGATTCCCCACTCGACATTCGTGAACACCGGGTCGTGGAGCGGGATCTGCGTTGCCCTGTCCATGCCGGCGACGGGGGCGAAGGGCGAACGGTAGGTCGGCAGGTTGCCCGCGCCTCGGTTGAAGGTGAATCCGTTCAGGATCCCCAGAGCGCGAACGTCGATCGCCGGGCTGTATCCGATGCTCGGTGCGAAGGCTGATCCGATTCCGAATGCGTCTGCTGTACTGACGAGGTCAAGAAACAGGTTGTTGCTGCTCGGTGTTGAAAAGGCGCGGTTGTAGGTCGCACGCAGGGTCTGGTTACCATCCGGTTTAAAAACGAGTGCTGCCCTCGGCGAAAAGTTGTTGTCCTTCAGATAGTTATGCGAATCGTATCGGCCGGCTAAGACCAATTTGACCTGGTCGTTCAGGGATGTCTCGCTCTGCAGATAGGCGCCGTATTCGTTCACGTCATCCTCGTCTTCGTGGGCGCCGCTTATCGTACCCTCAGTCACGGGTCGAGTCCACAGGATGTCTCCGCCGTAGGTGAAGCGCTGCCGACTGCCCAATTGAGCGGAGTGCTGAAGTTGCAGGACGGTCAGTGTCGATTTGTCGACAATCGCATCTTTGGTTCGCAACAGATGCGTGTCTCCGGCATCACTCTTGTTGAAGAAGATCTGGGCAAACCAGTCCTGGTGTCGCATGCGGGCCTGCAGGTGCTGATATCTCCAGTTCTCGGTTTGAGCAGCGCCCAGACCCGTCATCTCAATCATGGCAGACTGGTTGAAACCGGCGGAAAGCACGATCTCCGTATTCTCGTCGGGTCTGAAATCCACACGGGCCTCGCCGGTGAACTTCTCGATATCGTAGTCACGGGGGTTGACCCCATTGTTGGCCTGGACCTCGATGGGATCCACGTATTCCCAGTCGGTTCCCGCGTAGTACTGGCCAGAAATTTTGAAGCCAACCTTATCGTCCTTTGACGACGCGTGGCGGAAGCTCGCATTCCGCAGGTTGCGTTCGCCTCCGCCGAACCCGATCGTCGTGCCTTCGGATCCGATGGGCGAACGAGTGATTATGTGCATCACGCCATTCGCGCTGTTTGGGCCGTAGAGAGCGGATCCTGGTCCACGGACCAGCTCGATCCGCTCGACATCCTGGTTGGTGACGGGAATGAAGCTGTTGACGTTGACACGGAGAGACGGCACGCTCCCGATACGGTTGTCCATCAAGGTCAAGAGCGCACCGGAGAAGACATTATTGAAGCCGCGAACCACGGTGGCGTTCTGGATCAGACCCGTTTTGGCAAAGTCAACGCCGCCTTCCGATTGCACGCTCTCAGCAACGTTCAGCGTCGGCAAGCTTGCGAGCTCTTTACCGTCGACTATGGCCACCGACGCCGGCGCGTCCAGAACCTTTTCGGGCTCGCGTGATGCGGACACGATCAACTGGTCTCCCCACAGTACTGACGATGCCAGAGAGAATCCCGTAGTGGTCGTGCTGCCGGCCGAAATTGTGATGTCTTTTGTGCTGGTCTTGTATCCAACGAATGACGCGGTTACCGAGTAGCGGCCTGGCGGGAGCGACGGCACTTCATACATACCATCCGTATCGGTTACCGTACCTGTCGGTGCAGAAAGATGGGAACCGACGACATTAACGTTCGCGCCCGGGAGCCCATTGCCCAGGTTGTCCGCCACAGTGCCCACGAGTTTTCCCGTTGTTTGAGCGTGTCCGCTGGACGTGACCAGAATGGAAAACAATATCAGTATGAGCTTCATCGACTCCTCCCTAAAGATTTGTGTGGCATTCTGAAAAATTGACTGCTAACGCACAATTTAGGCCCTGATCGGGGGATTGATCAAGTCATTCGCCGTCAGACCGGAAATGGAAAGGGAGCCGGAACAAGCCGGCTCCCTGATGAGGCCGGACACCTACTGTAAACCGTGTTGTGTCAGGTCAGTATCGTTGTCTGTCCGGCGATGCTAGAGGTCGATCTTCGTCCACACGAACACGTTTCGAGTGGCAGCGGGGAAGAACGACGCCCCTTCGCCGTGCGTTTCATACAGCCTATCGAAGAGGTTGTTGATGTCCAGCCGAATCTCGAACCTCGTAGCACCCGTGAACCTGGACAGGTCGTATGCAAACCCGAGATTCACTGCTGTGTAGGCATCGACCTTGAGCGCATCGTATCCTGGCGATTGTCTCAGAGTCGGGTCGTTCCGGCTGTCTTGCGAATTGTCGGTGTACTGGGGTCCGACATACTGCAACGCAAGAGAGGCCCTGAGCCCGCCCTGTTCAAACGTGGCTCTAAGGTTCCCCAGTAAGTCAGGAAATCCGGCGATACGGTTCCCGTCGTAGGACACCGGTGTGCCCTTGTCGTAGACAGTGTAGTTTTGGAAAGTGTTCCGGGACAGGCTGATGTTCCCTTGCAGGACCAGTGTCTCTGACGGCCGCAGGGCACCTGAGAGCTCGATTCCCTTGTGCAGAGTCGACTCGGCATTCCCCGTGACCGGCTGACCGAACTGATCCAGCTGCCCGTTCTTTACGATCTCGTCCTCGAAGTCCATCCAGAATAGGTTGATAGACCCCCTTGCTCGTCTGCCCGTGTAAGCAGCGCCAGTTTCCAGATTGTTCAGGCGTTCAGGTTTGGTGAGAGGCTTACTGAAATCGATCAAACCACCGGGGCCCGTCTCGAACTCGGGAAGTACGCCATAGCTCGAACTGGCCGCGTCGTAGAAGTTCACCAGACGCGGTTCTCGTGATGTTCGGCTAAGGCTGAAGTATGCGTTAAGCCGGTCGGTCGCGTTGAAGTTGAGCCCCGCTTTGGGGTTGATGAACGTGAACGGGACCGAGAAGTCATTCCCGACAAATGCCTCATCGAACAACCGGTATCGCTTGTGCGCAACCTGGATGCTGGTCATCAGGTTCCATCGATCGGCAAATCTCTGATAGTGAGTGCCGTATGCGGAGAGGATCCATTTGGCCCCCTTGTAGTCGTAGTAGCGAAACTCCGGATCCAGTTCAGGCGGGAGGTTCTCGGCCCAACGGATCTTGCCCCAGTGGATGGATTGATGGTATCGCGCTTCAAGGCCAATTTCTGTTTCCGTCTTGCGTGTTCGGAAATTCAGTCGTGGCAGCCAGCCGCCGTGCCGATTGTTCACAAATGCCCGGATCACGGATTGGCCCGGGTTGCCCATGGCAGTGAACCCGTTTTCCGAGGTCAACCGATAGTAGGTTGTGTCGGCCCACGAACCGTCGAAGTCGAAGTAACCGCCGCCCTGAACGTAGAAGAACGTGTTGTGGAGCGTGGCGTCTGGACTGATTGCCCACTCGTGCAGGATCTCATAGTGCGGTTGGTGGAAGTCCTCTATCTCTTCATCGCCGGAGATGGGGTTGATGCGCCGAAGCTCACGATCACGAAGGGCGTTTACGGTCTGGCCTGCGATGGTTTGCGTTCGTGTGGTTCCATAGAAATTGAGATGGTCGCGGTTGATACTACCGTAGATGTGGAAACGGGTCGTGACATTCTCGGTGTAGTGCGCGCCGCGCAGGAAGTAAGACAGGAAGTCTGCCCACGCGCCGTGCCGATACCCGTCTGTCTGGGTCTTGCCCAGATGGGCATTGAGAGCCCAACTATTACTCAGCAATCCGGAGTTTAGGGTGATGCCGAGCTTACGGGTGTCGTAGCTGCCGTAGCCGGACGTGATCGTCAGCTTTGGGTCGGGGTCGAAGCTATCCGTCACGAGGTTTACCGAACCCCCAATTGCGGCGGGCCCATAGAATGCCGATCCCGCACCGCGCTGGACCTGTATGTCTTCAAGCGAGGAAGCCAGATCCGGGAAGTTGACCCAGTAGACGTTGTGATCCTCAGGGTCATTCTGAGGGACTCCGTTGATCATTACAGACACGCGTCTCTGATCGAAACCGCGCAGCGTGAGGTAAGTGTAGCCGACGTTGTTGCCTGCTTCCGAGTATGTGGTCGCCGAAGGAAGTTCCGAGAGCATCGTTGGGATGCCTTGTGTGTGGAACCGATCCTGGAGATCCTTTTCGCCCAGATTGCTGAAGGTCGCCGGTGTTTCACGAGCCACGGCACGTGTCGCGGTGATCGTGATCTCCTGGCCCGGGAACAGAGCTGGCACCAGGTCGACATCCAGCCGGGCTTCACTTTTGCCCAAGGCGATACGGTGTACCGACTCGTGATGCCCGACGTGGCTGAAAATCAGGATGTAGACGCGATCGTGAAGACCGTCAAAACGGTATCGGCCACTCGTGTCCGTGTGTGAGCCGCTGGTTACGCCCTGAATCCGGACGTTCACGCCTCCTACGGGTGCCCCCGTCTCCTTGTTGGTTACGACTCCGGCGACCGTAGCCGCACGCGAGTTCGTGGCCGTGCACAAGAGAAGTGTGGCTACGGCCAACTGTCGAAATACCATGGATGTAGCTCCTCGGGTTCTGCTTCCGCTAAAACAGAAAGGTCGCTTCTTGACGGAAGCGACCTTTAGGGCCCCGGTGATGAGGCCGACTCTAGAACCGCATTCCTACGCTGGAATTACCCAGATCAGGTTCATAGGGTATGTTCTCAGCCTTTCGGCACCCCTATGCGGAAGCTTATTTGTACCGCACGTATGACAATGAGCGATGCGAGAATCTACCGAAGCGCCTGTCTGGTGTCAACAATGTCAACGGATTGGGGTCGCCTCTTGCTCACGGTGTCAGACGGTTGGGATTACGGGTCAGGAAGGTCGATTTTCTGACAGCCGGTAAGCCGAGCATAACCATCAACATCCGGGTCAGACCGAATCCGAACCCGCCGTGCGGCGGACAGCCGTATCGGAAGAAATCCAGGTAGAACTGGATATGCTGCGTGTCGAGACCTTTCTCCGCCGCTTGCTTCTTGAGTGTCTCCAGACGGTGCTCACGCTGTGCCCCGGTGGTGACCTCGAGACCGTTCCGCCAGAATCTCGAGTGCACGTGCCATTGTAACCCTGGGGAACGTGATCGATGGGACGGACAGGTCGACGCCAAACATCTTCGAGATCTGCTCGCCGAAGGTCTCCTCGATGTGTGTGAGCACGTGCTGAAGCCATCGCTCTTCGAATTGCATGACATCCTCGTGCGAGTCTATCCAGGAAATCTCGACGTCCACGCAGGTGAACTCGGTGTCGTGGCGCGAGGTGAACGAGGGGTTGGCCCTGAAGACCGGGGCCACCTCGAACACTCTGTCGAAGCCCGCCGCCATCGCCATTTGCTTGTAGAGCTGAGGGGGCTGAGCGAGATAGGCCCGGTCACCGAAGTAGCCCACTTCGAAGAGTTCGGCGCCGGACTCGCTTGTTGTCGCCATCAGCTTGGGCGTATGGATCTCCACGAACTGATGTGCCCGCCAATACTGGCGCATCGCCCATTCTGCCTCGGTCTGTATCTCGAAGATCAGGCGGCTTTCGGGCTGGCGAAGGTCAAGAAATCGCCAATCCAAGCGCGGCTCGGGTCCAGATATGGTCGGAGACGATAGATCAATGGGCAACGCAGCGTCCGGGTGGCTCAGCTGTTCGAGTGCGTCGAGACGTATCTCGGTGCCTCCCAATTCCACCTGCTCGTTCTCAACGACAAGGCCTTTGATTTTGACCGTCGACTCGCGTATAAGATCTGCGATCCTTTCGCCCTGCCGGGCACGCCTCTGGCTGTCGACAACACACTGGACGCGGAGAGCCGCCGTTCTGAGGATCACGAACTGCATACGTTTCTGTGATCGTATCGCTTGAATCCATCCCCGGATCACGACGGATTCGCCGATCTTCTGCTTAAGCGTTTGTAGGCTGTGCATAGGTTTCTTCTGTGGGCAAAAGCAAAACCCGCCAACGGATCTCGTCGACGAGTCGGGGGCATTTCTCATCCAGAGATCTGTAAGTGGTGGTCTCCACCGCCGGATCGGATTCTGATCCGTGGAATTCTGATTGGCATCATTTTTCGAGTGGAAGATCGGGCAGGTAGTAGGGTGTGCTGTTCGCATTGGATCGGTGTCGCGCTGTTGGTGCAAAACAGAAACGCCCGTCGCGATCAGCTGCGGCGGGCGTAGAATCCTCGGTTGTGTATCTGCAATGCCCGCCGATCAGCTCTCCTCGTCGTCGTTGTCGGAATTGGCCGTATGGGTTCCGTTATACCGGTTTCGCTCGGCATTCCGGCGCATCGTCTGACAGGTTATTGGTGTGGGGGCGAAGCTCATTTCAACCGTTTCTCGATTTCAGAACAGAAGATCTTCAGCGTCTTAATTCGTGCGTATCGTTTGTCTGTGGATTCGACGATCGTCCACGGAGCGTATTCGGTGCTCGTCAGGTGCAGCATTTCGTTCACCGCCAGCCGGTAAGCGTCCCACTTCTCGCGATTTCGCCAGTCCTCATCTGTGATCTTCCACTGCTTGTGTTCGAGGTTGCCGCGATCTGTGAACCGCTGAAACTGCGTCTCTTTATCTATATCGACCCAGAATTTTAGCACTACAGCACCTGACTGCACAAGGTGCTCTTCGGTTTCGTTTATTTCCTTGAAAGCTCTCTGCCACTCCTGTGTTGTGCAGAACCCCTCTATGCGCTCAACCGTCACGCGACCATACCACGATCGGTCGAATATCGCGATATGTCCTGCCTTCGGCATCTCCTGCCAGAAGCGCCACATATAATGATGCGAAAGCTCGATGTCGTTCGGTGCGGCAACCGGTATGACCTGGTAGCCACGGGGG
>CAYYGZ010000137.1:1795-12919 GCA_964471275.1 uncultured bacterium | reverse complement strand
CTTATGCCATCTCGTACAGCTGCGAACAACAGGTAAGGGTAAAAAACTTACAAGGTCAAACGCTTTTTTTTGGCACTGTAGTAAACTTTTTCGATAGATCCTCAATTTACTACCATCCGTGCATCTTGTGACCCAGCCCGGGAAACCAGATCGTATCCACAGCGATACCGGCAGCGACCGCTGTCAGATAGCCGATCAGAATACCCATGACCATCGGCTTCCCTTTTCGATACAGGTTCAGCCCGCCGAACCGGAAAATCAGCACTTTGGCGGCCCAGACGATGAAGATCGAGGAAATCCCGCTCCGGAGGACGTCAGACCCCGAGATTGCCAGACCGATCGGGTGCAGGGCAAGGTTCGGAAAACGATACCGGATACCGTAGAGCCCGATCGTAAACAGGATGCCAAAACCCATCCAGAAGATCCGCGACCAGCCGATCTTCAGGTCATTTGCCACAATTCGATTCGCCGTAATCCGCCAGACACCGACCCCACCGTCACCAGAACCGTTGAAGCTCACGCTCCCGAAATTGTAGCTTCCAACGCCGTAGTTCCCCTCATAGATCGTGAATGTGCAGATCGAGATCAGCCCGAGGATAAAAGCAAATGAAACCGCCGACGTGACCTTTCGCCGTTTTTCCTTGTCCATCGCGAGAGCAAGACGGGGAATGTGCGCCAGCGTGGTGATCCCCAGTGTTTTGGCATCCGCCATGAATGTGTAGGCCAGACCCAACGCCGTCGCATTGACACCGCTGATCCCGGATATACCCAGCAAATGCCAGGTGAAAGCCTGCCCCGTCAACGGTGTCCGGATAAAGACCATTCCCGTCTCTACGATGATGCGCGCAAGTCCGAGGTAGAGAATGATGGTTGTTCCCCAGAAAGCGAGCAGCGGTTTCGCAGACAACCCCAGGCGCCAAAGAAAAAGCCCGCTGAACAAGGAACACGTCAGAAACAGGAAGACAGCAGAACGGTAAGACAGAATCTCCTCGGAATCGTCCACCTCGTCGTCTCCCTTGAAAGCTTTACGCGCCACGTTCACCAGGTGCACGCGAGCCACCCAGAGCCCCCACAGGACAAAGATGATCAGGCTACCGAAGCTCTGCCAACCTACTGCGGGATGGAACGAAGTCCACGGGTCGGGTGAGCCCATCTCGAGACCGAACCTGTTCAGAATACCGACCTGGAACACGGTGATCAGGTGGAATACCCAGATGCTGAACAGAACATCCGACTCGGTGAAATAGGCAAAGGCGATCGTCATCGCGTTCGGACTGAATCGCAGGAAGGGAAAGCCCCTGGCGAGGAAGATCTGGCGATCTACCTGTGGCTCGAAGGCGGGCATCAATTCGCTAGACCACGAGATCGGATCCCAGATAAAAATCGCGAAGACGACCCAGAAACCGATCTTGAACAACCGATCGCTCATCAGATCCCGGAGGGTGCCCTTCTCTCCCTGCTGTCCGGTGAGTTCCAGAAGCCCGGCAGCAATCGGAAACGGAAGACGCTCGCTGTCCATCCACTGCTTCCTGAAGACAACGACGACACAGAGATTCGCGACGAAGAAAGTCAGAAAGAACGCACCCCACCAGAGGAGCGGAGTTAACCACGCTCCCCACGGAAACGCAGTTCCCGGTGCCAGACCCTCGTAGAATCCCGCAACAACCGATCGCTCGGATACAATGGACCACGGCGGGATGCGTGTGAGCAGGACCTCGCCCCAGTTGTTCTCTGCCGAGGCGAAATAGCTGGGAGCTGTGATGACGCCGAGAAAGTAGCCAACGAGCCACTCTCCTTGCGTGAGGGCAGAAACCATGCCCATCAGCGCAATCAGGATCAGTTCGGAGGCGGTCAGCCCTCTCCCACGTCGGGCCACAGTCGAGTTGACGAGAAGCAGTCCCAGGAACGGGATCAGAATAGCTCCCGACAGGTGGCCGTAGTCCATGCGAGATGAACGGATGATATAGCTGGAATAGGCCGGCCAGATGGCCACAAAGATCGCCGTGATGGAACCGATGATAAATGCGCGTTTGGTCAAATCGAGGATTCGTCTTCCGTATTATGTGAGTTGCTGCTGCTCAGGCATGTATTAGCAGCCGTTAGCCGGAATCGATGCAACCTAATGTGTGGAATCAGGATCTGTCAACTTCCGCGGTACGGGAAAACGGGCAAGTCGGTTGGAGCGGTTATGGAGAATCGAGGAGCTTCTGCATGCCCGCAAGCGCCGACGCGTTGTCAGGAACCTGGCTCAGAACGGCGGTCCAGACCGCACGAGCGGAGTCATTGCGATGGTAAGTGTAGTGAACCCAGCCGAGAGCGGCCCGAGCGTTGTGCGAGGCGGCATCCGCGCGAAGGGCAGCGTGATAGGCCGTCTCCGCTTCATCATACTGTCCGGCACTGAAAAGGAGGTTACCTAGATTCGTGTGTGCCGGAGCCAGCCCCGGGTCTACCGATATCGCCTTCTCATATGCCAAGACTGCCTCCCGGTTGCGACCGCGCGATGCGTAGCTCACCCCCAGGTTGTAGTGAAGACTCGCAAACTGCCCGCCAGCATCCCGTGCCTCTTCCAGATATGGGATCGCAAGGTCTGGACGACCCGCATAGAGGTGTGATGTTCCCAGGTTGAAGGGGTCCATGCTGTCTGGACGCGCACTACGCCAGGTCCCGCGTTCACTGTAGAAGAGAGTGATCAGGAGGATTGCTGATAGTCCAGCCTGCACGAGGGTTCGTCGATCTTTCTGCCGCAAAGCTTCTCCCAGGTGCTGTAAACCCAGTCCGGCAAGCAGTCCCAGGATCGGCAGGACCGGCATCCTGTATCTGGTCGAGACGTGAAACAGAATCACGCTCGCCGCATACACACCGAGGAGGATGAGCAGATCGTAAACACGTTTCTGTTCCCCCGCGAAACCAGCCCAGATGCCCAGAATACTGAGCGGATAGAGAACCCAAAGCTGACCAAAGGGAATGCTCAGAACTGCTGCGTATTTCCGGTGATACTCATAGCTATAGTTCAGCGGCGTTTCGTATGCTGACAGGAAAAGTCGGGCTTTTCGCATCGTCACCGTGAGCGCTTCAGCAGGCTGTGCGGCGATGAATGCAAGCCCTCGTTCAAACCAGTAGTCGGAGACTTCGTGATCCGACATCGTTCGACGGGTATCAGCCTCGGCAATCCGCCGCGGACCTGTGCGGTTACCCTCCGGTTCGTCGGGCGTGATCTGCGCGTTCATCCCTGGCGGAGGGGCGAACCAGCCAGGCGCTCCCGCATGATTTCCCATGTAGAAGTTGATCCCACCGTGTCCCGACAGGGGTGTCCACTCACCGGCAACGATGCCGTTACGCAGAAAGAGGATCAACAGAGGGAGAGCCAGCGGCAGGGCGTAACGTGCAGCCGCTTCCCAGAAACGTCGCCGGTCCACCGTGTGGACCGGCCAGAGGGCAATCGCACCAACAGCGGGAATCAGAAAGATTGCGTTGGGCCTAAGGACGGAGAGCAGGCCAACAGACAGCCCGGCGAGAGCCAGAGACCGCTGGTCTTCATTCGTGGTCCAATTGTCCAGGCAGGTTAGAAGAGCAACGCAGAGAAACACGGCGAGAGAGGTTCCGACGAGCATGCTTTCGAAGAACAGGACAGTTCCCGTACACGCGAACAGGATACCGGCACACAGTCCGGCCACGCCTCCGAATCGGCGGGATGCGAATCGCCAGAGGAGACCTGAACAGATGATGCCAAGGACAGATTGCAGCCCGACGATCAGGCTCGGCGACCGGCCGAAAACGGTGTAGACAAGACCGAGCAGGTAAGGATACAGCGGGGGCAAGACGAACAACTGCGGTCCACCCACCCAGTCACCACCAGCAATGCGTGCCCCCCAGGCATCGAAAATATGGGCGTCCGACACGAGCGTTCCCGAAAACGGGCTGTTTCCAAAGAACGCATAAAGATGCAGGAAGCGAATGACTGCTGCGCAAATCAGGACGATCCAGAGATCCTTCGGCCACTTGCCTGCTCGGTCCTTTGCGCGTGTCTTGCCCATCACTCCCCGATCAGGAAGGTCGCGTCCTTCTCGGTAACGGCTTCGCTGACAAGATCTGTGACTGTAACCGTCAGTTCGTACACGCCCTCTCTGGATTCCCCCGGATCTATCTCCAGGTAGTTGTGCTCATCGGGGTCCGAACCCGATCGTTCATAAGATATCGTGACGATCGCCTTCTCTTCGATACCGAGCAGCTTCCCAAGCGCGCGGAGAACGCGAACAGCGCTGAGTTTCCCTTCACGCGGCTTGATCTTGTAGTCCACGCGGTGATGGGTCTGCCCGAACGTATCCTTAGCCAACCCATAAACCTCATAATAGATCACAACCGGCTGACCGGGTTTGAATGTCCGCGACGGCATCGGAAGGACCAGGAGTCCGCCCTTCTCTTCAGTCGAAGCATCCGGCTCGACACGCCCGGCGATCTCGATGTCACTCAGCGCCAGCCCCGTGACGTTGTAGTCTTCGACGATCAATTCCTGCGTGTAGCCGTTTCGGCGCTTGGTCGCAGGATGGTTGATCTGGACACCCAGGTAGTATCGGCCGGGCGGAAGCTGCAGTGACACCTCGTCGATCGCGAGCGTTCCCTGATCCACCTCACCCTCCGCTGCTCGGAAGGTCATGGGTTCTGTGTTCCTGAAGATCGGTGTCCACGTGCTGTCGAACAGGGCAACACCTCGCTCGAACAGATCACTAGTTTCCGACTCCCCTACGATTCCAAGTATGGGAACACCATAGTAGATCTCGAGTCGTGACCGATCAGGCTGTCCTCTGAAATCAGCGGCCGCAAAGTGGAACTCAAGCACATCGCCCGGTAGTTGGTAGCGATCGGGCTGCTGGCCCTTTGCCCGATTGATCACGACCTCAGATCGGCGTTCATACCAGGATTTCTCGTTGAAGCGAGCCAGTTCTCGACCTCGCGGTACATCCGGATAGTCGAGTTCTCCCTTCGGCGTGAGCGCCGTGAAGACGACTTCGATTCCTCCCGCGACGTCCGGGTAGATCCAGTATTCCCAGGTCGTGCCGCCATCAACAGGGAAGAGCGGGATTCCCTGGATCGGCTTTTCGCGCATCCGACCGCGATAGGTCGCTTCCTCTGTGCCACGGACGTATCTGTTCGTGTTATCCTGGTCACCGATGAAGAAGCTCCGGTTCGGGTTCATCTCAAAATCAATCGACTCGAAATCCTGATATTCGACCTGCTGACCATACTCACCAACGATCACACGGTCGCGTGTGGAGGTCCGCATCCGGCCTGCCCGGGCAATAATCTCTTCACGGGCTTCAGAACTCAGAGAACGCATCAACCGCTCTCGAACCCGAACAACCCCCCCATCGGTCTCGTACCTCACATCATCGTGCTTGCTGATATGTGCGGGTTCACCGTAGCGGATATAGACGTCGCCCCGGCGATCCCAGCCTCGCTTCTCGGATGGATAGTTATGCAACGAGTGCACCACACGCCGGTAGTGCTCGACAAGCCTTTCGTTGCCGGGCGTCGCGGGCGTGGGATCACGCTTCTGCCAGAAAGCCCGGATGAACTTCGGTCGCTCATCCTCGGACAGGCTCTCGTATTCGGCCAGTTCGCTGGGTCCGGCGACCAACGAGATGTCCTCGACTCGAGCGCGTGACGCGTCGTCAAGAGTGCGTAACTCGTCAGAAATGAGGGATTGTGCCTTTCCGGTTTCACCCGACCTGATGTAGGCATCCAGGAGCGGTGGGACACAGACACTCCGGAAGTCCGGCCGCGCCTCTGCCAGATCACGCCAGACCGTGGCAGCAGAATCGATATGCCCACGCTTGTAGTAGACGCGTCCGAGATCAAACCGGGCGCGTTCGTGCAGCGGGTTGACCGCCACCTGTCGAGCATAGGCAGACGCGCTTTCCTCCAGCCGATCGTGGCGCTCGAGGAGTCGTCCGGCGATGTAGTAAGCTTCGGGATGCGTAGGGTCGTGGAAGACGGACTTCTGAATCGCAGCAAGCTCCGTATGACTATCGCCTTCGCCTGAGAGAAACCGCGTCAGATCCGCGTTCAGTCGTGGTGTCACCCAGTCCGGATCGGCCTCCGCGGCTGATTCGAACCGTTGAATCGCCTCTTTCCAGTCTCCCCTCCCGATCTTCGATAGGCCGATCGCGTTCTGTGCATCGGCCAGGTTGGGCAATGTATTCAGCGCTCGTTTAGCGAAGAACTCTCCCTCTGCCAGCAGACCCATTTCAAGCGCCAGGAGCGCATCACCCGTCAGTACAAGAGGCTCGTTCTTGTCTTCGGCCAGAATCCGGTTGAGCCGGTCACGGGCGGCTCGAATCGCAGTTGTATCCGGCTCCGGAAGCCGTTCCCCAAACGTCTTGTCTACGCGTTTTTTGAGGGTGTTGCCTCGTTTGAGCGCATTGAGCAGCGGCAGTCGCACCTCGTGGCGACCCAGGCCGGTAAGAGGCCCCACGTAGGCTGTCGCAAGATGGGCATCGTGCTCCCGCCAATAGCCATAGGTGAAGCGTGCCCGTGCCTCACCACTCAACTCATCAAAACGCCGGACAGCTTGCGGATCCTCAGCGGCCACCATCAACTGCCGCACGTGTCCCTGTCGGGTCTCGTTGAAGTGAGGAGACGCGGCGACACCCGGCCCAGCAATCCAGAGCCCGCGACGCACGGTAGAGGTCTGATCACCAGCGGTTGCCGTCACCTGCAGTGAATATGGGCCGGCGGGGATATTCCGAAGAGATAACCCTTCGATGAGCCGCGCGCCATCTCGATAGGCGCCAAAGTTACGTATCTCAGTGAGCACGGCGTGATCGAATCGATCGAGAATCTCGAAGCGGACCCGATGCGCCATTTGACCGATCTCATACAACTCCACATACCAGTAGAGGGCATCGGCGACCTCAACCCTTCGCGTGGTCAAAGGGAGAAGGATGTGCCCCGCTTTGGTGAAGCGATCCGGCTCGGAGACGGCCTCGTCGATGGATCGAACCAACAGAACATCACTCAGGCCAAGCTTACCGGGTCTGTATTCTGGTACCTCCAACTGGAATGATAATCTTCCAGACCGTTTGCCGTCAGACACGACGAGAATCGCCTGGTAGGAACCGGGCGCCACGTTGAATCGGGCAACATCATCCACGAACCGCCCAGGGTCTTGTGTTTGCTCGATAGACGCGAGCGTGGCAACGCGCTCACCACCGATCCGCTTGATTTCTTTCCCTGAGGGATCCAGAAGCTGGAGATCAGGCCGATACCGGGCAGTGAATCCACCATCCATCGCCGAGAACGTCAGCTGGGTGACCGAGATCTGGAGCGCGATCTCGAGTTCGGGCCCAGTTGCTCCCCTGAAGCTGTAGGCGTCGGACGTGAACGCCAGTTCACCGGCGCCAGGAGCAGATCCCGGCAGAACCGCCAGCCCGAGTAGCGCGATGGACAGCAGAAGCGATGGTATGTCTAGTCTGTGTGTCATTCCTGTCTATCTATGATTGGTCGTGTATGATGATCTAAAGCCACTCAAAACTCGCCAGACCGTGCGAATCGGTCAACCGTTTCCCGCTGTTTCCGCAGTCAGGACGTGACAACGGGGCATCAGTAAGTAGAGCGGCATACCTTACACGATTCAGCGTGCAACAGAATAGCAGGTCTGGCCGGGCTTGCCAAGCAGCCATCACGAAAACTCGACACAAACGAGACAACTCGACGGGTCATACAGGAACGGGTCACCCTTTGTGGCTCCCGGCTATGCACGGACACTCAAAATCGGGAGGGCTTCGCCCAAACTATTGGTCCGGAAGCAGTACGGGTAAACGGGTATTCGGCGAGAAGGAACGCGTGGATCGTCGAGTGCGGCGGGAAGGCGGATTCAGGTGAGTTCAGGTCGTTTGTCGAACAGATTGCCGCGTCCCGGCCAAGACGTGAAGACGGTCGGATCGTCTATCCGTCTCCCTCTGCGGGCCAGATCCGATTCGGGTGGGCGGGACGACCGACCGTCGACGCGTAGAACGAGCGATCTCAGATTACTCACCTGTAGAAAGCCCCATCGCCTACTGAGAATCCGGAAAGGGCGAAGTCGCACCGCGACACGGTAATCGTGCCAGAAGAACCGTGGTTCAACCAGTCCTGATGCGTGCGGCCAGACGTGCGTCGATCGGTGGTCAATAGAGGGTCAGGAGACCACGCGTATCGTCCAGGCAGCCTGCGTGTCCAATCCACCCGTTCGGAGGGAGATGCGGATCACGCGTGGCCCCCAGACCCGGTGAAGTCGTTCTCCGTCGACCAGCGAGATCTCTTCCGCAGAAGCGTCGAATACATCGCCATCGTAAGCGATCTGTGCGGCACCTGTCACTCGGCCATCGGCGAGCTCTGTCTCTGAGAGGGTGAGCGTGCCATCACCGATCTTGACATCACACGCCGTCATCAGATGAAGAACAACCTCGCCTCCAGCCTTTTCGAACGAGCACGCGTCCTCTATCTCGACGTCCTTCCTCCGATTGAGGCGGATGGTCCGGTTCCAGGCGATGACCCCGGCCTCCTTCGGATAGGCGTCCGCGATGTCGACACCAAAAAGGACCTGGTCATCGGTGGCTGAGTATGTCACCGCCTTAGCAGCTCGCTCAAACCCGGGCTGCTGGCATTGGCCGTTTATCTGAGGCAGGTTGTGGTGGTTCGAGTTCATCGTCCAGATATCGTATCGCTCGGGGCTCGAATTCTTCGCCGTGTACGGCTCAACACCCGTGTCAATCAGCAGCGGCTTGCCGTCGGCGAACACGGTGAACGTGCCGACATCGTTGTGGTTGTGGCTCTCCGCGTTCGTGCCTCCCTTAGCGGCAACAAACAATCCCTTCGCCGAGCCAGCCGCTGACCGAGCCGTCATCACCTGGATTTCCGGGAACCACGCATCTCGTGGAAGCGGTTGCCCACCCTCCGTGGCAAACAGCTCTTCAGCCGCGAAGAGCGCCGGTAGTTGCCTGGCAACGCTGTCACCAAATCCATTCGCCACCAGGTTCGCTTTCTTCGCAAGCAGGGCACCAAACGCTGCCAGCTGATCATCACCTACCCGTTTCCCGAATCGATACAGAATAGACGGCACCGGCGTGGTCAGGACAGGGGCGTCAGCGAAATTCACAAAATAGCGATCGTCGACGTGCGCCTTGTAGATGAAGCTCCCCATGTTCCTGAATAGATCATTGTCGAATTCATCGATCGCCCCGTCTGTCGCACTCTCGAGTATCTCCTGGCAGTCGAACAGCGACGCTGCCGCGCGTCCCCAGTATCCGGCACCCTCATCGCATCCTCCGTCCGTTGGATACGGTTCAATGAACCGATCCAGCGACCGCATACTTTTCGCCACGCCTTCAGCAAGCCTGTTGCGATCCTTCTCGATCAGGAGAAACGAGAGCAGCCAGTTGGAATTGATCCAGGGGTTCCAGTTGTTGACGTGACGCCCATCCGGACGCGCCTTCAGACCCATCCACCAGAAATCCTCCCGCAAGAGTAGGGGCGTGAGTATCCGTTTGTCTATTTCGAGCGCGATCCTCGGCAAAACGAGCGGCGAGACCGTCTCGAGGCTGTCGCCAATCAGGTAATGCGTCCAGGCGAGCAGCGCGGATGTTTCCGCAGCAAAAAGATCGACCGTCGGCTCGGACGCGTCGGGCAATCCCCTCCCCGCTTCCTGCAAGCTCAGATGAGCAGGGACGCCCCAGTAGGTCTCCTCGCAGGTCGCCCAGACACCGTTCACGATCTGGTCGACAAACCGGCCTTGACCCTCCATACACTCGGCGAGCACCAGGTGACCCAGGGATTGGCGACGTTTGTTCCGCTCGGCCTGGTACCGTGTCCGGTTACCAGTGACAGCGTAATCCAGAAACAGCGTTGCAGGCAAGACCGGCCACGCAAAGTCGAGCGCACTCTCGCCCCTCTCGATGTAGACCTTCCTCAAACGATCAGGCAGTTTCTCCCAGGGGCCGCGTTCGGTTGCTCTCGGATATGGGTGCCACTCCTCAACAAGCGACTCCCTGAGTTTCTCGATCGGATATTTCTCGGCAAGCATAACGCGATTCCATCCTCTCTTCTGTCACTCGTGTGGCCTGGCCTGTGAGACTTACTCGCTTCTGGGTGGCGTTAATACGGGGCCACGCTAGAATAGCCTGATTCAGAATGGTGTTCACAGTTCAGATTCATTGGCGCCGGGGGCATTCCTTTTCGGGTTCAGAGAAGCTATCGCGACGCGGTTCACGATTGTCGCTCCAACCATGGGGTTCGGCCCCGCGGTTCGTCTTCACTCCGCTCTCGACGGACTGGCTGCGCGACCGCCCCCAGGCTACCGGCGGCCACCCGTTCCGGCCTGAGACTGACTCGGGCTCAAGATCGTGTCATCAACAGCGTGTAGGTAAAGCTGCGATCCCAAATCAACCCCACATACTGGCTCTATGTGTCAACATAATTACAACACTGGACAAGCTAGATGAGCCCTTAGCCGAAACCGACTTTACCGAATCCGTCTCAAGCTTCCGTTCTGCCGATCACGATTTCGCCTTTGTGTCTACAGCCTTGAGCGATTCGAGATCACCACCGATCGTCTTAAACGCCTCGGATTCGTAGTAGGCCAGATCCTTGCCGTTTGTCTCCTCCCACCACGCATCCACCAGGCGTCGCAGATGGTCGCGCGTTTCTCCGTAGGCCGGTTGGTTTGCCAGGTTGGTGATTTCGCTCTGATCACGCATCAAATGGTAGAGCTCTTCATCGCTATCGGCACCGTAGTAGCGGACATACTTCCATTCTCGTGTTCGGATCGCACGGAATGGATGGATACCCCAGTAGGCTCCGTAGTGCTCAAAGAAGATGTGGTCCGGACCGGCTTCTTCTCCCCGCACAACCGGCATCATCGTACCTCCCTTGAACTCACCGGGCACCTCCAGTCCTGCTGCATCGACCAGCGTGCCGGGCAGGCTGACGTTCACGGCTAGTGCATCGGCAGTGCTCCCTGCGTGCGAGTTTCGAGGCAATCGCAAAATGAACGGTATCCTGAAGATCTCATCATACGGGATCGTGCCCTTCTTCCGCATCCGGTGGGCACCCATCATATCTCCGTGATCGCTTATGAACGCAGCGACC
>CAYYGZ010000137.1:0-1785 GCA_964471275.1 uncultured bacterium | reverse complement strand
CCCACATGCCCTTTCCCTCGAACACACGACGGACCTCACCGAAGAGTCGATCGACTTCCGAGATCATCGTGTAGTACTCCCGTGTTTCCTGACGGAGTTCTCCTTCCTCAAGAGCACCGTGCTGCCCATCACGGATGTGATCCTGAAGGAATTGAGGCTTGTCCAGCAGATCGTCCTCATAGAAGCTCTTCGGCAGCTCTAGAGTGTCTGCCGAGTACCGCTCCTTCCACCGTTCCACCACTTCAAACGGGGGATGCGGCATGTTGATCGACACTGTCAGGAACAGCGGTTCACTCGCATCGTATCCTTCCAGAAAATCGATCGCCGCCTGAACGATTTCGTTATCCCCGACACTAAGGGGTCTGGGTGTCTTCTTTTCCCTCCCTCCAATATCGTAGCCCAATTCATCCAATCGAGTCCCAAAATGCGTCTTCCCAAAATAGGCTGTGGTATATCCCGCATCCCGAAAGACGTGCCCCATCGTCTTCTGATCACCCGTGATGTGTGCCGTGTGTCCGTGGAAGCCGTAGATGATCATCACCTCGGCCTCGTGCGGATACAAACCCGTCTGCATAGACGCACGCGATGGCACGCACTGGCCATTGGCACAATGGTAGTGGGAGAAGAACACCCCGTCATCCGCCAGCTGATCAAGGTTTGGCGTGTAGGCCACCGGGTCAACACGGCCCTGTTTCTGGTACTGCATCTGATCGCAGATGAAGAGCAGGACGTGCGGGGGTTTCATAGGTCTCTCACTTTGATGCTGGTCTGTGTGGAAGTACTGCGAGCATGGCTGTTGCCAGTGATCCGCCAATACGGGGATTCGATACGTTTCGGGCCCTGCCTCTGTATCAGTTAGTCTGTGTATTCAGTGATTCCAGATACCCTCTCATATGCCCGATCGCGAAAGACCAGTACTGCCGCGCGTCTGTATCACCGTCCATCTTCATCACGTGGTCCGGATGCACGCCGCCCTGATATCCCGACTCATAGATCGCCTGAAAATTCACGAACATGTTCTCCTTCCCGTCATCCGGGAAGGTCTCATTGAAACAGTTCACGTCGCCACGCACATTCCTGAAATCGATGAAGAAGAGCTTCTTCTGCTGACCGAAATGCCGAATCCACTTCGCGACGTCCGCTCCCATCTCCGAGAAGCACCCCACACAGAATTTCAGCCCGTTGTAGTCACTGGGCACCAGATCGATCGCCCTCTGGAACGCTTCCGGCACTCTCATGATGCGCGCCACACCCGATATCTCAGGAACCGGTGGATCGTCTGGATGGAGTGCGAGCTGTACCCCGGTCTCCTCTGCGACAGGAACGACGGCCGTCAGGAAGTACTCCAGATTTGACCACATCTGTTCATCAGAGATCGGTTTGCGATGGGCTTCGGGAATCAGTCTGGCATCGATCCCCGGGCTCGAGAATAGAGGTGCGTTCCTGACGCGATTCATCTCGAAGCTTGATCCGCCAGCCCCCCCGCGGTCGGGCAGTGCACGGTTTGTCCTGTAAAATCGAATCGCGTGCATGTTGTAGATGACCAGCGGATACCCCGCTGCGCCCAAGTTACGTAGTGTCATCATAAACTTGTCGATCTGCTCGTCCCGTCCCGGAAGACCCAGCATCCACTTGTAACAAAGGCGCCAGGGAATCAGGCTCGTCCCATCGACCTTCAGACCAGCCGCTTCGACCTGGGCCTTCAGGTCCATCAACACAGGATACTCGTAGTAGCCCACTTCGGGATCGCACGGCGGGGCGACAAGTGCGCTATCCACTCCAATC
>CAYYGZ010000136.1:0-12947 GCA_964471275.1 uncultured bacterium | reverse complement strand
CGAAGCACCTGGTGCAGCATACCGTCGTGATACGAAGAGCGCTGTGATGCTCTCGAACACTAGCGACACTGTCCAGCATGACGACGATCACAGAAAGCACAATCGAAACAATCAGGACTTCATCAAACACCTTCCCCATCGGCGTGTCTGCCTCAAAGATCACCTCGTGTAGACTGCGCCGCAGTCTCCCTTCAGGAGCTTCCCTGTTCACGGTATCGCGGTTCAAAACCGCAGATCCTCGAGGTACACAGTGTGCTCGAACATGGCGTTGCCTCTGTCATCGAAGGCTTGGAGGACGACACTTGACTCAGGGCCCGTAAAGTCAACGATGACACCACCAAAGCTCTGTACGATCATGGCGAGACCGACACGCTTGCCGTTAGAAACAAGATGCCCGCGGTTGGCGACCTGGGTCAAACCGCTGGCTGTGAAATCGTAGACAGGATAGATACCCGTGTTGCGATCACGCGACAGCTCTGTAAAGTGCCTGTCCCCGCGCACGCTGATGACACGGTTTGCAGGCGTTTTGGCAATCGATTCAAAGAGTCGCCGGCGTTCCGACGGAAAAATCCCCCCCCAACACTCCCATCCGTATTCATCGTTAACTACCCGAATACTCGATTCCAGTATCCGTACATCCGCGGGTTGCCGCAGCTCCTTCTCGAGCCATTCCCACTGCCCGGCACCCAGGATCGTCTTCAATGGATTCGAATCCTGGCGGTAGCGTCGTGTCGCACTCGAGTCAGCGGTCCCGCCACTTCTGAAATAGTGCGTGTCGAGCGTGATCAGACGGACCACAACACCATCCTTCGCAACGATCCGACTGCCATAGACGCCGGGTCTCGTCACACATTCACTGTCGGCCAGTACCTGCAAGAAATCAAAGAACTGCCGCTCAGATGCATCTCGTATCGGGTAGGATGCGCCGGCATAGTTCTCCCCGAAGTCATGATCGTCCTACGTGGACAGGAAGGGCGTGCTCTCCCGAATGCTCCTGAACCGTCCATTCTGTGAGGCCTTGTTGTAGGCTGCTCGCATAACCAGCGTATCTCGCATATCTGCATAGACGGCATCACCCAGATGAACAAAGAGATCGGGTTTCCGCCCCGAAACGCCGTTCCTGATCCGCTGGGTAGTATCCTGGTAGGCACAAGAACCCAGACGGATGTGAATATTAGAATCCACCGGGGTCGGTGTAACCGATAGAATCAGAAGGAGAGACCAGACCATCACACCTTCCTCAGCAGATACAGCGAGAGAAGATCGCCACCGATGCATATCGAGCGACGTTCTGAACACCGGAATGGCGACCGTTCGGACTCGAGATGGCTCTCGAGCTCCCGGTCTCGGCCACAGAGAATGATAGCACGGCCGTGCTTGCCCAGAACACGCGCAAATTCACTCTGCAAGTCGATATCCAACCACATCCCTGACCGACGGCCGAAGTGACCGAACACACCCGCAAATGTACCTTCACGGCAGGGCAGGGACTTGCCGTCCCACAACCCGACGTGACTGGACCTGTCCTCACGGGTCCAGCTGCCTCTTACCTCGAGACCCACACCTTGGATCTCCTGAATTTCCGCTAACGAGCGGAGGACCGCCCCACCCCGACACATCGGGTCCAGCCAGAGTTCGTTTCGCTCAGGCTGAAAGAGCACGCCAATCGCACTCGCGGTGCTCGCCGACAGATCCCCGGCCCTGGGTCCCCTGGTTCGCTCAGACAAACGGAACCCGATCAGCGCCTTCTGCCGCTCGATCCGTATCTGCAGGTAATAAGGGCCGTTCTGCTCGGTGTCATCGAGACCATATGTTTCTGCCAGGACGTGGCGCAGAACCTGATGGAGCTCGCTCGACGTGAATCGGTGCCCCCGTCCCACAGTGCAATTGATCGCAACACCTGTTGTGTCAGGTATCCCGTTCAGGATGTTGTAGAGTCCGACACCGGGGGCAAGATCAACGCCAGCCACGGTCTTGGCCACACGGAGCAGACCGGGTCGTCCAGCGGTGATGCCCCCAGTCTCGCCCAGATACGCAAACAGCCCCTCAATGCACCGAAGTGCGAGGAGCTTTCTGGGGCTTCGCGCGTATCTGAAGTGTATTCGCCCCTGGCGTTGCCGCTTGTGTACCTCGATATCGGATACGCCCTTCAGGACCGTCCTTATCTCTCGAAGCGCGATATCCTCGAGACCGCCGGAGACCGTTACAAAGAAGTTCCTGACCTTCGGAATTTCTGGCTCATCCTCGACAGATTCAATCCCGATCAGGGGTTCGTCACTCGCGTTCAGGTCACCCTCCTATCGCCTCTGGATACGGCCATCCACCACTCCCTTGACCGCCTCTGACATCCGAATATCCTTGCAAATCAGATCACGAACGCGCTGCCCTGTGTCTCTCACTTGGAGTGCGGATAGAATTGGATCATCTGAAGCACCTCGTTCAATGGCAATCGTGTAGTCCACCCTTGGATCGATCGGCTTCCCGCCAATCGTAGATTCGACCAACCCTCCCCCAGTTTCACCCGTGGCATATACGACATCGATACCTGAGGGGTAGAATCTAAGTTCACCGTCTGCTAGGTCGAGCAAGCGAATCAGGTCGCTTCCCTTGAGGCTGACTACCCCGACGGTGAATGGGAGCGAGTAGGCTCTGAACAGGTCGTAGACCGTGATGTCACCCTCTGTGAAATCATCAGGGAAGTGATTAGTGCCGACCAGTGCCCCATCTGTTTGTGCTGCGTCCCGAATCACATCTGCTACATAGTATCCGAGCGGTGACGTCAGCGCATGGCGGAACCCACCGTCGGACCTTCCGATGACCGTACCCAGCGAGACCGGTTCACCCTCGAGATTCACAGTCCAACCCAGAAACGCCTGGGAAATGACGACAGGATCAACCTCGAAAACAGTCACACGACGGGCTGCAGCTCCGGTGATTTTGCCATCTGCCAGCGTCAGGTCGATTCCCCAGACGCCCTGTCCCTCTTCCGTCGCGACAATCCACCCTCCGTCTGTCCGCAAGACACGGCTTGTCACGTCCACCCCCACAACGAGATCGATGCCTTCCACCTGGGCGATGGCCAAGTCTGCATCAGGACCCGCCGCGCTTGCTACAATGATCAGGTCCGCCCGGGAGGCCATCAAACGGGCGTAGTACCGCGCGGCCTCGACCGGATCCGAGGACAGAACGTCAGCAGTCCCCCCGGAAAGCCCGATCAGACCGACTCGTTTTCCCGCTACCCGGACGACGGTGTAGGGCTGAACCTGAAACAGGTGACTGCCCGTCTCCGGACGATGCAGGTTTGCCGCCAGGACAGGAAAGTCTGTCCGACGAAGAAATCTAGTCAACTGGTTCGACCACGCCAGGTCGCGTCCGCCGAGAAACCAAGCTGCGAATCCTGACCGGTTCATGAGATCGACAGTCAGGCTGCCCTGCCTGCGATGCTCAAACGCTTGTTCGGATGGCGATAGCGCACCACCCAGATCCACCAGAAGCGTCGGGCCGCCGCTTGCCCGAACGGCTTGGGCCAACTCGCCAGCCGCCAGTATTCCTGACACGTCCCCCGCAAGATTCCGGCTTGCGATTAAGGACAGCCCCGAAGCCTGCGCGGCTCCCACAGCACAGAGGGCCAGAAGAATGACGATCGTTCCCTTCAACATGACACACTACCTCGGACAGTGTGATCCAAACTCAAAGTATTCACGAACAGGTTGCCCGTGGAATTCAGACGCGACCTGCATCAATCTCGTGACGGCGAGCTCGAAGACTCTCTCGCCCTTCTCACCGGAAGCCGACAGCGCATTCCCCATTGTCCCCGAAATGTCTCTGGTGTCTCGTCTGCGTTCAGAGAATCCCGCAAAATGCTGAAGCTCGGTACTGAACGGATTCGGGAAAAGGTCATCATTCATCAGGTCGCTTCGTATGAGATGCTCACGGAGGTGCAACTGGACGGATGTTTCCCACTCACCGCCGTGCCCCACACTCCCATCGTCCGCGTCACTCCAGTCAAGCATCTCCGACTCCACCATCTGCCACCAGGAGAACCCGACAACAAAGCAGTTGTGCTCGGTCAGGGCATCCCGCGCCACACGAACAGGTGCATCATTTCCCCCGTGACCGTTTACCAGGATGATTCGCTTGAAGCCGTTCTCGTGAATACTCAGACACACGTCCTGAAGCAGACTCAGGAAGGTTTCGATACGCAGACTGATTGTTCCAGCGAATCCCTTGTTATAGTGCGTGAATCCTGACCAGATCGGCGGAGCAACGATCACGGGAAACGTCTCTGTTCGCTTGGCGGCCTCTATGGCCATATACCACGGTCCAACGATATCGACATCCATCGGGCAGTGTGGGCCGTGTTGCTCGATCGATCCAACCGGAACAATCACGACAGGATCATCTTCGATGGCAGCTTCAAACTCATTACGCCACATCTCCTGCCACAGGATCTTCTTATTGTCGCCGTTGTATGATTCGCTGAACATCTGGAACCTTTCACGCCTGCACGGATGGCCTAGGTTCTCGACCTAGCCGCTCGTCCTCAACGGCCAGCCAAGCGGTGTAGGCTCTGGGCATCTCGTCAGCATTGCCCAAACCCGATTCACAACGCCAGCGAATCAATGGGTGGTCTCGACGGGCCTGGGGGAGATCGATTCGATATCCATATGCTGCGGACTCAAACACAGCCATTAGGATCTCGAGCACGTGTCGTCCCGCCACGCCGCTGCACGTGTGGGCTCTGCCCTCGTTGAGTGCATTCACGTATTCATCCACAAAAAGCAGATCATCGACCGCTGCCTCTCCCTCGAAGTCCAGGGATGGCAAGTCCGGGGTCAATTGTTCCCAGCGTCCGCCAGATTCACCAGGAACCGAATGTGGCTCCGGCAACCACCAGGCCGATCCACTTCGCCAACAGAGACGTCCTTCTGTGCCGAAGAATTCAGCGTGGTAGGCTCTCGAATCCACTTTGGGAAAGCGATGTTGTGTGAGAGTACCCGAAACCCCGTTGTCGAAAGAGAAGCTGGCCGTGATGTTCTCACCGCAGATCGTGCCCATGCCCCCCGGCGAAGGCAGAACATCTGAGACTTCTACTCGTTTCCCACCCGTTTCAGCTTGCGCACTTACGCTTCGACACGGACCGGTCAGATCCAGAGCCGCATTCACCGAATGTGTCCCGATATTCATCAGACCATACCCGCCGTAATAGCCCTTACCGCTTGCCGAGACATATCGGAGCGAGCCGATCAGGCCCGAGCGGTATGCTGCGCGGATTGCTCGCATCGATGAGCCCGTCCGACCTTGATGGTGGACAGCGATCTGAGCACCCATCTGCTGCGCCTTCTCGATCAGACGGTCCGCCTGTTCGAGATCCACGCATATCGGCTTCTCGATATCGATATGAACACCGTACTCCAGAACGCGCATACCGAGGTCGAAATGGAATTCCGTGCCCGTCGGAATCGCGACAATGTCGGGGGATGTCTCTTGGATCATCGCATCCAGATCCGTATATCGAGCGCTGATACCTAATGAATCACCCAAATCTGACAACCGATCAGGCAACAGATCGCACAACCCCACGATCTCGGTCGCAGGGTGTTCGTTGTAGGCTCTGCCAGCAGCCGTGCCGCGTCCTCGACATCCGAGTATGGCAACCCGGTAGGCCATCTACCCGACCATAAGCCTTTGCGTAAGCGCCTGGATCCCGGCCGCCGCCTCATCAACATCCCCCTCGGAAATGCCGAGGTGGGGAATCGCACGGATCAGGGCTGGCCCAGGCGCGCTTACACGCACACCGGCGGATGCGATCAACTCATCGACAAAGGCACTCGACGTTACACCCAACGCGTCGATCGTTAAGCGAACCATGTTGGTCTCCACCGCACCGGCATCGATCTCGACACCGGGAGCGCCAACGATAGCGCACGCCAGACGCTTTGCGTTGGCGTGATCCTCTGCCATCCGGTCAATATTGTGCTCCAGCGCGTATATGCCCCCAGCGGCCGCGATACCTGCCTGACGCATTGCCCCGCCAATCCGCTGCTTCCATTGCCAGGCATGAGCGATGAACTCTGTGGTTCCGGCAAGCACGCCACCGATAGGTGCGCCCAGCCCCTTACTCAAATCGATCCAGACAGAATCAAAACAGGCTGCATAGTCAGCCGCAGGAATCCCCGTCTCCACAACGGCATTCAGGAGCCGGGCACCGTCCATGTGCATCAGGACACCGCGCTCCCGGGCGACTCGCTCTACGCTCCGTATCTGCTCAAGGGACCAGATTCGACCTCCCGGTTTGTTCGTCGTCTGCTCGATCGACAGCAACCGGAAGGTTGGCTTGTACCGAGTCGATTCCTCAACCACATCCGAGACCTGCTCGGCAGTGAACTGTCCGTTGGCACCATCAATTGGATACATAGTGGCACTTGCGAGTACTGCGGCACCACCGGACTCGGATATCAGAGGATGGGCTGTCCGGTCGAGGAGTATTAGGTCACCAGGGCCACAGTGCACGGCGTATGCGATCTGGTTGCACATGGTACCCGAGGGCAGAAAGAGAGCCTGCTCTTTGCCCAGCATCTCGGCAACCATATCCTGGAGACGGTTAACCGTCGGGTCCTCCCCTTTCTGCTCATCCCCAACTTCAGCCGAACACATAAACTCGCGCATGGCCTGATCCGGTTGCGTGGATGTGTCGCTATACAGATCGATCTTGATATCGTCCATTGCTTCCCCGTCCGCATAAAGTCATTTAGGTGCCACAACTTAGGGTCCCGTTACCTCACAGACAAGCCCGTTCCATACCTCGCACGACAAAGGCCGCAGCGGTTCTGCTGCGGCCCAGATATGGGACACCGAATGCTCGAAGTGTGCTTGCCTGATCGATCGCTACTGGTCTCGGAACAGGTTGAGAAAACGATCCTCGTAGACGCCGTAAAGGTTCCACTTATCGAGTTCCTGCTTCAACTCGGCAGCCATCATCTTGGACGCCTGAGGGGATCCGGAGTGGTTGACCTGAAGAAACAGCCGCTCAATTCGTTCCATCACCTTCTGGGGAACCGCCTCATCATCCACATCACCCAATTCCTCCGGCGTTGCCAGCCCCTCCCCCTCCATGGAAGAAAATGCGGATCGAATCTTCTCCTCGATCTCCTCCAGAACGCGACCCATTTCGTCCACCGAGGCATCCATTTCAGCAAGATCGACATCGATGTCCAGTAGACTGGAAAGCACCTGCACGATGCCGCGTGACGCCTTGGGATTCGGGATCTGCAGGACGTGATGGGGCATCGTCGCAAGCAAACAGGCTGCCGAGAGGTTACGGGCGCCGGCAAACCCCAGAAGCAGCCCGTTTAGGCCGGATATTTGCCCTTGACCCAGAACCTCGACACCGTGAGCCACAATATGGTCTCTGAGTGTTTCACGATTTGAAATGCCAAGGACGTGAACTTCCTCCGTGTGTCGCATGGGTACGGCATACGCCGCAGCTGTGTAGATGGCCTGGACGTCCAGGTCTTCTGCGAGATCCAGAACTTGGTTCATCAAGGAAATCCCGCCCTGACCTGCCACCTGAGCTTCGCTCTCGAAGATAATGAGATCCTGACCGGGGACGTAGTAGAAGACGTGGGAGGGCATCTCCGGAAGCTTGGCGATACCGTCCTCTACGACGACCTCCTCGTGGCAGAAGAATTCCGCCATGTCGATATCTGCGAAGGGAACGGCGTTCAGGTGTCGGCGCAGGTAGTTGATTGCTCCCACACCGACGCTTCCCATGCCCGGCCACCCGGCCAACAAGGTCGGCCCGGCAACTTCGGTGGAGATATCTGTTCGTATGTTCAGATTCATGGTTTGTGCCGCTCTTTCCCAGACAACATACCCAAATACTGACCTAATCGCTGTTCTTCCAAACCTCGAGCGGATGCATCCTGTCTTCCAGCGGCAGCGGAACACGCACGCCAGACACCTCTGCCGCGTAGATTCCCAGAATCATCTCCAGAGCCGAACGAGCCGCCCGCGCGCTCGAGACAGGTTCTCGATCCTCCTCGATTGCTTGGACCAGATCCGTGATCGCCAGAACATTGCCCCACATAAGAGGTGCAGTCTCGAAATCCAGAGCTACTCGGTTCTGGTCCACTTCCCACGGTGCGTGAGCGTCATCGTCCAGAAGAGTAATATCGCTTCCGTCGGCTCTGAGCGCGATTGAGCCCTTGTCGCCGATGATCTCCATCCCGTAGGGTCTGCCATCACGATTACTCCGACGCCGGGATTCGAACGATGCGGTTGCCCCACATTCGAATTCGTAGTGTGCATCTACGGCATCGCCTGCGATCCAGCCAACAGGCTCATCCGCCTGCCGTACATCACAGGGAGCGATGTGTTTTCCCCCCACGGTCACCCGTCCCCAGACGGACTGCACATTACCCACAAAAAACAGCATCAGATTGAATAAATGTGTTCCAAGCACGATCAGGTCCTCGCCGCCACCTCGCTGGTCTTGTTTGCCAGCAGACCGTATGGTTCGGACATTCCCGATCCGACCGTCATCGACCATCGCCTTGATCGCCGCAATCTGCGGCAAATACGCGGCCTGGTGTGCAACGGCGATCTTCAGCCCCTTGGATTCAGCGAGATCGATGATACGGTCTGCGGCCTCAGGTGTATCCGTAATCGGCTTTTCGGCGTAAACGTGAGATCCGGATTCCAGCACTGCAGCGATCATCTCTTCGTGGCAGTCCACCCAACGAGGACAGACGCTGACGATGTCGAGATTTTCCTTCTCGAGCATCTCTCGGTAATCTGCGTAGACGCTCGTGACACCCGTTTCCGAGGAGGCCTTCGACCTGCCCTCCGTGTCATCGTCCGCGATGGCCACAATGTCGACGTTTGGCACTTCCGCGTAGCACTTGTGCAGACCATGACCGAAATTGCCTCGCCCCGTCCGACCGATCGCACCCGCTCGGTAGACCCCGGCCATCAAAATCCCTGCGGCAGGATAACGATACCAAGCGCATCGTTGGGTGTTTGTATGAGTGTTTCACAGGCATCCGGCGCATCTCCCAGGGAGACACGGTGCGTGATCAGCGGCGCCACGTGCAACTGCCCGCGCCCAATGAAGTCCAGACACGTCTCCATGTTTCGGTTTGTTGTCCACTGCACAAACACGGGTGGATAGTCCTGCCCGCGTTCCCAGTCCTCATCGTGGTATCCGGGACCAGTACGGGCCGCGGATCGCAGATCCAGGTTCCCCAGGGCGGCTGCCCAATTGTGATCGATGCGTGCCCCCCCCACATTCACGATACGACCCATCTGGTGCGTATCCGGGGCTCGCTTGATCTGTCCAACGAGCATCTTGAAGGCGGCTGTCCCATCACCACCAAAGGCCATGATTGCGCCATCGAGCCCACGTCCCTTCGCAAAAGCCCCGATCGCCTCCAGCCCCGCATCTGTGGTGGGGTCGACACAAAGATGCGCGCCGCAAACATCGGCCGTCTCGAGTCGCATAGGGAGCCGATCGATCGCCGCGACGTGACATCCCGCAATCCGAGCCCACTGGGTCGCGAAATTACCGACGGGTCCGAGCCCGACGACGGCGATATATTCGGCAATCTCCGGCTCCAGTCGGCGAACGGCATTCAGCGAAGTAGCCACGAGATGAATAGCCGCGGCGTCAGCATCAGCAACCGTGTCTGGAATCGGTACCGCCATGTTTTGAGGAACGCAGCCGTGGGTCGCGTGTTGGGCATATCCCCCACCCATGCAGGCAACCCGCTGACCGACCTGAAGACGCGTGACGCCCGCCCCCAACTGAGTAACAACACCCGCGCTCGAGTAACCAAAGGGGCGGGCAGGCGCACCACCAGGGCTCTCGCGACGGCGGCTGATTCCGCCCAGTTCGGTTCCCGGACTGACCATGCTGGCAGACACCTCCACCAGCACTTCGCCCGCGCCGGGTTCGGGTATTGGCTCCTCAACCACGCTGATCTGACCCGCGCCATCAACCGCTAGAGCGTGCCTCGTGCGACTCATAGGCTGATGATCTTTCGCATCCGTTTCGCCATCTCGATCTGCAGGTCCCGGTCCCCACCGACTTCGTGGATCACATACTTGTCATAGCCGATGTCCCGAAGATCCTTCATCACCGTAGCCCAATCCGTGTCTCCGTCCATCAGAGGAACGAAATCCCGATCCTTTCGGACAAAGTCTTTGAAGTGAACGCGAGAGATTCGGCTGCCTAGTCCCCGGATCCAATGCTCCGGGAAGCCGTAGAACATCATGTTCGCCGTATCCAGATACGTTCCGATGCGTGGACTACCGACAGCATCGACAAAGTCGCCCATTTCCTTCGCGCTCAGCAGGAACTTGTTCCAGACATTCTCTATACCGACAGTCACGCCCTTCTCCTCAGCCAGCGGCGCGATCTCCTTCAGCTCACCCAGCATCCAGTCCCACGCCTCCTGATATGTCGCATTCTCCGTCAGTTGACCAGGATGGAGCAGCACGGCATCCACCCCCAGCACACTGGCCACCTCGATCGAACGCCTCAAACACTTCTTGCCCTGCTCGCGCTCCTGAGCGGATTGGCTCAGGAAGCAACCACGATCCGCATACCAGGCAATCGAACTGCCAATCTCGATCCCGGCTTCGTCGAATTGTTTCCGTACCACCCGAATCTCATCGTCGCTCATATCAACATCAGGATCCTTGCCTTCGGCGAAAACGAGTTCGACAGCATCGTAGTCAGCGTCAACGCATAGGTCCAGCACCTGCTGAAGGCTGTAATCACCCAGAATGATCTGTGTTACGCCAATCTTCATCCCATTGCTCCTTAGGTAATCTTCGGAAACGCCAGAAAACCTGGCTCCGTACACTCGACCGAGTAGACGGATGTTGTCGCTGTTATATACAACGTCTTGAACTCGGGCCCGCCGAATGTGCAGTTTGTCGAAGGCTCCGGTGTATGAATGAAACCCAGCTGCTCGCCCTGGGCCGAGAAAACGTAGACTTCCCCGCCGCTCTGAAGATTGTTATCAACCAGGTAGATCGTCTTCCCTTCGGGCGTCATCAGAATACCGTTCGGGGTCTCGGCATCATCGATGACCCGGGTCAGGCAACCATCAAGATCGATTCGGTAGACGCCTATGCAGTCTTGCTCACAAACGGAACCGTTCCCATACCTCGGGTCATTAAAGTAGATTTGACCTTCCGGATCGAAGCACAGGTCATTCGGACTGTTGAGCCGCTTCCCTTCATATTCGGCAGCAAGGATTTCGTGCCTGCCGCCATCCTCGAATCGCACTACGGACCGGAGCCCCGCCTCTCCCTGCGCGCAGCAGGCGGTAAGAGCACCATTCGGGTCGAAATTCAACCCGTTCGCGCGCCCGCTCGGTTCACGCCAGACTTCCGCTTCACCGGATGGCCGCAGCACCATCACACGGTTGTTCGGGCAATCCGAGAAGAAGAGATTGCCCTGATCGTCAGCGGCCGGGCCCTCGGTAAACCGGCAGCCACCAACCACGCGTGTAATCGCCGCATCATTTGAGTCCAGATCAGATTCGTCCACGTCGACCTACCATCCCACAGACACGCCGGTGCTCAGGCGAAAATCTGATCGCGCGATGGTATCGACCGGGTCACTGTCGTGCCGGAAGAATACGGTAGTGTGTAGCGAGACAGCATCTGTGACCGAAGCCGTCAGCTTAGTCTCCATCAAGAAGCGTCTGTCGCTGAAACGTGACATGTTCGGTTGAGAGTACAGGGTACCGGATGCAACCGCATTCTGGCTCAACTTAAGACGAGCCCCAACATAACTGTTCCATCGATTCACGGAGGTTTCACCCGGGTGCCTCCCGCCAGCGGGCACACCATTCTGCTCGTGTTCGAACAGATACGAGCTACCCAACGAGAGGGAGGCGCCAGCAGTAGAAACCAGGTTCAGACGTATCCCTCCACCGACCAGGTTCCTGTAATTCAGGCGGCGCGATTTGTCGTAATTCGCTTGAATGAACGACTCCGCATATACCCGATGGGATATCCTGTGTACATATCGAAGATGACCGAGCGCCTCGTTCGAGAACCGCTCGTTCCCTTCCCAGCCGACGTCTCCGGATGCCACAAGAAGTATTGCATACACAGAATCCACATAGCTCAAGAGGATTCCAGGACCGACCTCAAACAGGTCAACGTTTCCGCTGCGGACCGTCAGGTCAAGCTCGATTGATCCAGTCAGACCGGCCTTCCCGTCGCGCCGAATGCTCTCGATATCGACCTGTGCCTCTACGTGACCGTAGCACAGGACAGCGAGCATGGTAAATAGAACCTGGAACACCTACCGGACCACCGCGTCGGCGTCTAGGAGGACCGTGTCACCCTCATAGCCATCCTTCCCGGGTTCGATCCGGTAGGCACAGGTTCCGCCGTTTCCTTCCGCCGCGACATCCAGACGGATCAGCGGTCGGTCGAGACTCAGATCGATGTGTGCACGGATGATGTATTTCTGCCCCTTCCATCCAATGGACGCCCCCCGGATACCGTCATCCCACAACCGATCCACCACGGCCCTCTCTTCCCCGATTCGATACGGACTCAGAACTGTAACTAGGACATCCCGCTTCGCAGGCATGTTGGAAGTCACATCCAGGTGGTATCGTGCCGCTTCCTCGGGAATATCCTCCTCGTTCGCATACCCGAAAGGAGCGTATTCCCATCCATCGAATGACCTGAAGATCAACTCATTCTCGTGACAGAAGGATACATCGAGCGCAGCTTTGTCATACCTGATGGTTACGTGCCGACCTTTGCGGTCGCTGTCGATCGGTTTTATTGCGTGCAGATGCCAGGACCACATAGCCTCGGATGTGGACACCATCTCATCGACAAGCACGTAGAGATGATGATCCAGACAGACAACTGAACGAGCAGACCTTGCGATCCTGCTGCCGTAGGCAGGA
>CAYYGZ010000135.1:0-12992 GCA_964471275.1 uncultured bacterium | reverse complement strand
CATCCCCTCCAGGCGAACCAGTTCGAACGTGTCGCCTCCCAGCTTCCTTTGACCCACTGTCATTTTTCGATCGGCGTCATAGAAAGCGACAAACTGATGACCTTTGTGCGTCAGGAGGTCAAAACGAACGGGGTGTCCCGACCAGACGGATGAAATAAGTATGCTACTCAAGATTTCCACAGCGCCCTCACGATCCGGTAAAGCCTCGTATTTCTACTATCTTGAGGCCGTTCGTTCTCTGTATTCGCCTCTCGCTGCTTCCCTACTGCAGAACCGACAGACTCGTTGGCTGAACCCGCGTCACCACAATCCGCTCACGATCCACGATCTCACCCACACGGTCACTCATTCCTTCTGTCCATACAGGATCTTGATACACTGCTTCGTAGAGCCTCTCTCGTTCCTCTTCGCTCTCGAACCGGCGGATCCAGATGTAGAGATCGTCTTCCTCTTCCGCGACAAAGCTCGCAACCACGACCATTCCTTTGGATACCTGGTAGGGGATGATCTCCTTTTCCATGAACGCGACCCAGTCATCCATCCTGCCGTCTTTGATGCGATACTGTCTCAGTTCGTAGAAGGCCAAAGCTGCTCTCCCTGATTGAGTCTTTGTAGAAAATTACCTTCTGTTATGTTGTCTCCGCCATCCACTGTTTCTCTCGCGATCCTCAGCTTTGCCTGGCCGCTGTAATTTCGATCTCCACGTGGGCCCCCGCAGGAAGTGACGTTACCTCCACGGTCGTGCGTCCCGGCGGATCGACCGTGAAATACTCGGCGTAGATCTCATTCATCATCGCGAAGTCTGAAAGGTCGGTCATATAGACGACTGAACGCACCGCGTCGTTCATCACCAAACCGGCCTCCTCGAGAATCGCCTTCACATTGTCGAGTGTCTGCCGCGTCTCCGCAGCGATCCCTCCGTCGACGATCTTACCTGTTTCCGGACTGATTCCTTTCTCTCCTGCCACGTAGACGAAATCTCCATACCGGATTGCCTGGGAGTACGGGCCAACCGGCGCAGCCGCTCTGTCTGTCTGGATGACTTCCTTTCTCGGCACGTCCCCTCCTCGTTGATTCATGAATCCTGTCAAACAATATCCCGATCTGTTTCGATCGTCCGTCCCGGGTCACCTCTGCTTGCGCTCTGCGCAAACCTTGGTGTTCTTGGTGGTCAACGGGCTTTCAGGTGCTCTGTCACCCACCACGCGCGTCAAAGAGTCACGGAATCTTCTTTCGGTCAAGTCGTTCGGGAGGCGAGGACACGGCAGTCCTGTATACGTCCGACCACGGCGACATGTATGGTGAGCACGGGCTATGGTGGAAGAGCAGCTTCTACGAAGGGTCAGCCGGTGTCCCAATGATTGCGTCATGACCGGCAACAGTTTCTGCCGTCTGCTGCAGGGCGTAACGATTCCCGAATGGCCGAATCAAGTCTTCTGCGAGTATTCGAGTTTGTTGGGAGATCAACCTTCCTGTATGGTCCGTGTCGACCAGTGGAAGCTCAACTACTACTCGGAATTTGATTCGTGTCAACTCTTTAACATCGCATCCGACCCGGAAGAGCGGAACGACCTTGCGGGCAAGCCGGAATGCTTGGTGATCGTCAACCAGCTCAAGGCCCGCATCGACAGTCGGTGGTCGGCGGAGGACATTCTCGAGAGCCAGGCACGACAGCAACGAGGGGCGGCAGTGCTGGAGGGTGCCGGGCACTCACCACCCCCACATACAATGCCTGATTCCAAACTTGACCTGGTGGATAAGAATGTCTTCGACTTCTCTCAACGTCCCTACCCACCTAGCGGAATGTCCTGACAACAGACACAATAGGAGTAAACGAGAGGAACTGATGAGCAGAACGAACGGATTCATCCCTGAGAACGTGTATGACTACATCCTGTCCGATACACTGAGAGACCGACCGGAGTTAAGAGCGCTTCGGGACGAGACAGGCGATCTTCCCAACCCGGGCATGCAGATCTCGCCAGACCAGGGCCAGTTTATGGGACTCCTGGTCAGGCTAATGGGTGCGAGGAGAGCGATTGAAATCGGTACCTTCACAGGCTACAGCGCGATGATCGTCGCGTCTTCGCTCCCCGAAGACGGTAAACTCGTCGCCTGCGACATCGACGACAAGATGCCATCGATTGGGCGCAAACACTGGGAGAAGAGCGACCTCAGTCACAAGATAGACCTCCGGATCGGTCCAGCGATTGAATCCCTCGACGCCATGATTGCGGCCGGCGAAGCCGGTTCATACGACATCGCCTTCATCGATGCCGACAAGAACGGCTACAGCGATTATTACGAACGATGCCTGGAGTTGCTGCGTGTGGGCGGGCTGATCTTGATCGACAACGTCCTGTGGGCTGGCCGAGTTGCCGATCCGGAAAACACCACCACCACCACGGTCGCCATGCGGAAACTCACGCTCCGGATGCAGGCCGACGAGCGCATCGAGTTCTCGCTGATTCCCCTCGGAGACGGCGTGTCTATGGCGGTGAAGAGATGACGCGCTTAGCGTGTGGGGCACGGGGCACGGAACAGCCTCTGTCCCACACATTGCCCTTCCAGGCACCAAATACTGACTCTATTCCTGGACCCATAATTTGCCCCTTCTACTCTACGTAGCCCTGCTCCTGACGCCAACCTTCGCATCCGCGGATTCGTTTGGCGATTACTGGTATCAAGGCAAGGCCGAGATCACGAGCTACGAGCTTTCCCAAGCGCGGTATGGCGAGATCCATCAGGGACAGGCTGTCCTCATTTTCGTGACAGAAGACTTCTCTGCGAGCAAGCACGTCAAACTCGATCGGCCGGAGCGATCGCCTGACAATGCGGTCAAAGTGTTGAAGATGAACGCCACCAGGAAGTTCAGCACCGGGATCTATCCTTATTCGATGATGTCTTCCGTGTTCACTCCCGTCTACGCAGACAGGCACCCCAAGACGCTAAAAGTAACGACGTCTTCACAGGAATGGTGCGGCCACACCTACACCCAGCTCAATCTCGAGAATGGCGGATACCGAGCGAAACTCCTCTCATACTTCGAGCGAGAGGGAGACCGGGAGCGCTTCTGGGCAGACACCATGCTAGAAGACGAACTGTGGAACCGGATTCGGCTCAATCCGGAAGGTTTGCCGACCGGTGATGTCGATCTCATCCCCGGCACGATTTACCAGCGATTCAGACACACGGCCTGGGGCGTACATAGGGCGATTATCACTATGGAACCACATCCTACTGATGTGGAATCACATGTCTGCCGGGTGACGTATACCGATCTGTCACGCACGCTCACGATCACCTACCGGAAATCGTTCCCCCATCAGATCGATGCGTGGACAGAGACGCAGACATCCGGATCCGGTGAGAACGCAGTCGAACTGACCACGACAGCCACGCTAGACAAGCGTATCAAATCGGACTATTGGCGCCTGCACGGGAACGCCGATGCACACTTGAGGAAAGAGTTCGGGCTCGAATGACCCGGGCGACCAGACGGGAGCAACAATGATATTCGGGGCACACGAATCGATATCAGGTGGCGTGTTCAACGCCATCACGCGAGGCCAGACGGCAACGTGCGATACGGTTCAGATATTCAACAAGTCGAACAGCCAGTGGCGGGCAAAGAAGCTCACTGCAGAAGAGATCGACAAATACTTCGCGGCAATCGAGGAGACGGGCGTATCCGTCGCGTGTTCGCATTCGAGTTATCTCATCAACATCGGTTCGCCAAAAGACGAGCTGCTTGTGAAATCGCGCAACTCGCTCCAGGAAGAGACCAAGCGATGCAATCTACTGGGTATCCCCAATCTGGTGTTCCATCCCGGTTCGCACGTAGGATCAGGTGAGGAGCCCGGGATGGATCGCATCGCCGAAAACATGAACAAGGTTCTTGCGAGTATTTCGGACAACACGGTCACCCTCTGTCTGGAAACTACAGCGGGTCAGGGAAGTAACCTCGGCTACACCTTCGAACAGCTGGCCTACACGATGGATCGCATCGAAGACAGGGATCACGTCGGTGTCTGTCTGGATACCTGCCATATCTTTGCTGCAGGCTACCCGATCACAGACCCGAAAGACTACAGGAAGACAATCAAGCATTTCGACAGCGTCATCGGATTGGACAAGCTGAAGATCGTACACGCCAACGACAGCAAGACGGAGCTCGGGTCGAAGAAAGATCGACACGAGCACATCGGGGAGGGACACATAGGCATCGAAGCATTCGCGAATTTCGTGAATGACAGGCGATTCAGAAAGATCCCGTTCATCCTCGAGACCCCCAAGGAGACCGATCTCACAGAAGATATCGAGAACCTCGAGCGGCTCCGATCGCTCGTCAAGCAGGCTCGAAAGTGAATGAATCTGCCCTTGAAATCTCCCCGCCCCGTCGCGCATTCCTATACGTCTTCCTGATCACCGGCATCATTCTGCTCCTGAACGGGTTCGCCGTTCTGTTCTTCGCGCCGATTCCCAGATCCCCGAACACCCTACAGCCCGCGCCGCTCACACACACTTTCGGTCTAGGCGGATGGATGCCGATCCTCGCAGGGCTTCTCTGTTTGGGTGGGGCAGGCTGGATGCTCAACCGTCACCGGCAGGTTGCCCGAATCGCTGAGCTGGTTCATGCGGATCTCCCAAGGAGTGGCGTCACGCCGGAGAGCCGGAATCGCCTTCTCTCTGCCCTCATCGAGCGCACTTCCCTACTCCAGACAGCCCTGGTGCCATTTCCCCAGGCCCTCGTGAGCATCAGCCTGCGATTCGGCGAGATCCACAGGCTTGACCTGGATCTGGCGAGCACAGGCAGCGTGTCCGGCCGATTTTCCCCTATTGATCGCAAGTTGGGAAAGGCGATCGATCGCGTCTCGGAGTGTGTCGTTCTCAATGACGAGATCCTGGTCGACTTTACCAATGCCGCGAAGGCCTTTGAATTCTTCCAGACCGTCACGACCGATATTCTGCGCTTACCGCCCGATTTTGAACTCTCTGGCAGCATCAGGATCTCACGACGACACACGACCAACTAGCCCGAGTGACCTGCGGAATCTGACACGGAAGGCTAATGGAAGCGCCGGTCCCAGGGTGTGGGAGAGCCTTCAGCTGAGCTAGACGTGGGCTCAACACCTATCCCTGTATCGGGACAATCCTCACGCCCGGATCTCCGGTCCGATCTCCCCAAGCCCTCAATCGTGCGCGACATTGCTCCAACCTCTCGCGGTGCCTCGATGCCGTCGCAAGATTGACCATCTCCCCCTGATCCGTGTGCAGATCGACAAGCTGCTCTCGGTAGCGTCCCATCTGATAGACAGAATACTTATAGTCATCGGTGACGAGAACCCGTGCAAAGGGTGCGCCGCCGGGCCCGTCCACAAAGTTGATCTGCGTTTCCACGACAACCTCATCCCGCCACTCTCCCGGCTCCCGTCCCTCGACGATGGGTCGCAGACTCAGCCCGTCCAGACCGTCCGGACAGGCGGCTCCGGCGTAGTCGCACACCGTGGGCAGAATATCCAGACCATTCGACACTAACCGTGTATCCACCTGCCCGCCGTTCTGACCGGGAGCCGACACGATCATCGGAATCCGGATTTCCTCTTCCCAGAGCGCGGTCTTCTGATTCCAGTGGTGCGTTCCGTGTCCGTCACCGTGGTCGCTCGTAAAGATGACAACCGTATTGTCCGCCTTGCCCGATGCATCAAGCCCATAGAGTAGACGGACAATCTCGGCATCGACCTTCTCGACAAGCCGGAAGTAGGCGTGCCTAAAATGACGCCACTGATCATCCGTCCAATCGAGCGTCGGGTAGTGACGCGGACTATTCTGGCGCAGAATCTGAAGCACATCCGGCGCGTATGGTGGAATCGCGAAGTTATCTGGAAGCGCAGGGCAGTCTTCGAGAGAAACACGCGACACAGGTCCCTGCGGAAGATCCTGGTTGCGCGCCACCTGGCAGATATCGTGCGGGTTGATAAAGGATGCGAACAGAAAGAATGGCTTCGTCCGCTCTTCCTTGAAATAGTCGGCCGAAACCTGCGGAACGAGCGCGTCGTTGGTCGGACACAGCTCATCCAGACCGCAGTCCTGCGGCTTACACCCCGGCACGTGCCACTTACCTGCGAGTGCCGCGTCGTAACCAGCATCCCGGAGGAGATTCCCAATCGTCTGCGAAAGGAGTTCCTCGTGTATGGCCGACCTGTTGGCCATCACCCCGGTTTGATGGGGCATCAGTCCGCTTACATAGCTGGATCGAGCTGGGCAACACAACGGGTGTGTGCAGTAGGCCCGTTCGAATCGTGTTCCTGATCCCGCGATCCGGTCCATTCCAGGTGTATTCAAATCACCATTACCGGCACAGCTCATCGCACCGGAAAACTGCTGATCCGTACTGATAAGCAGGATATTCGGTTGTCCATCCATCTTGCTTCTCCCCCCTGTATCCTCAGTCCGTGCCACGAAGCAGTTCACGACACTGCCCTTCCCCGTTGCCAGTGACGTTGAACGCAAAAGTGTTGATCCGTCGTGACCGTCCTGATGGGTTCGGTGCCGATCCGTGTATGATCAGCGCGCTGAAGAAGATCGCGTCGCCCGGCTCCAACACCTCGGGAGTTGCATCATCACGCGCCTGGTAGTATCCGGGTAGAAAGACACCAAAGCTGGTCTTCTCCCGCTCGTGCTCCTGCAGCCCCCACTTGTGGCTCCCTGCCACAAATTGTGTACATCCATTCCCCAGATCTGCCCTGTCGATCGCAACCATACAGTTTAGCATCAACGGCTCGTTACCCTCCTGCTCCCAATAGGCATAGTCCTGGTGCCAGGGGATCGATGAACCGTCGTTTGCCGCCTTCATAAGCAGCTTGCTGTGGTAGAGCGATATGTTCGGCCCGATCAGTACCTCGACGATATCCAATAGGGTATCACTTCTGAGCATCTTGTTAAGGGTCCGGCTCACCAATTCACTGTGCATCAGCTGGCGAATCAGCTTCGGCATATTCACATCTCCGAATTCCTCCCAACTGATTCCGACACCTTCTGTCGGTGATTCTGCCATTCGATCGTGAAGGTCGTCGATCTCTTCCGTGATTCGTTCGATTGCATCATGCTCAAACATTTCACGTTTGACGACATAGCCATTCGCACCAAATACGGCTATTTCATGCGTACTCAGACCCATTCTCTCCGCTCCTGAGGTGAAGATACAAAATAGAGGTTCAAATCCTGCTGATCAATCAAAAGGTCTTGACCACGCCCGCCTCAGTGGCAATGCTTTAGTGCTACCAAGACGGAGGGGCCCCACTCAGTCCGAGATGCCACACGGACCTGACTAGCCATCGCGCTCCGCGCCCCCTGGGCAACTCAACAGAATCGACTATCCACCACTGGAGAAGCAATGATACTTACACCCTCCCAGAAAGCAGCTTTCAAAGAAGAAGGTTACCTGGTGATCCCGGGTGCCGTCTCGCGATTGCAGGTCAACGGTGCTCTCCACGCCATCAATCATTCGCTCGGAGAAGAGGGGATGAACAAGAAAGATCTTCCGACACTCCGAGCACAGTCCTACTGCAAGGAAATGCGCGATGACACAGCCGTGACCAACCTGCTGAACAACTCGCCGGTATATTCGGTGGCTGAACAGCTGATCGGTGTCGGCAATGTACAGAAACCGACAGCTGGTCAAATCGCATTGCGATTCCCGCGCCCGCCAGGCGTCGACCCACCACCACCGGGCGGTCATCTCGACGGATTGGGCAGCGGTTTAAACGGCAGTGCAAAGGGAACCTATCGTCGCGGATTCACAGCACTAGCTGTCATCTTGCTGAACGACCTAGACGGATCGAACTGCGGGAACTTCACAGTCTGGCCTAAATCACATACATTCTTCGAAGACTATTTTAGAACGAATGGTGTCGAGGTGTTGGAGAACGGGATGCCACGCCCTGAGTTGCCGGAGACGCCGGTGCAGATTACGGGAAGAGCAGGCGATGCCGTGATCGCTCACCACCAACTTGTGCACGGTGCAGGGCCCAACGTCTCTCCTCACGTCCGCTATGCGGCGATCTTCCGCCTGCGACACGTGGCCTGTGAGGAATTCGGGAGCAAGGCATTCACCGACATCTGGCACGAGTGGTCTGGCATCCGAGAGCGGGTCTAGTCCTACAAGGTTTTTCCTGGGAGCAGCAAGGGTTACCCTCGTTCGCCCTGAGTGACGTAGTAGCCAGACAGATACCGGTGCCTTGTTAGAGTAGGTTGTCTACACGTCTTAGCGAAGGGTGGGCGGCAAGTAACCTCCAAAGACATTGTCACACGACTAGATCCCCGAATTCCCCGGACCACCCTATCGATGCACAAACCTCGTGGAAACAGGAGTCTGAATGCTCTTCGGTAATAAAAAGAAGACCCTGACCGGTCTCGCAAAGACCTGCGGCTGAGCAGCCAAAATCAGTCCGGTCGGACTGGAAAAACTGCTCGCCAGGCTGCCAAGAGTGGATGACCCCAACCTGCTTGTCGGATTCGACACGTCGGACGACGCCGGCATCTATCGACTATCCGACGACCAGGCCATCGTCGTAACCGCAGACATCATCACCCCCCCCGTTGACGATCCGTTCACCTTCGGGCAGATAGCGGCGGCGAATTCGCTGAGCGATGTCTATGCGATGTGCGGCAGACCGCTCACGTGCCTTAACCTTGCAGGATTTCCGAGCAGAGATCTCGATGAGGAGGTCTTACACGGGATCGTGGAGGGAGCACTCAGCAAGATCACCGAAGCGGGCGCGGTCCTCGCCGGGGGTCATACGACCGACGATGACGAGCCCAAGTTTGGGCTCTCCGTTACGGGGATCGTCAACCCGGAGCACTACTGGGCCAATGTTGGGGCTCAGGAAGGAGACCTGCTCATCCTGACCAAACGGATTGGCAGCGGGGTCCTGTTCAACGCGAACCTGAAAGGATGGGTCTCTGACGATGCCTTGCAGGCCTGTATAGCAACAATCACCACACTGAATCGTCGACCAGCGGAGATCGCACGAGATTTCGACATACACGCGGCAACTGACATCACGGGATTCGGACTTGCGGGTCACACACTCGAGATGGCCCAAGGGTCGGACGTGACCGTCACGATGCACGCGAGTGAAGTACCGGTAATGCCGGAGGCCCTCGAGATGTATCAGCGGGGGGTGACAACGGGTGCGAATACTGAAAACCGTGCTCTGATCGAGAATCACGTGTCGTTCGCTTCGTCGATCAGCATGCAACAGCAGGAACTCCTCGTGGACCCGCAGACGAGCGGCGGGTTGCTGCTGTCCCTGAGCAAAGAAGAGGCAAAGGGGTTGCTCGAACGGCTCAACGATGTCGGCATCGACGACGCGTCAATCGTTGGTGAAGTCTCGGCGTCCGACGAGCACGCACTGAAGTTTGTATAGCGACCGATCGGTAGACGGAGCTCGCGTGCTCCGCCCGCGGTGTATACGACACCTGATGAGTGTTCACGACCTGAGGCACGCCTTTGGCACCAGGCTTGCCGCAAACGGTGTGGACCCGAGGACGATAATGGAGTTGATGGGACACAAGAACATTGAAATGACGATGCGTTATATACACACCTCAGCCGAGAGGAAGGTCACTGCGATGGAGAATCTGGGTCTGGATGGCAAGTGTGAGGATGGGGGGGAGTCTGAAGAACGGAGCCAGACGGCGTAGTAAAACACTGTTTCTCACTCCGGATGGGCAAGATTTGGACACTTTGATTATCGGACCAAGAAGTGAAGGATTGTAACTTCCTCTCTGCGAGTCGCTTCCCCGCTATTTTCTGTTACACCCCGTAGTAGTTGCGAAACAACGCCCGAGTACGTGCAGGCCTACATCTTCGTCCAGCTCTGGGGCCCGTCGATGCTTCCTGCCATTCTGGCGATATCGCTCCACAACGGTGCGATCCTGGCACACCTGACTGGGGACCGGAAAAACCAGATAAGGCTCCGCGAAGACGCACCGATCCGAAGCACCGATCGATACGGGTATGAAATACTGCCACGCGCTTACAGGCAGCTCCTGGCCTTCCTGTTCTATCGCTGGGAAATCATCGCAAGAGAATCGGCGATACTCGGTATCCTGGAGATCTACATGCTCGGCTTCTACATCGACAGTGCGATATCCGACAACAAACTCGATCAGGCGATCGTGTTGGCATAGACACACTGTCACAGCTTGTCCGAAGACGTCTTCGTGTCTCGACAGGTACTGTCACCACAATCGCGTAATGAATCGGGATTATGCGTGAACCTGAAACCGCTCAGCGAGAATTCACAACCTTACCGTCTGTCCGATGTAGTTTTGGTGCAACCGGGAGCACTGATCCTTTGGGCGAAGTCGAGGGCAAGTGTCGGTCCTGGCCGGAGGAACAGCCTTCGGCGAGCGCAGATGCCACGCCTCGCGAATGCGTCCTATTGGAAGAGCATGCTGATATCGAGTGCAGTCGCGGAATGCGTCAGCGAACCGACTGAAATATAGTCGACACCGGTTTCCGCGATCTCCTTTACCCCGTTCAGACTGACATTCCCGGAGGCTTCGAGAAACGGCCCGCCGCCCTGGTTCTTCACGAGCCTGACGGCATCCGTCATCTGGTCAACATCCATATTATCCAGCATAACCCAGTCCACATTCGCCATTATCGCTTCCTCCAATTCGACTAGGTTCTTCACCTCGACCTCGATCTTGACCTCGGACGGCCCCCCATTGAGGTGACGCCGGACGCCGGACACAGCAGGACCGATTCCGTCAGCCGCCTCAATGTGGTTCTCCTTGATCAGTACCATATCAAACAGACCAAAGCGGTGATTCCGCCCCCCTCCTGCCGCGACAGCGTACTTATCGAGATACCGCCAACCCGGGATGGTCTTTCGGGTATCGAGAATCGACACATCCGTATGCGCCACAAGCCGTACAAAACGAGACGTCAGTGACGCCACACCTGACATTCGCTGGAGAAAGTTGAGTGCCGTCCGCTCTGCCGTGAGCAAGGCCCGAGCTGATCCTGTTACGACCGCAATACGGTCTCCAGGCCTTACGTTGTCACCATCCACGGCCCTGGATTCGAACCGAACCTCGCCATCCACGGTATTGAAAACCCATTCCGCGATGTCCAGACCGGCGATCACACCGATCGCCTTCGCGACAAAGTGCGCCGTTGCCGTCTTCTCTTCGGGAACGGTCCAATTGCTCGTGATATCACCCGCCCCCACGTCTTCCGCAAGCGCGATGTCGATCAGCTGCTGTGCATCGTCTCTGTTCAGTTCTGCCATTCAGGGTTCCATTCTTCCGTTATTGGAGCAGCTTTTCTTTGATTCTGACGATCTCGTCCCGACACTCCGCTGCCTTCTCGAAATCCAGATCTGCTGCGGCAGCCGACATCTTCTTCTCCAGCTCTGCGATCAGCTCTGTCGGATCGCGATCCGGATCATACACAGGATCGGGTTCGGTGACGCGATCGTCTTCCATCTTGGCGTCCTCGGTCACCCGTGTCACCTGCAGGATCTCCTCTTCGGACTTGAATACCGTTTCAGGAACAATCCTGTTCTCTTCGTTGTATGCAGACTGAATCTTCCGTCGACGGTCCGTCTCGTCGATCGCACGCTGCATGGAATCAGTCACCCTGTCACCATACATGATGACCGTTCCCCCCACGTTCCGGGCCGCGCGGCCTGCAGTTTGAATCAGCGAGCGCTCCGACCGGAGATATCCTTCCTTGTCCGCATCGAGGATGGCGACGAGTGAAACCTCAGGCATATCCAGTCCCTCACGCAGGAGATTGACTCCGACCAGGACGTCAAACTTACCCAATCGGAGATCCCTGATGATCTCTACCCGGTCCAGTGAATCGATTTCCGAATGCATATACCGGGCCCGGATCCCGATGTCTCGCATGTAGTCTGCCAGGTCCTCGGCCATTCGCTTTGTCAGCGTTGTCACAAGGACGCGCTCACTGCTCTCTATCCGGACACGTGCTTCCTCAACCAGATCGTCGACCTGCCCACGGACTGGTCTGACCTCGATCAGGGGGTCGAGCAGCCCTGTCGGACGTATTACCTGCTCGACCACCACGCCCTCGGACTTCTCCAGTTCGTAGTCAGAGGGTGTGGCCGACATGAACACAACCTGTTGGATCTTACCCTCGAACTCTTCGTGATAGAGCGGCCGGTTGTCGATCGCGGCGGGCAGACGGAATCCGTGATCCACCAGCGTCTCCTTACGGGTCCGATCGCCTTTCCACATCCCTCTTACCTGGGGCATCGTCACGTGAGACTCGTCGATCACCATCAGGTAGTCGTCCCCGAAGAAATCCAGCAGCACATAGGGCGGCTCGCCCGGCTTACGACCGTCGATATAGCGCGAGTAATTCTCGATTCCCGGACAGAATCCAATCTCACGCATCATCTCGATATCGTAGCGAGTGCGCGTCTCCAGTCGTTGGGCCTCGAGCAGCTTTCCCTCTGTCCGAAACTCCTCCAGTCGGAGTGCCAGATCGACCTCCATATCCAGAATCGCTCGCTCGATACGATCACCGGATGTCACAAAATGCTTGGCTGGAAAGATTGACATCTCCTCGGTCTCTTCGACGACCTCGCCCGTCAGGATATTGATCATCGAGATCGATTCGACCTCGTCTCCCCAGAGCTCGATACGAACGGCCAGTTCCTGCTCCATGGGCCGAATTTCGACCACATCCCCCCGAACACGGAAAGTCCCAGGCTCGAAAGCCAGATCGTTCCGCGTGAAGTGGATGTCGACCAGTTTCCGAAGCATCTCATCCCGATCGATCTCTTCGCCCTTCTTCAGCTTCACGTGCAATCGATCATACTCATCGGGGTTTCCAATCCCGTAGATGCACGACACGCTCGCAACAATGATCACATCGTTCCGCGAGTGGAGCGCACTCGTGGCCCTCAGCCGCAAACGGTTGATCTCATCGTTGATGTCGACTTCCTTCT
>CAYYGZ010000134.1:0-13011 GCA_964471275.1 uncultured bacterium | reverse complement strand
CCCCCCCGGGTCCCCCCCTCCCCCGAGCGGGCGGACCCCCCTCCCCCCCCCGCCCCCGCCCCCCCCGCGGGGGGGGGGGGCCGGGGGTATCGCGGTGAGGCCGTACACGCCGTCAGGCTGGCCGCCAGACCGAGCAGCGTGCAGCGCAGGATTCGGTTGGCAGGCACCTCCCCACTCACCCGGTTTTGAGAGAGCCGATTAGGTCTCTAATATCTTCGATGTCCCGCTCCTGGCAATAGGCGATAACGCCTTCCAGGATCTCGGGGCCGGCCAGCGGGTTCACAAAAGTCGCCGTACCCACCTGGACTGCGGACGCCCCGGCAATCAGGAACTCGACCGCGTCGCGTCCGGTTGTGATGCCACCCATTCCCAAGATCGGGATCGTGACTGCCTGGGCTACCCTCCACACCAGGGCCAGGGCAACGGGCTTGATCGCCGGGCCCGATAGCCCCCCCGTGATGTTCCCGAGAATCGGCTTCCGGTTGTCGATGTCGATCGCCATCCCCAGCAAAGTGTTGATCATGGCGATTCCGTCGGCGCCAGCCTCTTCTACAGCCTTGGCGATTACGGTAATGTCGGTGACGTTGGGTGTCAGCTTTACGATCACGGGAACGGTAGCGACCGCTTTGACTGCGCGCGTGACTTCTGCTGACGTTTCCTCTCTGCAGCCGAAGAGCATTCCACCGTCCTTCATATTCGGGGACGAGACGTTGAGCTCAAGTGCATCGAACCCACCCCGCTCGCACAATGCCGTGGCCATTTCTGCGAATTCATCACTCGATGTTCCGGCGATCGAGACGACACGGGTGGTGTCCAGCGCTTCCAGCGCCGGAACCTTCTCTTCGATAAATCCCTCGAGTCCCGGGTTGGTCAGTCCGATGGAGTTCAACATACCCGACGGGGTCTCAGCTGTGCGAGGCGGCGAGTTGCCAGCCCTGGGATTCCGCGTGATTGTCTTTGTGACCACGCCTCCGATGGTCGACAGGTCGAACAGGCCGCCATACTCCGCCCCGTGGCCAAAAGTCCCGGAGGCCATGAGTATCGGATTCTTCACGGTCAGCCCGCCTCCGACGTCTACTGACAGATCCATGTCTACCACACAATCTCGCTGGCGTTGACGACGGGACCCTCGATGCATACGCGTCTGTATCTCCGATCGTCCCGATCGTACTCTCTGTACTCGACAACACACCCGACACAGGCACCGAATCCGCAGGCCATGTGGTTTTCGAGAGACGCATAGCAGGGCACTGAAGCGGCTGCCGCGATCTCTGCGACGTGGGCCATCATGCCCTGAGGACCGCAGGTCAGGATCGATGTATCCTCGTCCAGGCGATCTGCGATGAGGTCCGTCACAAACCCGTGGTGACCGATGCTGCCATCGTCGGTTGCCAGGACGGTCTTCAGGTCGGTGGGCACGATCCGGGTCGGATTCGGCATCAGGTCAGCCGTTGCCGCTCCCATCAGCAGTTCCAGCCGATCGCGCGTGTCCGGGTAATGCCAGGCAAGGAAGGCCAGGGGCACCACACCCACCCCGCCTCCGACGAGAAGCGTCCTCGGAGTGACCGGCTCGAAAGGGATGCCAAGGGGACCGATCAGGTCAAGCCTATCTCCATCCGACATGCACGCCAGACGACGTGTGCCGGGACCGATCACGTCGTAGTAGATTTCGATCCAGCCTTCCCGCACATCTGCATTCAGGATGCTGAGCGGACGCCGCAGGAAGGGGGACAGACCCGAGTCCGTCTGGATGTTCACGAATTGGGCGGGTTTGGCGGTCTGCGACAGTTCTGCCGAGAGCCGCATCACGCGGATTCCGTCGGCAACCGACTCGTTCGACAGAATCTGCGCGGTCTCTCTCGCGAAGCTGGGTATCGGTGTGTCTATTGTGGTTCTCCCTCGTCGCCGGTTGCCTGTTCGGGGCTGATGAACGTGATTGGGAATTCCATCCAGACTTCTCTGGGCTGGTCTTCATGTTTACCGGGTGTGAAGATATATTCGAATGCGGCGTCGACTGCCGCTTCGTGCAGGACCTCCGCACCTTCCACGACGACGACGCGTTTGACCCGGCCATTCTTGCCGACAAGAATGCGCACCATCACGTTTGGATCTATATCCTCTTCCTCCAGTTCCTCACGAGGGCGTGGCGCGGGTGCACTCACAATCGACGGGAGTTGCTCTATCTGACCGGCTTCCAAAGGACCTTCAGTCTGTTTCATATCGGTTTGTGTCGGTGGTGTGTCCTCCCGCGCCGCATCGATCTCCTTGTGGACGGGTGTCGCTGTGCTTGAATCCGGACTGCCGAGGTTGCCAGAGGGCGACTGTGGGTCTTTTGAGGCCTGTTTTGTCGGTGTCTCTTCCTTGGTCTCCGCCTTCTTTGCTTCGCGCTCGGCTCGATCCTTCTCCCGCTTGGCCTCGCGTAGTTCCCTGGCGATCTGCTTCACCTTGTCCTCGGATACATCGGCGAAGTCGGTCATCGGATACGTGTCAATCAGAAGCCTGTAGTTCCGGGTTGCGGCATCGAGATCGCCGATGTCATTCTCGTACGCCCATCCGAGCGCAAACAGTGCCTTTGGCGCGTAAAGGCTGTTGGGGTATTCCTCGGTGACCTGTTGGAGAATCCTGACGACATCGACGGGATCGGCTCCCTCGGCTTTTAGCGCCTCCGCCTCGACATACCGGGCCTCCGCCAGGACGTCATCCGATCGGTCCTGTCCGATCCGACGTCGGGCGTCGACTGCGTAGGGGGTCACAGGATATTCGTCTACCAGCGTTTGGAATATGCGATCGGCCTCTTCCTTCTTGTCCAGGCTATCCGCATATATCATCCCGATGCCATAGAGCGCTTTGGGTGTGTTGAGACTGTCTTCCCTTGCCAATACCCGCTTGTACGTGCTGAGGGCAGAGTCTACCTCGCCGAGACTGAAGAGGTAGATCTCTGCAACGCTGAACAGGGCTTCGTTGCCCTGCTTGGTCTCTTTATCAGCACGCTTCCTGAAGCGATCCAGCTGGAATAGCGTGGTCTCCATCTCTCTTGCTCGAACGGCTGCCTCGGAACTCGATCGCTCTTTCCGTGCCTTCGCAAACAATTCGAGCGCCACCTTGTTGTCTTTTCTGACCTGATGTTCGATCATCGCGATCTGGTAATAGGCTTCGGCGCTGGTTTCTGTTCTCGAGTTCTGCTTGATGATCTCTTGATACGCACCTAGGGCGCCTTCGATATCGCCCGTCAAGCGGTAGACATTCGCCATTCTCAACTGGATCTTAGGCTGATACAGTCGGAATCGCTTTGTACGCTCGAGCCGCCGGTAGGTGATCAGTGCGGCATCGAGATTCCCCATGAGTTCCTGACTCGCCCCGATCTGCAGCTGTGTCTGGTAGCTGATGACCGGATCCGGTCCGGTCTCGAGGACCTTCGCATAGGCATTGAGCGCGTTCTCCAGGCTCCCCTGGGCGTAGTAGGTGTCGCCCAGGCCCTTCCAGAGTCGTGTCTCCAACTCACGGTCCGTCAACGTGCCGACCAGGCTGAGATATGCCTTGACCGCGCGGTCGTAGCTCTCCTGGGAATGCTCCAGTTCGGCCAACGCCAACCGGGCCTGCCCGGCATATATCCGGTCATCGGACCCACTGATTTGCTCGAGGAGCTCTCGACTCAACGTTATGGTCTCATTTCCCCAGAGCGCGATCGCCTTCCAGTACTGCGCTTCCGTTACCAGTTCGCTATCCGGGAAATTTTCTAGAATCTCGTCGTACTTGAGGATGGCCTCTTTGTGCTCGCCCCGCCAGTAGTAGGACTTACCGATCAGCAAAAGGCTGTCGTCAATCCATTTGCTGTCCGGGTAGAGATCCAGAACAGCTGAAGCTTTCTTGATCGCAGAGAGGTAGTAGTCCCGGTAGGCGTTGGCGAGGATCCGATTATCGGGCTCGGCTTCGGAGGCCAGTCTCTGGGAATGGGCGTCGCTGAACTGTTTCCTGGCGTTGTAGAAGGTGTTGTAGTAGACACACGCGGGGAGCGAGCAGAACATGAGGGCGGCGAGAGTAAGTCGAGTCCATCCGGCCATGGTCAGACGGTCGCGTGGAATTCCTGAAGTGAGCGGATACGGACGGTCTGGTCCTTCTTCAGCGACTCGATCGCAGCCACCATCGCCTGGGCCCCGGCAAGGGTCGTCGTGTAGGGCACACCGTACTGCACGGCCGCCTGGCGAATCTGGTGGTCGTCGGATCGAGTCTTTTCTCCTGCGGGTGTATTGATCATCAAGGCGATCTCATCGTTCTTGATCTCGTCCAGGATATGTGGACGTCCCTCTCGGATCTTCAGGATCCGCTCTGCTGCGATCCCCCTGCTTTCCAGGAACTGCTGTGTGCCCTGTGTCGCCACGATCCGGAATCCTGCATCCATGATCTGTCTGGCCGTGTCGACCACGCCCTCTTTGTCGTGATCGTTGACGCTGACGAACACGGTTCCCGACACGGGCAACCTGACGCCTGCTCCAAGCTGGGCTTTCTGGAAACTGAGTCCGAAGTCCGTGTCGATTCCCATCACCTCGCCCGTCGACTTCATCTCCGGGCCGAGGAGGGCATCCACGCCGGGAAACTTGTTGAACGGAAGGACGGCTTCCTTGACTGCGATGTGGTCAAACGCGACTTCAGCCGTGAACCCCTGTTTCTCCAGGGCGTGTCCGACCATCGCCCTCGCGGCAACCTTCGCGAGCGGAACGCCGATGGTCTTGCTGACGAACGGCACGGTGCGCGAGGCGCGAGGATTGACCTCGATGATGTAGACTTCGTCGTCCTGAATCGCATACTGAACGTTCATCAGGCCAACCACGCCAAGCGCTCGAGCCAGCTTGTGCGTGTGTTTCTTGAGCAGGGCGAGGTTGGCGTCCGTGATGTCGTATGGGGGTAGGACGCAGGCGCTGTCACCTGAATGAACGCCCGCACTCTCGATATGTTGCATGACTCCGCCGATGACGATTGCCGTTGGATCAGCTACCGCATCGACATCGAATTCGTGGGCGTTCTGCAGATACCGGTCGACCAGTATCGGCCGCTCCGGGGAGGCGTCGATTGCGTTTTCAACGTAGCTGACGAGCGCGTCGGTGTCGTAGACGATTGCCATCGCACGCCCACCCAGGACGTATGACGGCCGAACAAGGACGGGGAAACCGATGGATTCCGCGATGCCGACCGCCTCCATCACGTTTGTCGCCGTCCCGTTCTCAGGCTGTTTGATACCGAGTTCTTCGATCAAAGCACCAAACCGCTTCCGATCTTCAGCGAGATCGATGCTGTCGGGGGAGGTTCCCACAATGTTGAGACCGCCACGCTCCAGATCACGTGCCAGGTTCAGAGGTGTCTGACCCCCGAACTGCACGATCACCCCGTCCGGCCGCTCCAGATCGGCGATGGCGAGAACGTCCTCCGCGGTGAGCGGTTCGAAGTAGAGTTTGTCTGACGTGTCATAGTCGGTGCTGACTGTCTCCGGGTTCGAATTGACCATGATGGTCTCGATACCGTCTTCCCGAAGCGCGAAGGATGCGTGACAGCAACAGTAGTCGAACTCGATGCCCTGACCAATCCGATTGGGGCCTCCTCCCAGAATCATGATCTTCCGGTTGTCGGAGCGTGTCGCCTCGTTTTCGGTTTCGTAGGTCGAGTAGTGATATGGGGTATATGCCTCGAATTCAGCCGCGCACGTATCTACTGTCTTGTAGACAGGAATCACATCCAGAGCTTTTCGCAGGTCGCGGACCGTCCACTCATCGGTCTTCCACAGATACCCGAGCTGTTTGTCGCTGAAGCCGTGCTGCTTGGCGTTCAGCAGTTGCTCGCGAGTGATTCGTGATTTGAGATCGTCCAGCGATTTCAGTGCTGCCACCTTATCTCCCCGGTTCTACGCATCTGATCAGTCGACCAGTGCCGCCAATTCCTCTTCCACGGCGACGATGTCAAAGAGCCCCCGCAGGAACCACCGGTCGATTCCGGTGATGTCGTGTACTTCATCGATGGTGAATGACTTCTGTATCGCCGCTTTCAGGTAGAACAACCGCAACGAGTTGGGTGAGCGGAGTTTCTGCTCGATCGTCTCCCTGTCGAGCGTGTTCAGATCAAGGTCACCCCCGTCCCCGCCGAATCCGGCTCGTCCAATCTCGAGTGAGCGCAGGCCCTTCTGGAACGCTTCCTTGAACGTCCGGCCGATGGCCATTGTTTCACCGACCGACTTCATCTGTGTGCCGAGGACGTCTTGCGTCTGTGGGAACTTCTCGAAGGTCCACCGGGGAATCTTGATCACACAGTAATCGATCGTGGGCTCGAAGGAAGCGGGTGTTTCCCTGGTAATATCGTTCTGGATCTCGTCAAGCGTGTATCCAACCGCCAGTTTCGCCGCGATCTTGGCAATCGGGAAGCCCGTTGCCTTGGATGCAAGGGCACTCGACCGAGAAACACGCGGGTTCATTTCGATCACAACCTGACGGCCGGTAGCCGGATCGACGGCGAACTGGATGTTCGACCCCCCCGTTTCCACACCGATCTCACGGATGCATCGGAGCGAGGCGTCCCGCATGACCTGGTATTCCTTGTCCGTCAGGGTCTGAGCGGGGGCCACCGTGATGGAGTCTCCCGTGTGAACGCCCATGGGATCCAGATTCTCGATCGAGCAGATGATGACGACGTTGTCCGCCAGATCGCGCATCACTTCGAGCTCATACTCTTTCCACCCGATGATGCTCTCTTCGACCAGGATCTCGGTCGTCGGCGACAGATCCAGACCGTTTGCTGCCGCGACCTCGAATTCCTCGGCGTTGTAAGCGGTCCCTGCACCCGTGCCGCCCAGCGTGTAGGAGGGGCGGATGATGGCAGGATAGCCGATATCACCCACGACCTCCATGGCCTCTTCGAGCGTATACGCGAACCCGCCCTTGGGTAGATCCAGACCTATGCTTCTCATCGCTGTCTGGAATTTCTCGCGATTCTCTGCTTTCTCGATCGCCTCTGGCTTTGCACCGATCATCTCGACACCGAACCTATCGAGAACACCTGCATTGTGAAGATCCATCGCCACGTTCAGACCGGTCTGCCCTCCGAGCGTTGGCAGAAGGGCGTCGGGCCGTTCCCGCTCGATCACAGCGGCGCAGACATCCGGTGTCACAGGTTCAACATACGTCCGATCGGCCATCTCGGGATCCGTCATGATCGTCGCCGGGTTGCTGTTGACGAGCACGACCGTATATCCCTCCTCCCTGAGCGCCTTGCACGCCTGCGTGCCGGAGTAGTCGAATTCGCAGGCCTGGCCGATTACGATCGGTCCGGACCCGATTAGCAGAATTTTTTGGAGATCGTTGCGTTTGGGCATGTCACCTGACGTGCAATGAGGGTGCACAGAAACGCCTGCGACTCTGAGGGAGGGATCGCAGGCGCCTGCTGATCATCGTTGCGGGGAACCTTAGAAATTCTGTTGCAACAACACGAGATACACAAGCAGTAGCACGAAAAGCAAGGTCACAACATAGAAGACCTTGAAGACCGTGTCCTTGGGCGACTGACGGGTGCCCGTCGAGAGAGGAAGCGGTGATTCCGACTCGTCAGCCAGAGCCGGATATCGCTCCTTGTCAATCAGATCCTCCAGACCGGGGCTGCAATCGCGGATCGTCTTGAGTATCAGACACTTGTTTCGGGCAACTTTCTCTGCGAAGATCTCTTTCGGAGATCGCGACTCGTCTTCGATCTCGAAAGGCTCGGCGATGCTCAATTCGTCGTCATCCTCGTGATGGTCTTCGATCAGGCTCAGGGCGCGGGCTCTCGCCAGTTTCTGGGCCAGTTCTTGCATCTGTTTTCTGTCGTGAACGTTCTCTCGTATGACCTTGCCACAGACTTCAACGAATCGATCCAGATCGGACCGGATTTCTTCCTCGCTCAGACTCAGGAGGTATGACTCCTCGATGAGTTGATCGATTCTCTGGTTGGTGCTGGGCATATCCTTTGTCCTGTTGTGCCAACGGCTCTCCACCGAAAGCGATCACACTCTTTGTCGATAGTCTACGTATCGACGGATACCTTCGCCCGTCCGGGCAAGCTGCTCCGCCTCTGGCAGCGCCGCGACCAGATCGCTCGCGATGAGCCCGCGTTCGCCAAGCTTGTCCATCGCCAGATCACCCGCCAAACCGTGAAGGTAAACTCCTGCCAAGGCAGCATTTTCCGGGTCGAGTCCCTGTGCGATCTGACTCGCAAGGATCCCGGCAAGAACGTCACCCGTGCCCCCGGTCGCCATACCCGGGTTCCCACTGACATTCACAAAGCTCTTACCATCCGGCAGCGCGACGATCGTGGGTGCTCCTTTCAAGACGACGATCGCCCGAGTTTGCGACGCCAGCATTTCCGCCGCAGAAACCGGGTCTGTTGGTTTCACGCCCGTCAACCGTTTGAACTCGCCCGCGTGCGGTGTCAGAATCAGCGGCTGCGACGCCGCGCGGAGAAGATCGGCCTGTCCTTCGAAGGCGTTGAGACCATCCGCGTCAAGCACCGTCGGCGCCGTCAAGTCGTGAATCAGACGTCTGACGAGATCAGCGGTTTCACGATGTCGTCCAAGCCCCGGTCCCAAGGCGATCGCGTCCGCCCCATCGATTAGTCGTCTGATCTCGCTGCACGCTCGCAGAGAGAGGCAGCGATGCTTCTTGACCTCCGGGAGCGGTCGTGTCATCACCTCGGTCAGTTTGACTTCGGCGATGTCATTCAGCGTTTCGGGCAAACCCAATGTAATGAGCCCGGCCCCAGAGCGCAGTGCCGCAAGCGAGGCCAAACAGGCAGCCCCCGTGAGGCCGACAGAACCAGCGATGATTGCGACTCGACCCGTGTCGCCTTTGTGGACCGTGCGAGCACGCACCGGTAGGGCCGGATCGGATGCGCCAAAGCTGACGTGGCGAGAACTGCGCGCCGTGATGGCGTTCTCACAGAGCCCGATGTCAACGACCGAGAGAGCGCCGCACTTCGACCGGCTCGGCTGCGCCACGTGCGCAGGTTTGAGTGCACCAAACGTCACCGTAGTGTCCGCGACAACACCCTCGTCCAAACCGGTGTCCGCGTTCATCCCGGAGGGGAGGTCGACAGCCACAATGCGGGCAGCCGTTTGCGTGAGGCACCGGATCGTTCGATCGATCGGCGATCGTGATGCACCGGTCAGCCCGGTCCCAAGGAGCGCATCGAACACGACATCTGCCGATGCGAGCATACGATCAAGCTTTTCTGCTCTCTGTACCGGCAGGATCGTGACTCCCGCCTCGCGTGCCGCCTCTAGATGGTATAGCGCGTCGCCCGAGATTTCCTGTTCCGCGGTGTGCACGAGGACTGTCGTGTCCAGTCCGTCCATCTTTGCGGAGCGGGCAGCGACAAAACCATCGCCGCCGTTGTTCCCCTTCCCGCAGAGGAAGAGAACCTTTTTTCCCGGTCCGAGTTCGTAGCGCTCCGCTGCGCACGTCCAGACCCCAATCCCTGCCCGGTTCATCAGTTCGAGACCCGGTGTGCCGACATCGATCGTTGCCTGATCGATTTCCGCCATCATTTGGGCAGAAACCAGCGGAAGGTGTGGCAGCATTACGGGTTTGTCTCGGCGACGACGACTGCGATCGCCTGCGTGTCCGTATGGGTCAGGCTGACCAGAAATCGACATCCTTCTGCCAGCTCGGCGGCACGCCCGTGCAACTGTATCCTGGGTGCTTGTCCCGGTTCTCTTACGAGCTCCAGATCAACCCACCGGACCCCGTGCTGCCACCCCGTCCCGAGAGCTTTCATGGCGGCTTCCTTTGCGGCGAATCGGGCAGCAAGTGACCGGAATCGCTCTCCCCGGCCCTGGCAATACTCGATTTCAGCGGACGTGAACACGCGGTCCAGGAACCGTTTGCCCCAGCGATCGACAGATTTCTCGATTCTGGCGACGTCTACAAGGTCGATGCCGAGAGCGGTAATCAAATTTTTTCAGGTGTTTTCAGTCCCGGATTCAGGACGAAAAAATACAGGAAGGGCCGTCTGTGAGCAACCGATTTGAGCCGGATCAGAAGACGGATCGTCTCTACTTCATTAGAACGTCTGTCGTACCGTCCGGATGTTCTATCGTCAGTTGGGAGCCTTCGAACACGTAGACGGGTCCGCTCTCGTGCCTGAAGGTGATCCGGGCGCCTTCGACCTGGATCGTCCCACTGATTGTCTTCCGACCTGCAGCAAAGGTCTTATCGTGGGTCTTGCTGACGCCGCCACCGATTTCAAGGTAACTCACCTGGGAGAACCTAGCGTGGTCGTTGAGTGTGTAATGTGATCCGTGGACTTGCAGGCCCTCGCCACCGTGTGTCGTCAAGATGCTGACGTGCGCGGTTCCTGCGTCCACGTCCATCGGGAACCACTCGAGCCGTCCGCTGATCGATGGGGGGACAATTTGCTCGCCTTCTGGCAGGGCTCGCGATTTCAGAATCCAGATGCCCTTCATCTTGTTCTGGAACTTGTCCTTACCTGCGCAGCTGCCGAGCAGACCTGCAGTGATCAGGAGTATGAGGCTGAATCGTATTGTGGCTTGCATTTTGGTCTCTGGTTCGGAAGGCTGGAATTGTCGCTGATATCGCAAATCTGCTTAGAAAATCAAGGCGAAAATAAACTCCGGAATCGTTGATTGTCAACCACTATCGGACAAACAGCTTGACACACCGGTATCCAAATTGGATGTTTTTCGCGCACTCGTGAGGCGGAATACAGGAGAGGTGTCCGAGTGGTTGAAGGAGCCGGTCTTGAAAACCGGTGACCTCTTACGGGGTCCGTGGGTTCGAATCCCACCCTCTCCGCCATTTCCTTTCCCCTCAACCCCGAGCAGCAGAACCAAGCCAGGGGACACCTTGGGAGTGCGTTTTGCTTGCGTCTGCTGGTGCTTTTTGTTAAAATCTATGTCTTCGCCAGCCAGCGCGAGGTGCCTGTTTTAACAGGACTTTACGATCTTCGGAGAGGTGCTGGAGTGGTTGAACAGGGTGGCCTGCTAAGCCATTGCAGGGGGTTTCCTCTGCCGAGGGTTCGAATCCCTCCCTCTCCGCCAGCCTATCAAGGACGGTGTTCGCCGGTATGATTCGGCCAGCACTGCGCGATTTACAGAAATGTCGACAGATGTTCTCCGATTTGCGCCGTCACCCACAGGGGGATTCCACGTAGGGAACGCCCGGACGGCGCTTTTCAATTACCTCTACGCACGGCACTACGGGGCGACTCTCAAGCTCCGGATCGAGGATACCGACGCATCCCGGTCGACCGAAGACAGCCTGAAGACGATCACGGACGGGCTCGATTGGTTGGGGATTGCGTTTGACGGTGAGCCCGTTTTTCAGTCACAGAACGAATCGTCACATCGCGCCACGGTCCAGCAGCTTCTGGAATCCGGGGCGGCCTACCAGTTCTACGCAACAGCGGAAGAGCTCGAGGCGATCCGGAAGCAAGCGCAGATAGAGAAACGAGCAACACGGTATCCAAGGCAGACACCGGACGAGCAAGCCGCGAAGAAAGCGGCCGGCGTTCCGGGTGCACTGTTCTTCGCGATCCCCGAAGGTGAGACGGTCTGGGATGATGCGATCCGCGGCGTGAGTCGCTGGGACAACGGCGTGATCGGTGATTTTGTGATCGCCCGGTCAGACGGATCGCCCGTATACAATCTCGCCGTGGTGGTCGATGATCACGAGATGGGTGTTACGTTCGCGTTGCGTGGCGCCGACCATATCTCGAATACTCCCAAGCAAGTGATGCTTTTTCAGGCGCTTGGCTGGGATGTCCCAAAGTATGGTCACTCGACGCTTCTCAAGGCAACGGACGGCAGCAAGCTGAGCAAGCGGAAGGGCGCCACAACGGTGGTCGAGTACCGGGAGGCCGGTTATATCCCGAGTGCTTTTGTGAATTTCCTCGCGCTGCTTGGCTGGGCACCCGGCGACGGTCGCGAAGTGTACACACTCGACGAGCTGGTCGAGGCCTTCACGATCGAAGGGATGCTGAAGAAGGATGCGATCTTTGACGAAACGAAGCTCACCTGGTTAAATGGTGAGCATTTTCGAGCCAAGTCCATCGATGAGTTGTTCGACGTTGCAGTCGGAGCGTGGGTGGATGCTGGTTTGATCGACCCGTCGGAGGTTGAGCCGAGAGCGTCGGAGCTTCGTCAGATTGTCGCTTTGATGCAACCGCGAGTCGAGAAGGTGGATGACTTTACAAACGCCTTCTACTTCTTCAGGGAACCGGATACCTACGACGAGACTGTCTATAAGAAACACTGGAAGACCGACACGACGGCACGCATTTCGGCACTCGTGGAGCGCCTGCGCGCCCTTGCGACCTTTACCGAATCAGATATCGAAGGTGCTGTCAGAACTCTGGCGGGTGAGCTCGGTCTTTCCGCGTCGAAATTGATCCATCCGACGCGTCTCTCGCTGTGTGGCGTCGGGTTTGGTCCAGGGCTCTTCGAACTAATGGAGGTGTTGGGACAGGAAACCTGTGTGCGTCGTCTGGAACACGCACTCGAGGTCCTGTCACCCGATCAGCAGGTTTCCTGAACAGCTATTGCCCCCTCGTATAATGGCAATACGCCTGACTCTGGATCAGGTAATCGGGGTTCGAATCCCTGGGGGGCAGCCAGTCAACGTCGTGAGCGGTCGCGTATGATCGCTCACGACGTTTTTTTGTGTACGAGATCAAGGTGTCCCGTGAAGGCCTTCGGATGTGAGTCAGAGGAGGACGTGTGGCTGATCCGGTAAGACTAGGCATCGTTGGGTGTGGCTGTGTGATGACGGCATATATGCGGCTTATCGAGATACTCGAGAAGCAGGGCGAGGCCCGGGTGACGATGGCCTGCGACACAAGTGAAGATCAGGGATGAACTCCTCGACGGAGAAACCTTCACAACGCTGCAAGAAGCATAGGTGTTGACGGAGGTCTGGCGGCGAGAGTACAATCAGGTCCGTCCACACAGTTCACTGGGTTACAGACCACCTGTACCCGAAACGA
>CAYYGZ010000133.1:0-13046 GCA_964471275.1 uncultured bacterium | reverse complement strand
GGATCTGTGCAAGTACACGATGAAGGCGACCAGCTTCTGCGGTTATTACGTCGACGGTGATCGGGAGCGTATCCCGTATGAAGCAGACGCGTACATCAATCAGCTCGGACACTACTGCTGCGATCGCGAATATGCGATGGCTCGCAGGACGCACGAATACCTGATCACGACACCGACGTGGCCGACGGAGTGGATTCTGGACTCCGTGCTGATTGCATGGAATGACTACGTCTACACAGGCAACGCGACCTCTCTCGAGCATCACTATGACGATCTGAAGGCCAAGGCGCTGACGGAGATCGCTCGAGATGACGGGATGATCACGCTGGAGAACATCACGGATGACGTTATGCAGGTGATCCATTTCGCAGGACGGTCGGCGGATCAGTTCAATCGAGGTATTGAAGACAACCCGGACTGGCCGCAGGCGGAACGGGACGAGTTTGACATGCGTGATATCAACTCGGAAACGAACGCATTTCACTACCGGGCCGTAGTGCTGATGGCGGATATCGCGAAGGCTCTGGGGAAGGATGAGGATGTACTCTGGTATCGCGAACGGGCGAAGCTGATCAAGAACAGCTACATACAGAAGCTGATCGATCCTGTGACCGGTCTGGTTCTGGATGGCGAGGGCAGCACCCACAGCTCGCTGCACGCCAACATGACCGCGCTGGCGTTCGGGTTGGTTCCTGAAGAGAGCCGGGGAGCTGTTCTGGATCACTTGAAAGAGAAGGGAATGGCCTGCAGCGTATACGGATCACAGTTTCTGATGGAAGCCCTGTATGAAGCGTGTGAAGCAGACTTCGCGCTGACACTGATGACATCGACATCCGAGCGGTCCTGGGCGCATATGGTCTATGACGTGGGGACGACGATTGCGCTGGAAGCCTGGGACGATCGCTTCAAGCCGAACCAGGATTGGAATCACGCGTGGGGGGCCGCGCCGGCGAGCATCATCCCGCGGCATCTGATGGGCGTTCGGCCGCTGCTGCCGGGGTTTGAGCAGATCCTGATCCAACCCCAGCCCGGCTCGCTCGAATGGGCAGAGCTCACGACACCAACGATCAAGGGGGCCGTCTCGGTCAGATTCAACCATATCCCGTGGCAATCGATCCACCTGGAGACTGAGACGCCTGCAAACACGGTTACAACCGTGATGGTTCCCGATCTGGGATCGGATGACCCAGTCGTCGTTGTGGACGGGAAGCGGGTGGCTGGCCGCCTCGACGGGGATTCCGTCACCGTAACGGGCATCGGGTCCGGGTTGCATACCTTCGAGAGGTCCGTCTGATGGCACATACAATGGTCGTCACACGCTCACGCTGCTTGAAAGGCGCATTATCCGCATTCCAAACCGCGTTCTGCCGATATGGGTGATCGGAATGTTGGTGCTCGGATGCCTTGCCCCTGATCCCAGGATGGATGCCCATCGGACTCACGTCGACGGCGAGGAGAGTGCGGCTGTCCCGGTCAAGCGAACGGCACCCGCGACGATCGACCCGCTGATTCTGGCTGATCGCTCTTTTAGCGAATCACCTTCCTACCTGGTTAGAGATTCTGCTTGTCGAAATGCGAGAGCTGCTGCCCGGGTACGCGAAACCGATCCACGGCCAGCGGCGGGAGGCTCCTGTCCAACCCGTGCTTACGCTGCGATATCTTGAACATCCGCTCGATCTGATCTGCATACTCCCCAACGCCCCGCATCCTTCGTCCATACGTCCCGTCGTATAGTTCACCATCCCGGGTATCCTTCACAAGACCCAGAACACGGTTTTCCCGGTTTGGATAGTGTGCCTCCAGCCAGTCCCCAAACAGGCTCTTTACACCATACGGTAATCGCAGAAGAATGTACCCGGCTGTCAGAGCGCCGGCTTCAGAGGCCGCCTTGAGTATGTCCGAGATCTCGAAATCGTTAAGCCCGGGTATGACAGGACCGATCATGGTCCCAACTCGGATTCCGGCGTTGCTGAGTGTCTCTATTGCCCGGAGTCGTCTCCGGGGGCTCGATGCACGCGGTTCCAGCTTGCTGGTGAGGTCAGCGTCCAGGCTGGTTACGGACAGCGTGACGCTTGCGATACTCCTGGCTGAAATGGACTGGAGAATGTCTACATTTCGAGTAACGAGTTCGTTCTTTGTGATGATTCTGACAGGATTCCGGAAATCGGAAAATACCTCGAGACAGCGTCTCGTGAGACGCAGCTGACGCTCGATCGGTTGGTAGCAGTCGGTGATGCCGCTCATTAACACGTGTTGCGGTTTCCACGAACGGGCGGCCAGTGCCTTCTTGAGCAATTTGGGGGCGTTCTCCTTTACAAACATTTTGGACTCGAAGTCCAGATCCGCGGAGAGCCCCAGATACTCGTGTGTAGGACGGGCGTAGCAGTAGGCGCAGCCGTGTTCGCATCCCCGGTAGGGGTTGAACGACGCATCGAAGCCGAGATCCGGGCTATCGTTGAAGGAGATGACCGACTTGGCGGCGTCCTTGAACAGTTCTGTGTTCAGTATCGGAAGTTCGTCGTCACTCGGTTCATACTCGATATCGAGCGTCTCGAAGCGACCGATCGGGTTGGTGGGTGCACCTCTCCCCTTGCGTGGCCGGAGTGGAGTCATCGTTCGCCCTGGGAGAGGGAACGGATGAAAGGGTGTAGGGGGTTGTGGAATATGGTCAGGATGGGAGGAGAGAAACGGGGGAGAGGCAGGCAAAATAAGGCGCAGTACAGAGTTCGGAGTTCAGGAGGCAAGACAGGCAGATCGAAATGCAGAGACGGTAGAGCTGCGTTCAATCGAGGGATGTGGTTCAGTGGCCGCCACTGTTTTCGCAGGTCATCCGAGCCTGCGGGATCAGTCGATGGCTGCCAGGAGATCGGCTTCGGGATACCGAACGGCGATGCAACTGACGTCACGCGGTGTGTAGCCATCGTTCGGCTGGTCGGCAGCTCCCGCGCGGTAGTAGACGGTGACCAGGTAACCGTCGGGCATGCGGACCGTGGAGGGGTAACCGATGTCGGTGCCCGGAAGATCCGTTCCGAATTTGACCGTCGTGTCGGACCACGTGCGACCCCGATCCTTGCTGACCTTGCCTTCCACACCGAATACGGGATGTCGCCGGCCGTAGGTCAGCAGGACGGCACCGCCGGTCAGCAATGTCAGGTCAGGTGGGTGTTCCTTGCCGTCAGTTACGCGAACGGGCTGCGACCAACTGCGACCACGATCTGATGATCGCATCGTGTAGATGGCCTGTTCCTCTCGTTCTTCGGATCTTGCGGCAAAGAGCCAGTCGTTGTCGCTCAGGATCAGCAGATCCGCTTCGTTCATTCCGACGGCGACCGTCAGGGGATCCGCCCAGGTGTCGCCGCCATCGTGCGACCGGAGCAGGTAGGTTGGGCACGTGGCAGGCCCGACACGTGCCGTATCAGGTCCCGCGCCGAGCGGATGTGATCCTCCGTAGACCGGCATGTACAGGGTTTCTTCGCTGTCTCGCCGGATCTTGCCGAAAGGGGAAGTACCGTTGAGGGGCAGCCAGTTGAGTTTGAGGTCCTCGCCCCACGAGGTGCCTCCGTCTGTCGAGCGCAACACGCGAGTATCGGTCGGCCCTTTCCCGGGTGCCCAGGCACCTTCATCATCGTAGCTGCCCTGCCAATGGTAACCGAGGATGGCGATGCCATCTGCGTTGAACCCCATGGCAGGATTCCTGTCATCACGTATACTATCTGCGATGGTAACCGGTTCGGTCCAGGTAAGTCCACCATCCGTCGATCGGACTGCATCCAGTCGTCCGCCTAGCCCCAAGTGCCCTGCGCCGCCACGGAGTACGACAAGAATTTCACCGGATTCATTGGCAGCGATGACGGGAAAGTATCCCTGTCCTGAAACGACGGTCTGTTCTGTTGCTCCACTGAGCAATCTGACATCTACTACGTTCACTATGTCTTCTCCTTCCGGCCGCCTACATTATGCAAGAGCTTCTAAACTAAGGTACAGGAGATGTGCGGACCAGCCTGTCCTGACAAGATTCTATTGGAGGAGCCGTTTTGGTAGATCCGGATGAAGTGCACGTCGATGGCGCACAGACCGATTTGCGGGTTATGCACCTCACGGATTGTCACGTGAGCGTGCCCGGCGATGAGGGCGGCGCATATGCGGCTTTCAGTCGGCGTATGCACAATGCGTATACGGATTACGACCGGCTCGGTGCATTCGAGAACCTGATGACGGTGGCAGTGGATCACGCCGTAGATCTGATTGCACTGACCGGCGACGCAGTCAACTACCCCGGGCCAGAAGGCATCAATCTGCTGACACGGATGCTTGAGGATACAGGTGTGCCCTGGGTGTTTACGGCCGGGAACCACGATTGGCATTACGAAGGGATGCCAGGCAGTTCGCGCGACCTTCGAGAGCGGTGGCGACGGGAGCTCGCGTCTCTATACTCGGGACACGACCCGCATTGTGCAGCCGTTACGATCAACGGTCTACGCTTTGTGCTGATCGACAATTCGACATATCAGATCGACGAGCGGCAACTTGCCTTCTACGAAACGCAGACTGCCGATGGGAATCCAACCGTCCTGCTGGTCCATATCCCGCTGAGCGTGGAAGCTTTGCGCGTGGCTCGACCCGGAGAACCCCTTTGCGGCGATCCCTGCTGGGGGGCCGATACGGACGGTAACTGGGAAATCGAGAGACGCGACAGATGGTCCGCCAGCGGCAATGACGTTTGCACGGAGGCGTTTCTCTCTCGCGTGACTGCGACCCGCAATCTGCTTGGCATCCTGTGTGGTCACATTCACCAGGCCCGCATCGATCCGGTAAACGATCGGGCAAACCAGTATGTGACGGCACCCGGCTTCACAGGTGGCTGTCGGTTGATCCAATTCAGCTGAAGAGGAGCGATCGATGCGGATCTGCGTGATTGATGATGACCTGGTGACACGCCAGGCGATCGCTCGGCTGCTGCCATTTCGAGATCACGAGGTCGTGGTCTACGAGGATTCAGAACCGGCGCTCGATGCGGAAGGACGATTCGAGCGCATTGACCTGATCCTGGCCGACAGCAATATGCCAACTCCGGCAGCGAGACTGATCGGGGCGCTCAGGGAGATGAACGCGAACATTCCAATCCTCGTGATGAGCGGTGATTTTCGTCCGGAGAATCGAGAGACCTACGAGCAGATGGGTGTGGCAGGACTGATCGACAAGCCCGTCGGACTCCACGATCTGGATGAGGCGATCGCACGCGTCCTGGGATAGCCCGACCGTCCTGGGCAGACGGCACGATTCAGATTCCCGCCTACCGGGCCGGTTCCTCGATCAATCCGGTCCGTTCTTCATCGCTGGACCATTTCTACCCTCACAAGCCCCACCGATGCATCGCACGACCTCAGCGCCTCGCGTGTTCCGATTTGAGCTGGCGCCGCCCCCGTATCGAGGATGGGCACGCGCCCGTCTTTGCCCGCAAGGAGGGCGAAGCTGTTGAGCGCGTTCAGCTTCATTGTCTCAGGCAGTCCGAGCCATTTGAGGGCTTTCCCGATTGGCGTACCTGAGAGCGACGTGATCTGACGCGTGGCGATGGCGACGGCTGATGATTTCGGAATGGCGATCAAGAAATCCTCGAGCTGATCCGTTGGAAGGCAGAATCGAGTGATTTGAACTGTCTGCTCTCCATCCTTCCAGACCCATCAAAGACCGCAACAAGCAGCCCACGATCGTATGTCTTGACAGCCTGACCACCAAAAAGAATTTGAGCGTGCCCCCCGCCTTTGGTGAAGAATCCGCCGCTCCTGATTTGGATCGGAAATCCAGTAGATGACAGGTGGACCCCGTTGCCCGACGTGTGGGGGTGTCCGACAGAGGTGCTAGCCGTCAGGTCCCGAACGACCCGTACTTTCGAGCAATCATTGGAGAGATACCCCGAGCGTCAGGCCTGTCCTCCTGCGCTGCAGGCCTGACGCTCCTGCCCCACACCTTATACCAGCGCCGTCGCTCTCTGCCGTGAATGTTGTGCGTCCATGCGGGTATCCCGTCAGGACGACCCTTAATTCGAGTCTCAGCGGCTTCTCAACTCACGGGTACATTTTTTTTGCCGTATCTGCGATGACTTCTCTACTTTAGAGTGTATCCTTGCCGCTCTCTGGCGTTCATCTACAAGGTTCTACAAGGGAAACAGCCACCATGTCGTTGTTGGAATCGATCGAATCTCCCGCGGATCTCAGGAAGCTCAGTCTACCCGAACTGGAGCAGGTGGCGGACGAACTGCGTGCCTACATCATCGAAGTCGTGACATCGATCGGCGGTCATTTCGGGTCGAGTCTCGGTGCGAATGAGCTGACGGTTGCCCTTCACGCCGTTTACGATACGCCTGAGGATCGCATCGTATGGGATGTCGGCCATCAGACCTATGGACATAAGGTGCTGACCGGTCGGCGAGATGCGCTCAAGAAGATTCGGCAAGCTGACGGCATCAGTGGATTCCCCAAACGGTCGGAGAGCCCCTACGATACCTTTGGCGTCGGTCACGCCGGCACATCGATATCGGCAGCCATGGGATTTGCGGCGATGCGCGATATCCTGGGTGGAAAACGTAAAGCGATCGCCGTGATCGGTGACGGCGCCCTGACCAGCGGAATCGCGCTGGAAGGTCTGAATAACGCTGGCGCGTCCGACCATGACATCCTGGTTGTTCTGAACGACAACCGGATGTCCATCTCTCCCAATGTGGGCGGGTTGTCGCACTACCTGACGCGCATCATTTCGGATCCGACGTATAACCGGATTCGTCAACGGATTACGGACGACACGTTCTTCAAGGCCGTGAAGGAAGGGATCTGGAACCTGACTGGCACGGTTCCAATGATCGGCGAGAATCTCCAGAGAGCGATGGGCGGGTTCGAGGAGGGTCTTAAGGGGATGCTGGTCCCAGGTGTCGTGTTCGAAGAGATGGGCTTCCGGTATTTCGGTCCGATCGACGGTCACGATTTGACCGCCTTGGTTACGACCCTGCGAAATCTCAAGGACCTGCCGGGGCCAACGCTGCTTCACGTCCATACGATCAAGGGGAAGGGCGCGATTTCGGAGGAAGAGGAAGACCCGTATAGCGCCGATTCGACGAAGTATCACGCGTTGAGTCCACCTAAACCGAAGTCGAGCGCACCATCGCTGCCGCGGTATCAGGATGTTTTCGGACCGGCACTTCAGGAGATCGCAGAAGACGATAGCCGAGTCAGCGCAGTCACAGCGGCGATGATCGAAGGTACGGGACTGATGGGATTCTCAGCGGCATTTCCGGATCGGACCTTCGATGTTGGGATTGCGGAGCAGCACGCCGTCACCTTCGCGGCCGGGATGGCGCTCGAGGGCGGGCGCCCCGTTGTTGCGATCTACTCGACGTTCCTACAGCGAGCGTATGATCAAATCGTACACGATGTTGCGCTCCAGTCGATTCCGGTAACGTTCTGTCTGGATCGGGCAGGGCTGGTCGGTGAAGATGGACCGACGCACCACGGCGCGATAGATCTCTCATACTTGATGTGCGTACCGAATATGATCATTACCGCACCGAAGGACGGGGATGAGCTCAGGGATCTGCTCTATACCGCCATCCAGCAGGATGAGAAGCCGTTTGCGATTCGGTATCCCCGCGGCAGTGTGCCTCGACCCGTGACCGAGGATCGCTCCCCGGAGACGATTCCGATCGGATCGTGGGAAACGCTCGTCGATGGGACGGATGTCGCAATCTTGGCGACGGGCACGATGGTCGAAGCTGCTTTGCAGGGATGTGAGGCTCTCCGAAAGAACGGCTGTGAGCCCAAGGTCGTGAATGCCCGGTTCGTCAAACCCATGGATCTGGGTGTTCTCGAGCGCATCGCGGAGACATATGATCTGATCGTGACGATCGAAGAGAACGCAGTCGAGGGTGGGTTCGGGGCCTGTGTCGCGTCCCACCTTGCAGACCGACTGCGTTCGGGACAACGTATCGTCAACTTGGGGATTCCGGATCGATTCGTGGAACACGGGCCCAGGGAGCTGCTGCTCGAAGAGGTCGGTCTGTCCCCGGAAGGAATCACGAATACCATCCTGAGGCACCACAAGCAGCGAGAGGAGCGGATCTAGACGAATCTATTGCGCCGTCGGTGTTGTCTCAGATAGGCCCCATAGACCTGTAAAACTGGAGGTGGCCATGAGCAAGAAGAGCAAACCGAGAAAGTCCGGAATGCCCAAGAAGGGCAGGAAGAACGAGGTGTTTGTCCCAAAACGGGAAACAGAAAACCGCCACCCGACGATGCAGAAGATGTCAGCGAGGGGAGCCAGCAGACCGAGCGGTCACAGCCCGAAAAAGAAATGAGGGCTGTCCTGGGAGGAGCTTGTTCGCAAGTATCTGGGAATGGACGTGAGGAATCCCGAATTGTATCACGTCGTTCTGAACAGTGAGGTTGTTTCGATCGACGAACAGGTGGACATCATCACGATGCTGCAGCAGCAAGGGACGGACGCCTGACTGCTCAGTTACGCCTCATCACGATGCAGGACGATCGCTCTTGAGACGCTCGATCTCCCGACTCATACGATCGATGCGGCTTCGCATGGTGGAGAGGGCACGACGCACGTCCTTCGGGATTGAGACGCAGGATTCGCAAGCCGTGCGTGTTGCGAGGCTGCCCGGCTCCGGGTAGTCATAGGTGCGCCCACAGACACGACAGGTCCGCTTTGCCGTCGAGTCGGCCATCTCAAGTCTTCCTTTGGTTCAGCATGAGCGATCGCTCCTGTGATCGTGTTTCACCCACCGCGGTCACGCGGATTGCCCGGTGATCCTTTACCGGGCATTCGTGCTCACAGATTCCACACCCGATGCACAGACTTGTGTCCACATAGGGCCGATCGAGGACAATCTTCTGCCCCCATCGATCGGTTGTTTCGACGCGTCGTGTGTAGATCGCCTTCGGTGACGTCGGGCAAACTTCCTCGCAGACGACACACGGTGTGTCCATCGCCCACGGAAGACATCGTCCCCGATCGTAGAATGCCGTTCCGGTGCGGATGGGGCCTGCCTCTGTAAATTCCTCGGCACCCAGTTTCTGCGGGATCGACACCTTCTGGATCGCGCCTGTCGGGCAGACGTGACCGCAAAGCGTGCAGTTCAATTCACAGTATCCCATCCGCATGTTCATTACTGGCGTCCAAATGCCCTCGATACCGGTTTCTAACAGAGCGGGCTGGAGCACGTTTGTCGGGCACACGCGGAGACACTGGTCGCACTTGATGCATCGCGAGAGGAAGTCGCTTTCCTCGACAGATCCCGGCGGTCGGATAGCCGCTTTGCTGAAGTTCTTGCCCAGATCGCCGCTGCGCCTCGAGAAAGGTACTAAGAGGAGGCCGGTTATTGCGGCGGCGATGGTTTCGCGACGACCGATATCCGGTGAACTGACTTCATGATTTCCGGATGGCAGGATACTGAAACTGAGCGCATCGTGCGGGCAGTCGTCGATGCAGTTGAAGCAGACGAAGCACTCGGACTTGCGAAGGTTTGTGTGCGGATCTGATGCGCCCTGGCAGTTCTGGAGACAGAGGTCGCAGTCGACACACTTTACGGGATCGCGCTCGATCCGCCAGATGGCGAACTTCGAGAGGAATCCGAGGAATGCGCCCAGAGGGCACAGGACACGGCAGAAGAACCGAGGGCGTACCAGGTTCATGCCGACGAAGAACAGGAGGAAACCGCCGACCACCCACGTCAGCTGATGCACGTGCGGGCGAACGTAGATCTGTTCGGTGATATCGTCAACAACGGGCCAGACACTAATGGTCATCGAGCGGCTGAGCAGCGCGATCGGATCCAGCAGACCGATCTGCAAGCTGCCGAGGACGGCAGCACCAAGGACACCGATGAGCAGGATATACTTCAGCCGGAAATGCCTTTGGTATCGGTGACTCTCCACCCGTTCCTGGATTTCCTGGTTGTTGAATACCCAGCCGATTATCTGGTGGAGGGTCCCGAATGGGCAGATCCAATTACAGAAGACACGGCCGAGTACCAGTGTCGGCAGCAGAATAACTAGCGACCAGATGAGGCTGTGATAGACCGTATGTGTCGTGATGGCCGTTGCGACAGCGACAAGCGGGTCGATCTCGAGGATCAGCGATACGGGATAGCCCTCAAGGTAGCTGAACTGTGTCACGAACCCGAAGAAGACGAAGAGAAGGAGGAAGAAGCCCTGAGAGATGATTCGGGACTGGGTGATGCGCAGCTTCAAGCCTGCACCTCTCGCCAGTTCAGGCTCTTCCAGTCTGTTGTGCCAAGACCCCGCTTTGCGGCCAGGTGGAGGTACTCCAGATCGGCCGGATCGCGTTCGAGTATCCCGTATCCGAAGGTGTCAACGGCGACCATGTCTGTTCCGGCGACAATCGTGTTGGCTGGTTTGACGTCGGAGACGCTTCCGCCTGTCGGACCGTTTCGCATGAGTACTCGTGTCGCGTCCAGCAAAACGAGTGTCGGCTTGATGAGGTGAGGGAAGTCGCTGATGATTCCATGGATCTGTTGGTGGAACTGGTTCCGGCGCCCTCCGAGCATGCCATACCAATTCTTCATGGTCATCGATCCGCCGCACAGGTTGTGATCCTTGCACGGAGAGATGCCGATGACTTTGTCCGCCGCCTGGAGCGGGTTGTAGAAGACTGGCCAGGTGCCGAGGACGTCGCCCTCGATCCGCACAGCCTCGAAGGTGCTGGGTCGAGGCAGGATCAACCTTGCACCGGCCGCATCCGAAACCTGTTTGATACCCGATTTGAAGAAGCAGCCTTCGGGCTGGTTGATCGGGTTGTCGGCGATGAGGATCTCGGAGGCGCCTGCCGATTTGCACAGATCAATCGCAGCCGCCAATACGGCGGGGTTGGTGGTTGCGCCAAGGATGGGTGGACGGTCGAATGCGACGTTTGGTTTGAGCAACACGCGATCGCCGCGAGCGACGAAGGACTCAATGCCGCCCAGCGCACCGAGTGCGGCACGGACGGCTGCATCCGGATCCGCGCTGTGGGAGATGGAGAGATCAACGGCCGTGGGTCCTCGATCGACCGTGTAGGATGGAAGCCGGATGACACTTTGCTCCGCCTGCGCGGCAAAGTAGGTATCGCCTGCTCGCCGGTCGTGAAGCCAGTAAGCCCCGGCAGTGGCGCCTACGGCGGCCGCGCCGGTCATCCCAAGACGTTTGATGAAATCACGCCGCTTCAAGGTGATGTCTCCAGGTGGCTCAACAGCGCGCGTGCCCGCTCGATCGCAAGGTTGCGGTTGGGCACAGCCGTCGTTCCGCCGATGTAGATTCCCCGGTCGAAGACCGCATCGAATACCCCGCCGAGGTCACAAACCCAGATGCGATCCGTCTCTTCCGGGGCCTGTCCGAACATCTCAGCGTATTCCCTGTAGCTGTCGAGGACCGCACCCGCGTTCGTCTCGTTTTCTGCTCGTGATATGAAGAGTGTTACAGGTTCCTCCGCGGCCGCATACCGGGCAAGAAATGTCTCTGGCAGGTAGTCGAGCCCGAGCGCGTCCTTCCTGTAGAATTGGGTGGATCCAGTCACCATGCCAGCTTTCGGCAGCAGAGCCAATCCCCACGGTGGTACCGATGCGGGTGCCAGGTCGCCGGCTATCCGGGTCGCGATGTCGTCTACCGTCTTGCTGACTGTAGCCGTTCCATCCGATCCGATGATTTGAGCGTAGTGGTCGCCCTGCCAGAGGAAGATACCGGTCCCCGAGCGATAGCTTCGGTCTGCAATCGACAGGGACACACCGTCCGGGGATCGTTCGACAGAATAGATGCCGAACGCGTTGAGCGCAGACTGCATGGTGTAGAGGTAGACGTCGACGTATTGGCCGCTGTCGTTCGCGAAGCTTGCGCATTCAAGCGTGGCGACCTCGTAAGCGAGATACTGTTCGGCTCGACCGTTGATCTTCTCGTAGAGGGTATCCGCCGTGAAGAATTCAGTCGTGCCGTATTGTGACCAGCTTGCAGGGGCAATGCCGTCCAGCGCGATTCCTCCCGCAGATTGCTGCTTAGAAGTAGCGATCGCGGGCGCCGTCGTCGGCTCAACAGATTCGGCGACACGTGCATCCGATGTTCCAGCTATCGATGCGGTGAAGAGATCTGTGTCGACATTGCGGCCCAGGATCGCCACGAGCACACCAACCGTGGCGAGCAAACCCAGCACGCCCCAGGACAGGATCGTCTCCGTTGTCGAGACGTCCGTCCGGTCAAAGTGACGTTCCTTTTCTTTTCCTCCGAACATGCTAGCCCTGGAGGGTCAGCTCTGGCAGTTGGAGAGCTTCCCGCAGATGCAGAATGTTCGACATCCCAATGTTCACGCCGCTGATTCCCGGCTGGTCGAGCACCCACTTGTAGGCGATCTGATGAAAGCTCATGTCCTTGTCTTTTGCGAATTCGCTTCTCATGATATCGTGGATCGCCTCGGGGTTAAAGGCATCTTTCGCGGCTTTCATCGAGACGACGCCCATGTTCGCCTTGTGTGCAGCGTTGACGACCTCTCGAACGTCGAGTATCGGGCGCCCCTTGCGCTTTCCGGACTCGCTGGTGAATGCCGCTTTTGTTGCTTCACCGATCTTCGCGTCCATTGTGGGGGCGCAAATGACCGGCATCAGGATATCATACCAGCCGCTTTCGATTGCAGCCATCGACACGTCCGCGTAGTTGGTATGTGTCGATATTGCGGTGAATCGAATCTTGCCCTCCTTCTTCAGCTTATCCATCACTTCACGCAGAGCCGGGTAAGCGACTTCCTCGGTTCGCTTTGCGCCGTGCGGACAGAAGTAGATGTCGACGTAATTGGTCTGCAGCCTCTCGAGGCTTTCCTCAAGGCGTTCACGCACGGCCCTGTCGACATCAGCAACAGGAGCTCCCATCAGTCGTTTGTGGTTTAGACCGCTCGCCTTCGATGCGATGATGAGCTTGTCGCGATTGCCCGTCGACTTGAGAACTTCGCCAATCGCGATTTCACTCTGACCTTTGCCGTAGCTGTTTGCCGTGTCGATGAAGTTGATG
>CAYYGZ010000132.1:7826-13178 GCA_964471275.1 uncultured bacterium | reverse complement strand
TCAGTTGGGGCCTGACGACGCTCTTCCTGACGATCGGGATGGTCGGCGGAGGGCTCATCAAGTTCGTCTTCTTCCCACCGGTCGACGCCGATAATGTGATCGCAATTCTCGAAATGCCACGCGGAACACCGGCCGAGATCACTGCAGAAGCGATCGCCCGGATCGAAAGGGCTGCCATCGAGATGCGTGAGGAAATCGAAGCCGAGGCGCCGGAACAAATCTTCAAACATATGCTGGCATCTGTCGGTGACCAACCGTCAATCCGCATCCAACAGAACAATTCGGGTGGAAGCGTGGGGGCCTTCTCGGCAGCGCACCTGGGTGAGATCAACATGGAGTTGACGCCGGCCGAGGACCGCTCCGTTAGTGCCTCCGAGGTTTCACGCAGGTGGCGTGAGCGAGTTGGATCTATCCCCGACGCTACGACGCTGACCTTCTCTTCCAACCTGTTCTCGCTTGGGAATCCGATAAACGTCCAATTCGCCGGGCAATCCTACGATGAGCTTCAGCTTGTTGCTGCTAAACTCAAGTCTCGATTGACTGAATATCCGGGCGTCTCCGGCATCAGTGATTCCTTTCGTCCGGGAAAGAAGGAGGTCAAACTCACGCTGACAAAGGCGGCCGAAACACTCGGTTTAACACTCCTGGACCTTGGACGACAGGTGCGTCAGGCGTTCTATGGTGAGGAAGCCCAGAGGATCCAGCGGGGACGGGACGATGTAAGGGTGATGGTCCGCTACCCGGCATCCGAACGGCGGTCGCTCGGCGATCTGGAGAAGATGAGAATTCGGACACCGTCGGGCGCCGAGGTCCCGTTTTCCGTAGCTGCAGACGCCGAGATCGGCCGTGGGTTCGCGTCCATCCAGCGGAAGGACCGGCAGAAGGTCGTCAACGTCACGGCCGACGTGGACGTCAAGGTCGCCAACGCGAACGAGATCATTGCCGACCTGACCGCGAATGTGCTGCCGAAGATCCTGGCCGACTATCCAAGGGTTCGGTACACGCTCGAGGGAGAACAGCGCGAACAGGCAGAGACCATGTCCGGGCTGGGTGGGAGCTTCACCTTTGCCCTGATGATGATCTACATTCTGCTTGCCATCCCGTTCAAATCTTACACCCAGCCCTTGATCGTTATGAGCGCCATCCCGTTTGGGGTCGTTGGCGCCGTTTGGGGTCACCTGATCATGGGTAAGGATCTGACGATGCTCTCAATGTTCGGTGTTGTCGCACTCACAGGCGTGGTCGTTAACGACAGCCTGGTCATGGTTGACTTCATCAACAAGAACCGAGACGCTGGAAAGTCGTTGTCCGACTCGATCCGCGAGGCGGGTGCCCAGCGTTTTCGCCCGATCCTCCTGACGTCCGTGACGACATTTCTAGGACTTACACCGATTCTTCTCGAGAAGAGTCTTCAGGCACAGTTCCTGATCCCCATGGCGATTTCACTCGGATTCGGCGTCCTGTTTGCCACATTCATCACGCTCATACTGGTACCGACCCTGTATCTGATCCTCAGCGATGCCCAGACCACGCTTGCACGGTGGCTTGGACGTGAGGCAGAACAGGAGACATTCGAACAGGCAGCCTAGGTCATATTCTGGGCGAAGTTGCAGCAGCTCGATCGTTGTGATATCTTAAGCGCAGTTCGGTCGGGGAGCAGCCCTGACGCCGTAGACGTTCACGTCGTAGCACTGGAGTCTATCCGATATGGGCATTCAGGCGGATACGCTTGAAGCGACTTTCAAAGCGATGCAGGAGAAGCTGACCGGTATCGTGCCAGAAATCGAGTTGCGCTACAAAGCAGAGCTCGCTTACGAAATCAATCAGTTGAAGAAAGAACGTGGTGCGATAATCCTCGGCCACAACTACATGGAACCGGCACTCTTTCACTCCGTCCCCGATGTTGTCGGAGACTCACTGGAATTGAGCCGCCGGGCCGCTGAAACAGACGCCGACCCCATTGTCTTCTGCGGCGTCAGGTTTATGGCAGAGACCGCGAAGATCCTGAACCCGGGCAAGAAGGTTCTGCTGCCCGCCAAGCGTGCCGGCTGTTCCCTTGCCGAAAGCATCACGGCAGACGACGTGCGGGAATTGAAAGCACGGTTTCCGGGCGTCCCGGTCGTCACCTACATCAACACCTACGCAGACGTCAAGGCAGAGACCGATGTGTGCTGCACCTCAGGCAACGCGGCGCGTGTGGTCAATTCGTTCGAAGACGAGACGATTATCTTCCTGCCGGATGAGTATCTGGCCGCTAACGTGGCGAAGGAGACGGGCAAGAAGATCATCTTCCCGACTCGGGATGTAGTAAAGGATCCGAAACCGGGTGTAGACTACCAGATGATCGGTTGGCACGGTCGATGTGAAGTCCACGAGAAGTTCACGGTGGAGGACATCAAGAACGTGCGCACCCAGTTCCCGGACGTGCTGGTCCTCGCCCACCCCGAATGCAGTCCCGAAGTCGTCACCGCATCCGACTTCTCGAGCAGCACATCAGCGATGGTCAACTTCGTAAAGGACTCGGACAAGCATCACTATCTCCTGTTGACCGAATGCAGCATGGGAGACAACATCGCTGCTATGGCGCCGGAGAAGGAGATGGTGAGGCTCTGCAGCATCCGTTGTCCGCATATGAACGAGATCACGCTTGAGGACACCCTGAACGCACTCCGGAACGACGAGCAGGAAATCAACGTCCCGGAGGATATCCGGGTCAGGGCGCTTAAATCGGTTCAGCGAATGCTTGAATTGTAACGCGCGTCACGGCCTAAATCTTCCAGCAAACAGCGAACTCCATTTTACTCGCCTCCAGGATACCCAGCATAACAGAGGATCCCGCGACCAAAGCAAGACGCCCTCAACCGGAAGGCTGAAGGCGCGAAGTGATACAAGCATTCTGAAGAAATTGTCAGTTGACCTTGGACTCACCCATCTCACCGTCATACATCTCAGTTTTGAACACCCCTTCCTGAAACGCCAGGTATTCAGTCTTCGACATCAACGGCTTGTGATTCTCGATCACGGCCTTTGCCCCTGCTGCGTCATCATAGAGCAGATCGACGGCCATAGTCGCGAGCGACCTCGCCGGGGCAAGATACCCCATTTCCTTGTCTGAGATATGCCAGTCACGGCTGTGTCCCGGCCCGCTCGCGCCTGCCATCATCGGATGAATCGCCGGCATGAGGTGTGACACATCGCCCATGTCTGTCGAGCCCGTTCGGTGCCCGGCCCTGCTCAGTTCCCCCTCACCGAATAGCTCAGCAGAGGTCTCCTCGAACATGTCGACCATCGTCGCGTCATTCGAAAGCGGCATGTAGCCTGGAAGCGTCTCAATCTCGACCCGCGCGCCTACAGCCAGGGCGCCTGCACGCAACGCCCGGTCCACCTTCGCGTTCGCATCCAGGATCGCCTCCGTCGTTCGTCCCCGAACGTAGGTTTCCATTGTGACCTCTGCCGGGACGACGTTCACGATATCGCCACCCTTGGTAATGATTGGATGCACGCGAATAGAATCCGAATCCCTGAATGTCTCCCGCTGTGCATGCATCGCGTTGATTGCGATCTGCGCGGCATTCAGGGCGTTGATCCCGAGATGAGGTGATCCGCCTGAGTGTGCCGCCTTCCCGATGAACCGGATCAGCTTGGACACGAACCCGTTACTCGACGTCGACACGCCCGTCTTCTTCATCGACTCGTCGCTATGCGTGTGGATCATCATCGCCACATCGATGTCGTCGAAACAGCCCTGCTTGATCAGTTCGCACTTTCCACCCAGAAGCGATAGCTCTCCCGCCTTGACGAGATCCCGTCTGAACTCAACTTCGACATACTCCTCCGCGGGCACAGCAAAGAAGACGATATTCCCTGCAAGAAATTCGGCGGCACGCGTATCCGCGATCGCCATCATCGCCCCCATCAGCCCGGCGATCTGTGCGTTGTGGCCACAGGCGTGGGCCGCACCGGTTTCCGGATTCACCATCGGATGACCCGATACACCCAATGAATCGAGCTCCCCGATCAGCGCAACCGTCGGCCCTGGCCGCTTGCCCTTCAACACCGTCTTTACACCCGTTCGCGCCAGACCGGTCTCCGTCTCAAACCCGAACTCTGCCATCGTTTCTGCGACCAGTTTCGCAGTCTCGAATTCCTTGAAGCCGAGCTCCGGGTTCGCCATGATGCGATCGCCGATCCCCTCAATCTGATCCTTCCTGCGATCGATGGCCTCATTGATCCGCTGTTTTAATTCTTGCTTTGTCGCCACGCGTTTTCTCCAATCCTACGACTGTACACAAGTGATAACGCTAGGATTGTCGTCTCCTGCATACCTGCCACCACAATATACCGCCAGGCACACGGAGTCACCAAGCCGGTCTTCGAGATCACGCGACTTACCTACCTGCCGATCTACCTGCTTGCTTACCTGATTTTCAAGAGAACGACGAGCAACAAAGGTGTACCCACTGCCTGAAGCAACATGAACCGCACCAGCACCTGGGTGTTCGACCAGCCTTTGTTGTGGCGGAAGTGGTCGTGGAGGGGGTATCGGATCTCTTTGAAGATCCAGATCTTGAAGAAACGCAGGAGTGCCACTTTCAGGATCACCGAGGCGCCGTTGACCAGCACCACGCCGGCGACGACGAAGATCAAAATAGGATTCCCGCAGGCCAGGACGAGACTCCCGAGCAGGAAGCCCATCGGTCGCGAGCCGGCATCTCCCATCAGTACCTTGCTTGGGTTCGCGTTATACCAAAGGTAGCCAGCAAGACATCCCGCCATCACAAATGCCAGAATTGCCCACGTGGCCCCATCCTGGTAGTGTGGAACGAGCAGATACCGGGCGACTTCGCGATGTCCGACGACACCGTACAGGAATCCCGCCAGATAGATGAACCCCATGCCGCAGAGACTCGCGGAAAGCCCGTCGACCCCGTCTGTGCAGTTGGTTGCGTTGATCGCAAGCCAGATGAGTATAGCCGCACAGGGGACAAAAATCCATGGTGAGACCGTCAGTTCTGTCTTAACAAACGGCAGCCACAGGTGATAGGCCTCGAGCCCACAGATCGCCATGGCGCCAAAGATGCCGATGATGAGATCAACGATGCCGAGAACATACTCACTGAGGCCACCGGCCCGATCGTCCAGGTAGCCCGCAACCATCAACAGGAACATGCAGCCGAGCGTTGCAAGAATACGGGCGTCACTTGGAACGACCAACAAGCAGACGCCAAGGAAAATCGGGATAAAGATGATCCCAGCCCCAACAGGTTTGCCCTGGCTCTTTTCGGCATCGACCGCGAACTGCCGGCCCTGATCACGCGGAAGCATTCCCCAGAGCTTCGGGGCCAGAATCAG
>CAYYGZ010000132.1:4677-7816 GCA_964471275.1 uncultured bacterium | reverse complement strand
CCAACCCGTAGAGAAACAGATACGACGTCAGCAGGCGGAAGGGCCCGTAGACATCGGTTGCGTTTTCACCCAGCCAAAACAACATGACCTTCTGCCTCGTCACAAATACGACGAACCGGTGTGGCTCGTCATCCGGCGAAAATGTAGGCCCATCACAGATACGGGACAAGAGTAAGTTGCTGTTCCCACTTGAGTTGTGTGCACTCGCTTGACACAAGGCAATTGCAACCCTATTTTCAAATGTCGGAGCAAACTACGGAGTGCGCCTTGGAAAATTGTGTCTACATCGGAGTAAGAAATCCCGTTCTCACGTCACAGGACACGTGCACGGGCGCGCATTCGTCAATGCATACACACACCCACCATACCAGTATGACCACCACGTCATACATTCGCCGGGAATCGGGAGAGGTGCGCAACTCACTCTAGAGCAGATCGCACTCAGAAATTGAATCAGCCCCCAACCGGCTATCGGTTGGGGGCTTTCTGTTCTGGGTGACCGTAAGCGAGAGTGTCTCGACCAGATCGGTCATCCGGTCTTTCACACAGGAGGAAGCAGGCGGAAACAGCTGCCGATCCACTTTCTGCCGAAAACCGTGCACTTCGAATCGATTCGAACTGTTTGGTTATCTTCACCGCTATCGAGGACGGAGACACCGTCATCCTAGCAACACGTGCAACGACCGACATCACCGATCGTGCGCGTCAGCTCGGTGTCGCCACCATCGTTATCTACCCCTACGTCCGTCTGACGGAGAGTCCGGCGCCTATCCCGACAGCCAAGCGCATCCTTGACCAGATTGCTGAAGGTTTCTCTGATGGTCTCAAGATCTTGCGAGTGCCTTTCGGCTGGTACAAGGGCTTCGAATTATCAAGCCTGGGTCACCCTCTATCCGAGTGGATTGCTCGATATGATGCGTCTGAGGATACGGAAGCTGAGAAAGACGACCGAAAGGGCAGCGGGTTCGTTCGCTATGTCATCGTGGACGCGTCAGGAGAATCGTAGGAAGTCGGTGCGGATGATTTTGAGAACTGTCCAGCCGTCTCCAGGAGCAAGCTGCTGCGTCAGTTCGTATCCAACGAGCTTCGGGGTCGCGAAGATGAGGGTGAGGCACCGCGCCAAGTAGATCTGATGCGGCGTCACGAGTTGCTCGACTACTGCGACGCCTCAGAGAAGATTCATTACAAGTGGTATCCCAAAGGTGTGCTGATACGCGGCGACAATAACACGGTTTGTGAGCTGATGGGGGAATTCCACGAACGGGACTACCTCGTGGACGGCGGTCGAGGTATCTGCTATCTCCGATACGCATCGGATCCACTGGGACTCACGTTCATGCAGAACGTGCGTTTCTCATACAAACAAACTTCTCAGAAGGTTTACGAGGAGGCCAGCTGCTTCCAAAACGAGCAGGAAGGTGAAGTGAGCGGGCTGAAGCGCGTAAGGGACTTCACGATGACAGACATGCACGCGGCCTGTGCATCGACAGAAGGACGACGAAACACTGTTCCTGTCCGGAACGGACGAGAACGCCATCAAGAACGTGATCGTCGCAAGAGAGCAGGGACTCACTCCACGTAAACTTTGTGACAGGAATGCCGAGATTTACCGAAGGCTCCTGGGTATATTGCACATCTCGACCGACGTCTTCACGCCTACATCCTCGCAGTCATATCATCGATGTGCGCAGACATTCTGAGAATCGTGTTCAGAGCGTATCGAGAGCAAACAGTACACCGGGAAATACTGTGTCGGTTGCGAGGATTTCCTTCTCGCCAAGGATCTGGTCGGCGGCAAGTGTCCCTTCCACCTGGCTGGGCCTCAAGATGTCGAAGAGAAAAACTACTTCTTCAGGCTTTCAGCATTCCAGAACCTTGTCCGACACGAGCTGGTCTCATCAGTTTACCAGATCGGCCCGTCGTCTCGGCAAAATGAAGCCCTTGCGTTCATCGATCGTGGTTTGAGAGACTTCAGCATATCACGCAGCATCGAGAGATCAGACGGCGGGGGAGTCCGCGTTCCTGGCGATGCGACACAGACGCTCTATGTCTGGTTTGATGCCCTGACCAACTACCTTGACGGAGCGGGTTATGGCCAGAACTCAGATCAGTTTGACAGATTCTGGTCACAAGCAGACCGCATCATCCACGCCATCGTGAAGGCCGTGCTGAAGTTTCACGCTCTGTATTGGCCCGGCATGCTGTCCGCGGCGGGTCTGCGGTTACCCACAGACCTGCACTTACACGGATTCCTCACTGTGGATGGCCAGAAGATCAGCAAGTCACTCGGCAATGCCGTGGACCTGATCCCGCTCATCGAGCGATTCGGCTCGGACGCCCTCCGCTACTACCTGCTACGCTATGTGCCCACGGGGTTGGACAGCGACTTCCCGCACACCCGCCTTGTGGAGGTCTACCGAAATGACCTCGCAGACAGTCTTGGGAATCTCGTTTCTAGATTCGAAGCGCTGGCGGCACGTGCAGATCAGAACCGTGTACGTCAGGCTGACGCCCAAATCGTTGCGGAGGGTCTCGAAAAGCGCAGATTCCACATCACAATCGACCAGTTGCGGGAGACCGTTCGGGAGCTCAACAGAGATATTGAGGAAAAACGACCGCGGGAATACCTTGAAAACGGGAAGACCGAAAGATCCACGCGGATCATTACCCGCTGGATTCAGGAACTCGTCGCGGTCTCCGGAAAGATCTCACCATTCCTGCCCGACACGGCCACAGTGATCCAATCACGATTCTGCCACGGGGACAGTCTGCCCAGTAAGATCACGCAATCTGCGCCGCTGTTTCCCAAAGAAACCTGACAGAACCCCATCTATTGAGAGGAGGAGACTTGTCAGAAGAACTCGAAGAAGGAACAGACATACAGCTCGACTTCACAAAACTTAAGCAAGTCGCCCGGTGTGAGGAGGATGTCCTGCCGGTGGCTGTACAGGATGCCGAAACGGGTGACGTTCTTCTCGTGGGATACGCAAATCAACTGGCCCTTAAGATCACGCTCGAGAAGAAGATGGCAACCTTCTGGAGCACTTCCCGAAACGAACTGTGGACCAAGGGCGGGACATCTGGAAACTACCTGGAAGTAATCGATGTGCGAGTGAACTGCGAGCAGAACTCTCTGCTC
>CAYYGZ010000132.1:0-4667 GCA_964471275.1 uncultured bacterium | reverse complement strand
ACAGGGTGACACTGAAGGGGCGGGGGGCCTGTCACACTAAAGGGGAGGATGATGTGGCAAGACACGGTTGCTACTACCGCAGAATTGAGGGAGAATCACTCACGTTCATCTAGAAGGTTGATCTCTAGTTCCAGATTCATTGATCTGCGAGAGATGTTCATCCAGTTTCTCAACCGGAGGGGTGGGTCATGAGCAACGACATGCTGGTCTTTGGCGGTTCGGGAAGTCCCAGGCTAACGACGAATACCTGCAGCTATCTCGGTATTCCCGTCGGCAAGAGTGAAACGATGAAATTCTCAGAGGGGAACCTCTTCGTCCGGATCCTCGAGAATGTTCGCGGCCGACACGTCTATCTGATTCAGTCGACCGCCTATCCTGCCAATGACAGCTTCATGAAGATGCTCTTCTGAATCGACGCCTTCAAACGATCGAGCGCGCAAACCGTGACTGTCGTGATGCCCTACTTCAGCTATGCAAAGGGTGACAAAAAGGACGAGCCACGTGTTTCGATCCGGGCTCGCGTCTGTGCCGACGCTATCGAGGCAGCAGGCGCCGACCGCGTTGTAACGATGGACCTCCACGCAGCCCAGATTCAGGGATTCTTCCGCATCCCTGTCAACGATCTCTACGCGTTACCCGTCTTGTGCGAGGCGATTCAGCGGAAGAATATCGACGATCTCATCGTCGTCTCGCCAGACACGGATTTCGCGAAACAGGCCCGGAAATACGCTTCATTCCTGGGAACCAACCTGGAGATCGGGGACAAGGAACGTGTGACCCACGACGAGAAAGCTGAAGTGCTCGAAATCATCGGTGATGTCGAAGGCAAGACGGCTCTCGTCGTCGACGATTTCACCATCTCTGGCGGAACCCTGGTCGACATCGCATACAAGCTGAAAGAACGAGGCGCTCGAGACATTCTTGTCGCCATCTCGCACGGCGCCTTCTCCACGGATTCCATGGGCAAGATCGCCGAAAGTCCGATCAGCAGGCTCATCGTCACGGATTCGATCGAAACACAGCCGGTTGAGTTTGCCGACAAGATCGAGATCGTGTCCGTCACCCCCCTGTTTGGTGAGGCAATCAAAAGCATTCACAACCGGGAGAGCATCAGCGTACTGTTCCCGTAGTAGGTGACGACGGGGACTGCGACCCGACCTGAGCAGTCCCGGGCCGGATGGCAACCGTGAATCTTCATATTTCCACATCTTCACATTTCCCATATATTCCCCATTCCAGCAGCACGATCCGCTCCCCCAAACCGAATTCATCTGCCCCCTCAGGAGGGAGCGTCCGTGAGTTACGACCTTAAAATTCTCACCGGCAACACCAACAGATCACTCGCCGAAGACATTTGCACACACCTGGACACCCATCTAGGCCGGGCGAATGTACAATCCTTCCCGGGCGGCGAAACACACGTCCAGATCGAGGAAAACGTCCGCGGCTCGGACGTCTACATCATCCAGTCTGTCTGCGAAAATGTAGAACTCGGACTGAGCCCCAATGACGCGCTCATGGAATGCCTGATCCTGATCGACGCGGCCCGGAGGGCTTCGGCGCGGCGCATCACGGCTGTCCTCCCCTACTACGGCTACGCGCGCCAGGATCGCAAGGATCGTCCGCGCGTGCCGATCACGGCGAAACTCGTCGCCAACATGCTCTACACGGCAGGTGCACGACGTGCCCTGGCACTCGACCTCCACTCGAACCAGATCCAGGGCTTCTTCGATATCCCTTTCGATCACCTGTATTCAATCAACATCTTCACCGACTATCTACTTTCGAAGCGGATTGAGGATCTTGTTGTTGTCTCGCCAGACGTCGGCAACATCAAGATGGCCCGCGCGTATGCGGAGCTTCTGGGTGCGGGACTCGCCGTCGTGGACAAGCGCCGCAGCAGCGGGGCGGATACCGAAGTGATGAATCTGATTGGTGAGGTTGAGGACAAGAATGTCGTTATAGTCGACGATCTCATCAGCACCGGAGGATCGTTGGTTGAAGCGGCAGCCACCCTGAAGGAGCGCGGTGCACTCGACATCTCGGCGTGCATCGTCCATCCCGTGTTGGCTGACCCCGCCATCGCGCGCGTTGAAAATTCGGTATTGAGCGAACTTCTCGTATCGAACTCGATCCCGGTACCGACCAATCACCAGAACGGTAAGATCAAGACTCTCTCGATCGCACCGATCCTCGGTGAGGCCATTCGCCGGATCAACAACGACGAGTCGGTCAGCAACCTTTTCGCCAACGCCAAGGTCGAAGGCTAACCCTCCCGGCTGCAGCCGTCACCGGTGTGGCACACAGACTACGCCCCTTTGACCTTGCGTCAAAGGGGCGGTTTGGTATCCGTTTGGATTGTTGGGTGATTCTCCAAGGCAGTGGGACAAGGACGTATTTACGGCACGATGAAGGGAATCGTGATCGTGCACACGCGCAGCGTGAATCTGCGCACCTACTGCGGGATAACAGACGACGCAGCCAGATTCGAAATCCGTCCGCGCAGACCCTTTGCCGCCTCCGGGTCATTCGTCAAGATTGCGCACGTCATATCACTTGCCGGGTCCACCCATGCCAATGTCCCTGTGGCACCTCCGTGACCGAATGTGTCATCCGATACCAGATCACCAAACACGTCAGAATTCGGACCACTGAGCCGCCAGCCCAAACCCCATCTCTGCCGTTTCTGTCCGATGTCCGTCATTCCCGGAAGACGCGAGGAATGATCCTCAACCATCATCGCAGCCGCTCTCTCGCCCAGCACCCGGGTACCGTCCAGTTCACCTCGGTTTCGGAAGACCTGTAGCAATTGCGTCATCTCCCTCACGGTGGTCAGCATCCCACCCCACGGTGCTCCGAACCCTCGCCAGTAGTCTGAATTCCAATCGAAATCTGTCCCAGATCCGCCGTGCGCCAGCCCTTCTCCCGCTATTTTCACATCGGACTCCCGTTCGGACCTCACCGGCATTCGCAGCGCCGTGTCGTCGAGACCAAGCGGACCCAAGAGGAACCGATCCAGATACTCAGCCAGGGGAATGCCTGCGATTCGCTCGCAGATCTCACCGAGCATCGCGATCCCACTCGATTGGTATGAGATCTGCGTTCCAGGCGTGAAGGAAAGGGGCAGTTCGCAGATTCGGATTACAAAATCGCGTAGGGGTCGCTTTGCTTCCCGGTAGTGTCGATTCTCGGGTATCTGATCCGGGAGGCCTGAAGTGTGCGTCAGAAGATGTCGGACCTCGACACCCTCCTTGCCGTTCGCCGCGAATTCAGGCACGTAACGAGCCACAGGATCATCGAGGACCAGGCTCCCCTCTTCCACAAGCTTCACCACCGCTGCAGACACGATGGGCTTGGTGATGGACGCGACCAGAAAGATCGTATCGTCAGTCACCGGGAGCGTCTCGTCTGCCAGATGTCGCCTACCCACAACGATGGGCTCGGTTGTCTCTCCCCCGATACTGACCTGCACCGCCGCACCCATCAGCCGACCTTCTTCGACCTCACGGTTCAGCAACGTGCCGATCCGGCCCAAGCGCTGCGTGTCCACACTACCCACGCCGCTCGTCCCCATACTCCTCGACCAGCGCCTCGATCTCGACTACTGCTCGATCTCGTTCTGCTGCGGATATCCGGGCCACCTCAAAACCGTTTCGGGCGATGTCGGCAGCTTCTCGCACGGTCAGCCCACACTTTGTGATCAGCCACGCATATTCCTCGGAGATCGTTTGGCCAAATGGGGTGGGATCATCTGTGCTGACGGTAACACGTACACCCGCGCGATGGAGACGACCAACCGGGTGATCCTCGAGGCTACCATACACACCCAGCTTCACGTTTGACCAGGGACAGAGATCAAGCGTGATCGAATCTTCAACATATCTCTGCACGAGTCGATCCGATTCTATCCCGCGGACACCGTGCTGAATCCGGTCCACGCCGAGCTTGTCCAGAACCTCCTCGACCGACTCGGGGCCGCCAAATTCCCCCGCGTGTGCCTTCAGGATCAGGCCGCGTGATCGAGCGATGTCGTAGAGATCCCGGAATGCCGACGGATCACCAACCGATTCAAGCCCATGCAGATCAACGCCGTCAAGACCCTCGGCTCGGATATAAGCCAGGCCCGCAGGATGGATGACCTCGAGGTTCCGATCACGAGACAGCCCCCCGATGATCCGAACGGTCATCCCATCCGGTATATTCGATCTGAACGCATCAAGTGTCTCGTGAACCGGATAAGGATACGCCCCGATCCCGATCGACATCTCGAGATACCGCACATTCTGAGCATGAAGGCTACTGTAAATCAGCGAGGAGGCCTGGTCGAGTCGCTCGAGCGAGTTGCACGGCCCTCGCCACGTCAGATGCATCACCTTCCCGAAATCGGAAAAGGAGGGATAGCTGTAAGCATGATCGAGCCACTCAGGAATCTCGGGAACAGGCGCCTCAGACCAGAGACGGACGAGTTTCATCGGGACAGCGCCCTCGAAGTGCAGGTGCAACTCACACTTCGGAAGCTGTCGGGCAAAGGAGTCAATCCTATCGGAATCCACGGAGTGCTACGACAACCTGGGATAGTGGAGAGGCGCGCCAATCGAGTCTGTACGATACTCGGAAATGTGCCATCTCCCGAGGTTGGCACTCAGCAGGATATCGCGATTCGTACC
>CAYYGZ010000131.1:0-13210 GCA_964471275.1 uncultured bacterium | reverse complement strand
GAATGGTGGCGAGCCTCTTTATTTAGGATCTCGTATTGCCGGAGGAGGAAACCGGGGGATATCCTCGGCTTCTGTCGAAGCGGTCAGGGGAGACTTCCTGCTGTGGGGTGACGTCGGGGGGGGACATCGGCATGGCCGGTATCTACTACTCACGGCGCGCCTGATATGATCAAGGTTCCACACATTTGGATAGGGGCAGGGCGTGTGGCGTCCAGACAGAATCCTCTTCGCGATCGTAGCACGCGCGTCTTCGAGAAAGTTGGGCATGTCTTCGATCGAGAATGTCGGGTTGCTCAACCACTGTAGATCCACATCGTATCGATGTCCGGCGTCTTCCATCCCCTTGATCACAACATTCCAGAAGGGATTTCCGGGTCCGCCGTGTGTAACAAAGGTAAAGCGATATTTTTCGGCAGATACGGCGCTTGCGCTTAATATGAGCGCGGTGAGGATCAGGCTGGTGAGCAGGTTGCGGCGCATGGTAATCCTCTGATCGAGTATCGGTACAAGATAGCTGTCAAAGTAAGGTCGAGAAATGTCAGCGGCGGAGGCGTGCGAGGGCTTCCCGTGTGTGCTGGAGCACAGTTGGCTCGGCTGAATGGAGCAGAACCGAATCCAGATCCTCTGGTGTGTCGATGTCGTTCCAGGGCGGGATCTTGCCAAGACGTAGTCCGTGTGATTGTATACGCTCGGATGACTGTTCGAATACCTTGTCCGTAGACCAGGCAATCCCTGGAAAGATGTCGGGGAGATGGCATCGTGTAGCGATAAGGTAGAACCCGCCGTCCATTGTCGGTCCCAGTACCACATCCGATTCATTCAGCCGGGTGAGTGCAGAGACGAGATGCCCTGCGGGCAGTGAGGGGAGGTCGGTCCCGAGCAGGACGACCTTGTCTGCTCCGCTGTCAATACTGGCTCTGAGTGAACCGAGCATTCGCTCCCCAAGGTCGGCGTCTATTTGAGCCGAGAGGTTCCATCCCGGTGGAACCAGGGCATCGATGCCATCACGGGCGCCCGCGTATGCAGCGAAGTAGCGGTCCGCCTCGACAGACACGACCATATCGAAAGTGTCCAGGATGAAGGCTCGATAGAGCGCCGCTGATTCGTCTTCCGTGTATCGTGTGTGCAGTCGTGTCTTGACCTGACCGGGCTCCGGCGCCTTGAGGTAGACGATGATATCTGTCATACGCGTTCTGAGAGGATGATGGTCTTGGTGCTGTCACAGGTATAGTCACCGCCGCGATAGTCGCCCCACACGCTGATGGTGCGAAGCCCCACGGATTCGAGAAGCATCTCGAGCTCCGTGAAGGCGTAGATCCGGATTGAGTGGTGAAGCCTGGTTTCCCGGCCCTCCTGGAAGAAGGTAACGTCGACGAGTGACCGACTTGAAACAGGGTCGAAGGATCGTTCCTCAATCAGGGTCGTGTTCTCCGGTCGGTAGATCTGCAGCGGGGCAGAATGTCTGACGACGAATTCACGGTTGACCGTTTCGATCAGGAACCTGCCTCCCGGGCGGAGTACGCTCGAGATGGCCTGGAGTACGCGATAGTTCTCGTCTTCAGAGTCGAAGTACCCAAAGGAGGAGAACAGGGACAAGACGACATCGAACCGGTCTGAAGGGAAGGGAAGGCGGCGCATGTCACCCCGCAGGAATCCGGCTCTGGAGTCACAATCGGATCTGGCACGGTCGAGCATCACGGCGGAACGGTCGAGGCCGATGATGGTGCAGGATTCAGACAACGGGTGGGTGTGGCGGCCGTAACCGCAGCAGAGATCGAGAACGTCTGTCTCGGGCTTCAGCAGGAGTGCCTGCTGGATGAACTCGACCTCGAGCGCGGTCTCGGGGTGCTCGTCAAAGGTGAGATACTCGTGGCGGAAGAATCGATCATACCACACCTGGCCGGAATCGGTCACCGCCGGCTCAGCTCAGCTTCCTGTCGATCAACTGTGTCGCAAGTTTGGGGTTGGCCTGACCCTTGGTTGCCTTCATGACCTGACCCATAAAGAATCCCATGAGCTTCTTGTTGCCCTCTCTGAATTTCTCGACTTCGTCTGGATGATCGGCGAGAACCTGATCGACCGTGCCTTCGAGTTCACCCTCATCGCTGATCTGGGCCAGCCCCAGTTTCTCTACGACCCTATCCGGACTGTCTCCGGACTCAGCCATCTCCTGGAAGACCTGTCGGGCTATACTTCCGCTGATGGTACCGTCATCAATCAGCGCAATCAAGGCCGCGAGCCCTTCCGGCCGGATCGCGAGGTCGGCTACGGACGTCCCGGTGTCGTTAACGAGCCGGAGGATGTTGCCCTGTACCCAGTTTGCGGCTTTACGCGGATCAGCGCCAGACGAGACGGTCTTCTCGAAGTAGTCTGCCGTTTCACGGTCTGACGTCAACACCTCGACAAGCCCGGATTCGAATTGGTAGTCTGAAATGAATCGTTCCCGTTTGGCGTCGGGAAGCTCGGGAACCTGCTCGGCGACGCGTTCGATCCATTCCTGATCGACTAGGATGGGAACCAAATCAGGATCCGGGAAGTATCGATAGTCGTCCGATTCTTCCTTGCTCCGCATCGGACGCACATCCTCGCGGACAGGGTCGAACAGCATAGTTTCCTGTCGGATCTCGCCGCCGGACTCGAGTGTCGCGATCTGCCGCTCGACCTCGATCTCAAGCGCTCTCTGACAGTTCCGGATCGAGTTCATGTTCTTGACTTCGACCTTTGTCCCGAGTTCGGTTGTGCCCACGGGCCGAATCGAGACGTTTGCGTCTATCCGTACGTGACCCTTTTCCATGTCGCCGTAGCTGGCACCCGTATAGATCAGGGTCTCGCGCAGTCGGTTCACGTAGGCTGCCGCCTCTGATGGAGCACGCATGTCGGGTTCTGAGACGATTTCGATCAGCGGCACACCCGTGCGGTTGTAGTCTACCATCGATTCGCCGGCGGGCACGAACTCTTCCTCGTGGATGCTCTTCCCCGCGTCCTCTTCCATATGGATGCGAACAAGCCGGACAAAGCGTGACCCACCTCCATTTGCAGGAACCTCAATGCCGCCCCCTGTCGCAAGGGGCATCTCTTCCTCCGACTGGAACTGGGATATCTGGTAGCCTTTCGGGAGGTCGGGGTAGAAGTAGTTCTTTCTCAGAAACCGGCTGCGCGGATGAATGGTAGATCCGACGGCCAGCGACACACGCATGGACAGTTCAACCACCTGCCTGTTCAGCACGGGGAGCGTGCCAGGAAGGCCTAGGCATAGCGGGGTCACATTGGTATTCGGCTCGGCGCCGAACTCGACGGCAGCACCACTAAATATCTTGGTCCGCGTGGCCAGTTGGGCGTGGACCTCGAGTCCGATGACGGTCTCCCAGGCCATCAGGAGCCCTGGCCCTGTTCGACGACGTGGGCGGCCTGGAAGAGACGGAGCTCTTCGAAGGCGGGAGCCAGAAGCTGCAATCCAATCGGCAGACCATTGGATGATGCGCCACAGGGAACCGACAGCCCTGGTATACCGGCCAGATTAACCGACACAGTGTAGATGTCCGAGAGATACATCTGCAGAGGATCGTCGATTTTCTCGCCGATCTTGAAGGCCGGTGTCGGGGCGACCGGTGTTGCGAGAATGTCGCACGCCTCGAAAGCGCGCTCGAAGTCTTCTCTGATCAACGTACGGACCCGTTGGGCCTTGATGTAATACGCGTCGTAGTACCCTGCGCTGAGCGCGTAGGTGCCGAGCACGATGCGTCGTTTTACCTCGTCGCCAAAGCCTTCGCTTCGTGTGTTCTCATACATTTCGATCAGGTCGTCGGTTTCGGATCGGTAGCCGTATTTGACTCCATCGTATCGAGAGAGATTCGAAGAGGCCTCCCCGGTTGCGATGATGTAGTAAGCGGCGATCGCGTATTCCGGGTGACCGGCTACCGGCAGGTGAAGGTCGACGACTTCTGCGCCCTGACTCTCCAGATGCGCCACGGCAGACCTGACGGATGTCTCGACCTCGGGATCCAGCCCTTCGGAGAAGAACTCTGCAGGCAAACCGATGCGCAGGCCATCTACACCCTCGCCGATCTTGCCAAGCACCTCGGGCACGGTGACGTCGGCAGAGGTGGAGTCGCATTTATCGTGTCCGGATATGATCTCAAAGAGGGTGGCGGTGTCGCGCACATTCTTGCCGAATGGGCCAATCTGGTCGAGGGAGGATGCGTAGGCAACGAGACCGTAGCGCGAGACGCGGCCGTAGGTCGGCTTGAGTCCGACAACGCCGCAGAACGAGGCGGGCTGACGGATTGAGCCACCCGTATCGGAGCCGAGTGTGAGGATGGCCTGGCCGGAGGCAACCGCTGCCGCCGATCCACCACTCGATCCGCCGGCCACACGATCCGTGTCGTGCGGGTTTCTGACCGGTCCGGCCACCGAGTTCTCGCTGGACGAACCCATTGCGAATTCGTCCATGTTCAGCTTGCCCACAATGACGGAGTCGGCGCGCTTCAGACGCTCCACTACCGTTGCGTCATAGGGTGGAATGAAATTGTTCAGGATGTGAGAAGCGCAAGTGGTTTTGAGACCCTTCGTGCAGATCAGGTCTTTCAGGCCGACGGGGATGCCAGCCAGTGGACCGAGAGTCTCACCTGCAGAAACACGACGATCGACGTTATCGGCCTGTGCTCGGGCACCCGCCTCGTCGATCGTGATGTATGCGTTGATGCGGTTGTTCTGACGTTCGATCGCGTCCAGAACTGCGTCCGTAATGGCTCGGGATGTGATCTCTCCGCGCTTGACGGCCTCGACCAACTCGTGTGCCGGACGTCTGTTCAGTTCTCCATCTACAGCCACAGCCTGCTCCCGCTTCACCTTTTAAGATTCGACCTTTCGCTCTGCTTGGGCGTCGTTCTGCGGTGTTGTGTCCGGTGGGGATTGAGAGGGCGTCGAAGGCGCCTCAGCACTGGTTTCGATTTCGTCCTTCACATCCTTGACCGCACGTTTGAACTCCGTGATGCCCTTACCGAGTCCCTTGGCGATCTCGGGGATCCGCTTTGCTCCGAATAGGAGCAAGGCGACCAGAAAGATGAGCAGAATTTCCCAGGTGCCGATGCCCTGAAACATTGTAACCTCCAGGCGAAGTCGTGTGATCCGCACTCAATAAGCCCGCATCAGCGGGCTTGATCTCAGTAAGAGTATTTAACGTAATACCAGGCAGTTCCGATCCCGATCAGGCTGAGGACATTGAAGTTGATCGAGAAACCCAGCGTAAGGGTCATCACGATCAGATTCAACCGCATTGGGTAGAAATCATACGCGTAGATCGGGTCGACCAGGACCTTCTGCACGACGTTGTCCTGCAACCCCAGATTGTCGAAAACCAGGCTCAGCATTTCGCCGATGATGTTGCCGGCTAGCATGCCGACAAAAATGGCGACGATCAGGAATCCTACATTCAGCCTGCGGATGTTCAGCATCTTCCCACTTCCAAGCTTGCTAGCTCAAGTCCACTGCTTCGCGATCAAGGATCTGATGCTTTAGCCAACGGATCGCGCCCGAGAAACAGAACGCCATCGCAACGGGGAAAAAGGCCGCTTCGTTGTAAAGAAACACGATAATCATCGCGCTAAGAGAGAGGGCGATCCTGAATCGATCGCGAGCAGTCTCGAACGTGAACCGGGGGAAGGCCGGGTAGTCGAAGGGACTGATCATGAGGAAGGCCAGAAGTGCACACAGGGACAAGGCAACGTGAGGTTCCCGCGTGCTTTCCCAGACGCGTTGGCTGAATATGACGAACGAACAGAGCGTCGCGGCTGCAACCGGGATCGGGAGGCCGACGAAATCCGGTTTTACGTCCGGTTCCGTGTCTTCGCGCTTGATGTTGAATCGTGCTAGCCTGAAGGCGCCGCTGAGGAGAAACACAAAAGCCGCTGAAAGCGGAGCCCACGAGGGGTGGATAGTCGGTTCGAAATAATGAAGCATCAGGACCGCAGGCGCGACGCCAAACGAACAGACATCTGCGAGCGAATCGAACTGCAGACCAAATTCGCCGGAATCCGCCTCGGCATCGATCAATCGGGCGAGTTTACCGTCAAATGCATCCAGAAATCCTGCGATGACGATGAGCCAGGCCGCGGGAACCAGCTTGCCGTTGGCCGCATAGTGGATCGCCACAAACCCGCAGGCCAGATTGCAAATCGTGAAGAGATTCGGTATTGCCGATTTTCTCATGAGATTAGGACTCCGAGTTTACTACACCGATGGTCGTTTCACCTGCTCTAACGCGATCTCCGAGGCTGACCTGTATGTTGCTCCCCAGAGGGAGAATATGATCCATTCGGGATCCGAATCGGATCAACCCGAATCGCTCACCTGCAGCGACGGTTTGGCCTGCCTCTAACCGGCAGACGATCCTACGAGCGACAAACCCGGCGATCTGCTTGACCCCCAGTTTGAAGCCCGCCCCATCAATCCTGATGACGGTGTGTTCATTATCTTCGGACGCCTTGTCCAGAAAGGCCAGCCGAAACTTTCCCGGACGATAGTCTACTGAAGTCACTCGCCCTGAACAAGGTATTCGATTGATGTGGACGTTGAAGATGGAGAGAAAGACGGATACCTGGATCGACTTCCCGACCCATCCATCTTCGATTTCCTCTATGGCGACGACCTTGCCGTCTCCCGCGGCGACACAGACGCCCTCACCTTCCGGGGTGACCCGTTCTGGATCCCTGAAAAAGAAGGCAATAAATGCTGTCAGCACAAACATTAAGGCACCCAGTGCCAGAGCGATTCCAGAATCGGCGCTACGGCCGACAAAGGTCAGAGCAACACAGGAAGTCCCCGTTGTCAACAGGAAGGGGATGGATTCTCTTGCGATCAACGCCTTGCGCTCCTGACTAGCTTTGTGGGTCCCGCTCGAGGACGAGCCGTCTCTTGAAAAGGGTCCGTCCTCTCAATACCGTCAAATCGTAGGCGGCGCCTACGCGGCCCTCGCGGAAGGCCTCCACGACTTCGTCCGCACTCCTCACGGAGAAGCCGTTCACCTCGACGATGACGTCACCCGGGGTCAGTCCTGCCTTGGAACTCGGACTATCGTCGTGCACGGTGAGGATCAGCGCGCCTACGGTTGTGGCCAGAGTGAGTGCCCTGGCCTTTCTCCTGTTCAGATTCTGGATGACAACCCCAGTCCAGAAGTCCGGGCTGCCACCATCGATCAGCTCGTCGGCTACCTCGATCGCCTGATTGATGGGGATCGCGAAACCAATGCCCTGTGATCCGCCCGACTGCTCGAAGATGAAGGTGTTGATACCGACGACCCGACCGTTTGAGTTGACAAGAGGTCCGCCGCTGTTCCCCGGGTTGATCGACGCGTCCGTCTGGATCATGTTCCGGTAAGTGCGGCCATCCTCGAGTGGACGAAAATCCCTGCCAACCGCGCTGATAACGCCCACAGTGACTGTCGGGTTTGGGTCCCGGATCGCCAATCCGAAGGGGTTGCCGATGGCGATCGCCCATTCCCCGATGATGACATCGTCCGAGTTCCCGAACTCCGGCACACTCAGTCCCTCGACGTCGATCCAGAGAACGGCGAGATCGTGTTCCCGGTGCACGAGCACATCCTTGGCGATGTCGGTGATCTGGTATTTCTGTCCGTTTGGGAACGTAACACTGATTTCCCGTGCGTTCTCGACGACGTGACTGTTCGTAAGAATGTATCCGTCCTCGCGGATGGCGAAACCGGATCCGATACCCGGGACGCGCTCACGTATCATCGACGGACTCTCGAAGAAGTAGTCGAAGAACGGATCGCGATATTGCGGATACTCCTTGTAGTGGAACGTATTGATGCTGGCGACCGCAGGCGAGACCAGCCGAACGGCCTGCACAATCGCGTTCCCACGGGTATCACGAATCGGGTCATCCGATCCCCATACGGTGACCGCGGGCAGCAGCGCAGTCAGAAGCCCGAAGTAACGGCGTTTCCAGGTGGTCCGTCCGGTCATTGACCTAGCCCACGTCAATCATAGTCGACTCGTGACAGGAAGAGGCCCTGCGGAGGCGCGGTCGGCCCAGCGGAGGATCGATCACACGCTGTAAGGATGTCAGGGACTTCGTCTGCCCCACGGAAGCCCCGTCCGATATCGACAAAAGTACCAACGAGGCTGCGCACCATGGATCGTACAAATCGATTTGCGCTGATGGTCAGTCTCAGACCGTCATCCCGTTCCGTCCAATCGCACGTCCGGACGTCACAGACCCGTGACTCACGCTCCCGGGCAGCGACACAGAAGGATGTGAAGTCGTGTTCCCCGAGCACGTGTCTAGATGCTTCCCGCAAGGCTGCGGTCGAGAGTCTTTCACGACGCATCCACACGTAGCGTCGACTGATGGCGCGCTCGCTGTAGGCGATGTCGTAGTAGTAGTGTCGCCCGGTCGCTGAGAACCGCGCGTTGAATGCCTCATCTGCGCTGCTTGTAGACCGGATGACGACATCCTGCGGCAGCATACCATTCAGTGATTTGCCAAGCTCGTCTGGGTCGGCAAGTCTAGGAGCGCTGAAACTGACGACCTGCCCCAGAGCGTGTACGCCCGTGTCTGTGCGACCTGCTGCCGTCGTACGGATTGGCTGCCGAAAGAGGGTCTCGAGTCGGGCCTCGAGTTCGCCCTGTACCGTGCGCTGATCGGGTTGCACCTGCCAACCCTTGAAATCTGTACCGTCGTACTCGACATCCAAGCGGTAGTGATGCATCAGCTAACGTCTACCAAGATGGCAGCTGCTGAGAAGAGAGCGCATATCCCGAATGCGATCCCGTCGGCAACTCGGAAACACTGTTCTCGATAGCGTGTCCTTCCCTTAGCCCCGCGGTAGAAACGGGCTTCCATGGCGTCGGCAAGCCGTTCTGCCCGGGCAAAGGAGGTGACAAACAGGGGGACGAGAATTGCCCCCAGGTTTTTCACTCGCAGAACCAGGGATCCTCCTGTCGCTGCACCACGAGCGAGTTGGGCTGTCCGGATTCGGGCAGCTTCATCCGCCAGAAGCGGGATGAGACGCAAGGCGATCGTGGCCGTCAGAGCGAGCTCGTGGATCGGCATGCGGAGCCACGACAGCGGGCGGCAGAGCCCTTCGAGCCCATCAGCGAGGTCCAGCGGAGAGGTGGTCAGACTCAGAACGCTCGTCGCAGTCACGATCACGATCAATCGAAGGCACAGAGTGCCGCCGCGCCGCAAGCCTTCCCAAGTCAGGGGGATATCGGCGTGAACGGCTTCGCCAGGCGTTGCAGTGCCGTTTAGCAGGAGGGTGAGTGTCAGGATCGGGATCAGAGGTTTTGCGTTCCCGGTCAGATAGACGACCGGGATACCAGCGATCGAGGTGACGAGAGAGAGACAGACCAGCCCGGCCAACCAGCAGTGCCACGTTGGGGCCAGGAAGAGCGCCGACAGAACGCCGACGACGCACACAATTTTTGTCCGTGCGTCGATCCGGTGTATGGCGGTATGAGCCGGTAGATACCGCCCGATAGAAAGGCGACTCGGATCGATCATTTTGAGAAAGAACGCGTGTCGTAACCGTTCGAAAACGTTGGAATTAGGACGTTTTTCGTCCGCGAGAATATACTAAGCCGTTCCCTCGATGTCAAAGCATTCCTCCGTGCAGAAGTCTGTTTGAAACAACCAGTTAGGCTGGTGATTGCTGTTGTAAGAAATGCGCAAATCCCGGGTTGCGTCGAGTCCATTGTACGCGAATTTTCACCGGGTCCGATTGTTGCTTCTGAGCCATTCTCCTTTGTATCTCGGGAGCATAGGTTTGCGACATCCGTGGTTGCCGCTCTTCATCGCGTTCGGACTGGGGGTTGGGGTGGGAGACTGCCTGGGCCTCGATCCGCCGATCCTGCTGGCTGGCTTCGCTGCTGGCTGGTTGGTTGTCGGTTTCCTCGTTGTTTGAGGTAGGCCTTCACTCAACCGGTCGTCGGTGTATCTGCTGGTAGTCGTGTTTCTAGCCGGGGGTCGTCAGGATGTGTCTGGCACAGTGCCTGCCGGCGAACCACATCGCTGCCTTCGAGGATCGATCAGACGAGCTTGTCCTCGCTGGTCGAAGTGGGGGGCAACGCCTCTGGCCGTCTCACTGGCCGCTCAACTATCGACCGCTCCGCTGATTCTGTCTGCCTTCGGACAGATCTCGCTCGTTGCCACCGCGGCTAACCTTGTCGTCGTGCCGCTGATGATCGGGTCGGTCGGGGTTGGGCTGATGACGGTGCTGATCGGTGGGGTGAGCAGGCATCCGGCAGTGCTGCTGAACGGCTCCAACCGGGTGCTCCTCGAGACGGCTCTCGGGCTTTCCGAGATTTTGCGAAACCGAATTGGGCGGCCGTTGCGTGTCCTGCGCCCACTCTCTCTTGTTTGCGGGTTCGCTCTTCTGCTGGTTCTGGGTGTGGAGTCGATCCGGCAGAGCCGGTTTGCCGGTGTCGTTGTCTGCGTTGTCCTGACGGCGGCGAACGTTCACGTCTGGGCGGGCTCTGCCCTGATCGTGATCTGGTTGTCAGGGCGCTGGATGTGGGGCAGGCAGATGGTGTACTGGTCTCCTTCCCGAATGGATGACAGATCCTGATCGATGGCGGCGTGGCGGGCTACAGTGAGGATGCAGGGGAACGCGTTAATATACCAGCGCTCAGACATCTGGAAATCGGCAGGCTCGACGCGATCGTCGCCTCGCACCCCCACGCCGACCATGTTGGCGGACCTGTGTCCGTTATGGAACAGGTTCCCGTCGGTCACTACGTCGAGCCGGGTCGGTACTACGGCTCATCGACCGCAAGCCGGATCCACGAGCTAATCGGGGGCCGTGGGATTATGCGTCACACCGTGGTGCCCGGTGATACGCTGGCAGGATTCGGAGAAGCGAACGTTGCGATTCTGCACCCGCGTCCAGAATACCTCAGCCCTGAAGGCGATGCGCCAGAGGGTCTGAACAATGGCTCCGTTGTGCTTCGGATTGCGTATCGAGGGCAGTCAATTCTGTTGACCGGCGACATCGAGCACGAAACGGACTCCGCAATTCTCTCGTGGAATGCCCGAGTGCAATCGACTCTCCTGAAGGCTGCACATCACGGATCGAGGAGGTGTATTCCACGAGGTCGTTCGACCGCAGATGGTCGTAATATTGTTCGGGGCGGAGAACAAGTTTAAACATCCCCGCTGGAGGTCCTTGCCTGATTCGACCTGTATCGTATCCAGCACTTCCGGACAGATCTGAGTGGCTGCATCACATTCAGACTGGATGGCACTGCGATTCGAGTGGCCAGGCACCTGGGAGGGTTGAAGAAAGGCCGGCCCCTGAGAGGGGCCGGCTAAGAAAGAGGGCGGAGGAAGCGACCCAGATACAGAACTCGGGATGCATCTATGGAAGCCACAGCCCTGTGTGATTCGAACAGTCCCCAGCGCTATCTCCCCCAATATCGCCGAGTCAGTCCGAACAGAGTGCCACTTCCACCGAGCCGTTACCGGATCACCTCAACTCCGCCCAAATCCGTCCAACCTGACGCGTGTCCCAGACGTACTTCTTCTGAGCGGGGTCAGGCCGATCTTTGCTCAATGTTAAAGATTTTAACTGAGGAAACAACCACGCAAAAGTTCCGTCAAGGGAGGCACGTAAGAGCCGCCAGGGAGGCAACCATAGAAACCGTTTTCAGTGCATCGATCAAGACCGATTTTGGACTGCCGGAACCTGGGTCCGACAAGCAACATCGTCTCGATCCTCCCGAAACTTCCAAGCCAGCGATGATATCGACTGGCAGGACGTAAAATGCGCGTATCACATTGTATATAAATGAGATACGGCAGGTTCCGTTCTTTGAGCTGGATATGAATATAAACGGGAAGGGGGGGGGCGTCAAGCGGATTCTGGGCGAATTCTCGGCTTATTCTGTGGCTTTTTCACTAAGCTGTTGAAACACAAGAGTATCGCTCCAAAATTTTTCTTGAATGGCATGGAATGGGCAGAATCAGCCGAATTATGTACATCAAGAAAAGTTACGTTTTCCTGACGAATACAGGGTCTGATCTGACAAGGGTTTAGCGTTCCCACAGAAGCTACCGGCAAGGGTGTGTGGCCTTTGGGGCACACACCGTGGCGTGAGGTTTGCTAACGGGACTGACCCGTATCTCTACTCTTCCCAAACACCCATTTTGCAGAATTTCTCGATGCGATCTGGTGACAGCGATTCGGCCGGTTTACGCTGAAGCTCATCGATTGTCTCGACGATCGCCTGCTTGAGGTTCTTCGCAGTCTGGATCGGATCCTTGTGGGCGCCACCGAGGGGCTCCGTGACAACGCGATCGACGATTCCGAACTCGATCAGATCTTCTGCCGCGATCTTCATGGCGTCTGCGGCCTCCTCTTTCTTGTCCCTGTTCCGCCAGAGAATCAGGGAGCAGGAATCCGGATTGATGACGGAATACCACGCATTCTCGAGCATCAGGATCCGATCACCGACACCGATGCCGAGTGCGCCGCCGCTGGCCCCTTCACCGATCACGACCACAACGATCGGTACGGGCAACTTCGCCATCTCAAAGAGATTCCTGCCGATCGCCTCCGATACGTTCCGTTCCTCCGAGCCTAGACCTGGAAAGGCCCCGGGGGTGTCGACGAGGCAGACTACGGGGCGTCCGAATTTTGCTGCCATATGCATGAGCCGTAGCGCCTTCCGGTAGCCCTCCGGGTAGGGCATCCCAAAGTTCCTGTGCAGATTTTCCTTCGTGTTCCGGCCCTTCTGTTGACCGATCAACATGATGGGACGCCCGTCGATCCGGGCTGGCCCCCCCACGATCGCCGGATCATCCCGATATTGACGATCCCCGTGGAGTTCGACGAAATCGGTCAGCATCAAGTCGATGTAATCCAGCGTATACGGCCGCTGAGGGTGGCGTGCGACCTGGACTTTTTGCCAACGGGTCAGATTCCCGTAGATGTCTTTCTCCAGGTTGGCTGCGCGATCGCGCAGAGACGTAATCTCAGCCGACATATCAAGGTTCTCCGACTCGGCATGGGTCGTCATTTCCTCGATCTTCTTCTCGATTTCCTGGATTGGTTTCTCGAATTCCAGGTATGTCTTGCTGCTTGCATTCATAGGAGGTCCTAGTGTCGTGTTCCAGAAATAACCATGTAAAGTCGTTCGGTCTTTGATAGGATCGACTCAGCTGCAGCCGTCCACGCGAAGGGCGCGGTTTTCTC
>CAYYGZ010000130.1:0-13411 GCA_964471275.1 uncultured bacterium | reverse complement strand
AAGATACGCTGACGGACAGCTACGGCAGGTTCACCGTTCAGCCACTTGAGCGGGGCTTCGGAACGACGGTCGGAAACGCGCTTCGCCGTGTTTTGCTTTCGTCGATCCAGGGTGCTGCGATCAAGGCTGTCAAGATTGAAGGCGTCCAGCACGAATTTTCCACACTGGAGGGTGTAGTCGAGGACGTGACGGAAGTCATCCTCAACCTGAAGGAAGTGAATATCAGGTTGCTGGAGGGAGACGAGAAAGTCATCCATGTCAAAAAGGATCGGGAAGGCGAACTGAAAGCGTCTGACCTCCAGGTCGATGCTCAGATCGAGGTGATGAATCCCGAGCAGCATATCGCAGCGCTTGATCGTGACGGTGTGCTGGATATGGAGATCACGATCGGAATCGGTCGCGGTTATGTGCTCAGCGAGAGCAACAAGACGGCCGAGCAACCAATGGGCACGATCGTTTTGGATGCTGCCTTTTCGCCTGTTCGCAAGATCCATTACGAGGTGGACAACGCACGTGTCGGCCAGCAGACGGATTACGACAAGCTAACACTTGACGTGTGGACCAACGGGGTTGTCCGACCGGATGACGCCGTGGCCCACGCCTCAAAGACGCTGAAGGATCATCTGGAACTGTTCATCAATTTCGACGAAGAGCCCGAGGAGCTGGCGGAACCGGTCATCGACGAAGCGACTCAGCGCATTGCTCAACTGCTTGCGATGCCCGTTGAAGAGTTGGAACTCTCTGTACGCTCCGCAAACTGCCTCAAGGCAGCGGATATCGTGACGCTCGAGGATCTCGTCGTAAGGCCGGAATCCGAGATGCTGAAATTCCGGAATTTCGGCCGTAAGTCGTTGAACGAACTCAACGCCATTCTCGAGGGTCTCGGGCTGGCATTTGGGATGGAAATCAGCAAATTTCAGGATATTGCTCCGAAGACTGAAGCTGTTGCTTTGGTCGACGAAGACTTTTAGCTATTCGAGGGGATAGGCAACGCGATGAGGCACGGTAAGAGAGGCCGCAAGCTTGGCCGGACAGCAAGCCACAAGCGTGCGACGATGAACAACATGGCAACTTCGTTGTTCATGCACGGCATGATCCGGACGACGAAACCCAAGGCAAAAGAGCTGAGGGGAGTCGCGGAGAGACTGATCACATTCGCCAAGCGGGGCGATCTGCACGCGCGCCGTCAGGTCTTGCGGCGGATCCGAAATAAGGTCGTAGTCGCGAAGCTCTTTGACGAGATTGCGCCGACCTTTGCCGAGCGTAAGGGTGGGTATACACGTGTCTTGAGTCTGGGGCCCCGGAGAGGCGATGCTACGGAGATCTGTGTGATCGAACTGGTGGGCAGTGAACTTCGGTCCGAATTCGCTGACACTGTTTCCGCTGGCGCTCCCGCTCCTTCCACAAAGCCGGAGGTCACGGAAGCGGGTGACGCCCCCGAGACACCCGAAGCATCTGCTGCCGATTCTGCGGAGGCGGATGATACGGCGACCGACGATGGCGGAGAAAAGGAGGAACCGGAAGCTGCTGAGGAGGAAGAAGTTGCCCCTGATGGGGATGAGGAAACCAAGAATTGACTCCTCGCCTAACGAACAAGAAGAGGCAGCCGGGCTTAATTGCCTGGCTGCCTTTTTTCTTTCTTCTCATCTCACCCGTCGACGGTGATGATACGCGTGCGGTTTGGGTCGTTCGTCACGAGGTAACTTCCCGCGACCGTGTTGCCGCGATCGTGGATCGCGCCCGTAGCGTCGGATTGAACGCTCTGTTTGTCCAGGTCAGAGGCCGTGGTGACGCCTACTACAGGAGCTCAATTGTGCCACCGGGTGAGGGCATAGAGGAAGAATTCGATCCACTGGCGGCCTGTATCGAGCTGGCGGGCGAAGCCGGCCTCGAGGTCCACGCCTGGGTGAATGTCTATCTCACGTGGTATCCAGATCGTGTGCCTCCGTCTGCACACGTTCTGAAGTCACATCCCGATTGGTTCATGATATCGCATGACGGGGTAGATATGGGGCAGCGCGACCTGACGGTTGATCTGGTTGGCCGGGGGGTTGAGGGAAGATACGTTTCACCGGCGCATCCGGCGGTATCCCGGCATCTGCTAGAGGTCATCCAGGAAATCGTGGACCACTACCCGGTGGACGGCATCCATCTGGACTATGCCAGGTATCCCAATGAACACTATGACTACAGCCCTCTCGCCCAGGCAGGTTTCTGGGCAGAGGCGAATCTCGAGCCGCCGAGCGACGAGGGCCCATCCGAGGGGCACGCAGCGTGGAATCGATGGCGCAGTGAACAGATTACGCGGTTTGTCCGATCAGTGAAACAGCTTCTCGAGGGCCGCGGTGTTCAGCTGTCTGCGGCCGTGAAGCCTGACATCCGTATGGCCTTTGTTCGATATGGTCAGAACTGGGTTCACTGGATGAACCGGCGCTATCTTGATTTTGTCGTGCCCATGTTCTACACCGGGACAACAGACGAGATCTTTCAGAAGATGAGAACAGTCCGAAAGTATGTACAGAAGGGGCGTATCTACGCGGGGTTGGGAGCTTGGAATCAGCAGGCCACCGATACATTCGATCAGATAAACCACGTAAAGAAAGCCCGTCTGAACGGATACTTGCTCTTCTCGAATGCAACCCTTGTATCCTCGCCCGAACTGTTGGATGGGCTTCGGGGAGGAATCGGGAGGAAAGAGCACTGAGCATAGATGCATTTATAAAGCCCAAACCGGGTCACGTGGTGGAGATCGAGATCGAGCGACTGACGGTCAAGGGTCAGGGCGTCGGGATCTACGGTGACTACGAAGTCCTGGTTCGAGGCAGTGTACCGGGTGACAGGGTTCTCTGCCGATTGAGGAAGGTTCGACATCGTAGGCGTGAGGCAGAAGCCCGCGTTATTGAGCGCGTATCCGAATCTGTCACTCGTGAGAACCCACGTTGCCAGCATTTTGGTCTGTGTGGGGGATGCTTATGGCAGGATCTCCCGTATGGTGAACAGATCCGTCTCAAGGAGTCGATCGTGCTTCAGGCGATGCAGGCAGGGGACTCAGTGAAGATCGGACCTACGATGACGGCAAACTCACCTTACGGTTACAGAAACAAGATGGAGTTTTCGGTTGGGTCGGAAGAAGGCGGCGTCCAGATCGGTCTCCATCCCGCCGGTCAGTTCGGTCGCATATTCGATCTCGACCGGTGCGAACTCGTGCCCCCATCCGTTAGCGATATTGTGGCACAGGTTCGGTCATTCGTTGTTTCCCGCGGTCTCACACCCTACAACCTGAAGACACACGAGGGACTTCTGCGGTTTCTGACGGTGCGTGAGTCGACGCAATCGAGAGAAGTGATGGTAATCCTCACGACATCGCAGGAACCTTTTCCTGAAATCGATCAACTGGCAGCAACGCTGGTCAGTCGAATCTCGAGGGTCAAGAGTGTGATTCACACGGTAAACAAGGGAAAGGCCCAGGTGGCCTATGGTGAGGAGAACCGGGTCGTCACTGGAACCAAGTCTATTACTGAAACAATCGGTGCGTACACATTTGATATCTCCCCTTCGTCATTCGTTCAGCCGAACACAATACAGGCTGACGTCATGTTTTCTCGGATTGAGGAGATCTGCGAGCTGACAGGGGGCGAGCGTGTTCTTGATGTCTACTGCGGAACCGGCGGAATCTCGCTCTATCTGTCCCGCTCAGCAGGGACCGTTCTGGGTGTGGAGGCCTCGGCGGAGGCTGTCAAGGACGCGACGAAGAACAGTGCTCAGAATGGCGTTTCGAATTGCGGATTCATGTCCGGCCCTGCGGAGGATCTATTGGGCCAGCTGTGCACGCAGGGCGAGCAGTTCGACGTCGCGGTTACCGATCCGCCCCGAGCGGGCATGCATCATCGGGCGATCCGGAGTCTGATCGATCTGGCACCCAAACGAGTGGTCTACGTCTCGTGCAACCCTGCGTCGTTGGCGACCGATGTTTCCATTTTGAAGGCACACGGTTATCGGCTGAACTTGCTCCAGCTTGTGGATATGCTCCCGCAGACGCCTCATTGTGAGGTGCTCGCGCGACTGGACAGGGAATAGGAAAGGACGCAACCGGTGGTTGCGTCTTCGTATCTGCTGCCTGTGGTTCAGGCTACCGGTTGATCGCTAGAATCTCGTAGTTCAGAGTCCCGGCAGGAACGGTTGCCTCGACCTTCTCCCCGACCTTCTTTCCCAGCATGGCCTTCCCGACGGGAGATTCCGTCGAAATCTTGTTTGCGTTGAAGTCCGCCTCGTCGGTGGAAACGAGCGTGTAGGTGATCTCGTCGCCACTCGACTCGTCTTTCAACGTGACCATGGCGCCAAGATAGGCCTTGTCCTTTGGGATCTGTGACTCATCGATGATCTCAGATCGAGTCAGCTTCTCGTGGATCTCCGCAATGCGTCTTTCCAGATGCATCTGACGCTCTTTGGCAGCTGCGTATTCAGCATTCTCGCTCAGGTCGCCAAACTCCCGAGCGTGGGCGATCGCCTCTATCACGACGGGACGTTCTTCTTTTTCGAGTTTCTCAAGCTCACTGCGGAGCTTTTCGTAGCCTTCTTTTGTTAAATAAACGCGGTTCATGCATACTCCATAAAAAAAACCAAGGTTTCGCCTAGTAAGGGCGGAACCCCGGATCAGTGTGAACAAAACGTAGTCCGTATTTCCGGAAGTGTCAAGCCGTAATTGAGTTTGCTCCCCCTCTAGGTCGAGCGTCCCAATTGACAACGGGAATAGCAAAGGGTATCATCGACGCGGCTGTTGGCGTGCTTGAGAACTCCGGAGACTCGTTATGGACGGAAGCTTTATCAAAGGTGTCATTCCCGCACTTGTCACGCCCATGAACGATGACGAGTCGCTGAGTCGCGAGGGTATGAGGCGACTCATAGATGGCGTGATAGATGCAGGCGTTCATGGCGTGTTTACCTGCGGAACGGCTGGTGAATTCTGGGCGATGTCTGCAGAGGAAAAAAGGCAGGTCTACGCGTGGACTGTTGAGTTTACTTGTGGTCGTGTGCCCGTATACGTGGGGACGTCCGCAAACTCCACGGCGGAAGCCGTGTCGTTGTCCAGATCGGCTGAGACTGCTGGTGTAGGTTGTTTATCGATCCTGACTCCCGGGTTCATCGTACCGAACGAAGATGAGATGTTCCGGCATTACGCCGAGATTGCTGAAGCGACTCAACTCCCTATCCTTCTGTACAATCTACCGGCAAGAACGGGCAACAGGCTGTCACTCTCTCTGATCGAGAAGCTGCATCGTCGGTTTCCGAATATCGTGGGCATCAAGGACAGTTCTGGCGATTTTGAACAGGCCCTGATGTTTTTGCGGGATCTGCCCGAGACGTTCAAAGTTGTTATGGGCAGAGATACCCTGATTCACGCAGCATTCGAGATTGGTGCTGCGGCTGCGATCGCCGCGAGCGCAAACGTAGCACCGGACATCGCCGCCGGGATCTATGACGCTTATCTCGCTGGCGACGACGCGCGTGCGAAGATGCTTCAAGGACGTCTGGCTCCTCTCCGGGATGCGTTCACGCTCGGGACGCATCCTGCTATGCTCAAGGCTGGGGCTGACCTTGTCGGGTATGCCGGTGGGCCGCCCAGAAGACCCGTCTCGCGACTGAGTGAAGACCAGCTCAACGCACTCCGCCATATACTCACCACGATCGGGAAGCAGGTTACAGACCATTGAGCACGATTCTCGTGACAGGTGGAGCAGGCTATGTCGGCTCCCATACGGTTGAGCATCTTCTAGCGAAGGGACGCCGCGTCGTCGTTGTCGATGATCTGTCCACCGGGCATATCGAAGTCGTACACCTGTTTGATCGACTGTATGGCAGAGACCAGTTTCTGTTCGAGAACGTGAATCTCTGCGATTCTGAAGCGGTAGCCAGCGTATTCGATACACACGAGCCGACCGGTATCATCGACTTCGCCGCGAAGAGCCTTGTCGGCGAGTCTCAGGAGGCACCGAGGCAATACTTCGACACGAACGTTGTGGGATTTCGGAATCTGGTCCTGTCCGGACACGGGATCCCAATCGTAAAGTCGACGACGGCGGCGACCTATGGTGACCCGATTCCTGGCGATCTACCGTTGAGGGAAGACTATCAGGACCGAGTTGTCGCAGAAGGGCGTTTCGGGGAGAGTCAGCTGATGCTCGCATCGGTCGGATTCGAAGACTTGCTAGCTTGGTATCGAGACGAGATCGAGACGGTCGAGTCGGAATTTTCGTTGACGGATCAAGATGTCCAGAAACTGCGGATTCCGACGAACGTCTACGGGATCACCAAGCTGATTGATGAGATCCTTCTGGAAAAAGCGTGGCGTCAGATGAAGACGCCCTATACCGCGTTGAGATATTTCAATGTTGCCGGAGCGGGAGAGTCCGCGCTCATCGGTGAGGATCATGACCCGGAAACACACCTGATCCCGATTGCATATCAGACAGCTTTGGGTCAACGAGAGGCGTTGACCGTATACGGAACGGACTACGGGACGGATGATGGTACGGCTGTTCGCGACTATGTGTCCGTTCAGGAGCTTGCAGATGCACACGTCACCTGTCTCGATCGGATGGTCGACAGCCCCGGGGGCTACACCTATAATCTGGGGACGCGTGCCGGATTCAGTGTTCGAAAAATCGTGGATACGGCCCGGGAGGTATCCGGTCTGGACATACCTTGTGTCGAAGGGGATCGACGGGCTGGTGATCCGGAACGTCTGATTGCCGATGCCAGCAAGATCGCCGAAGAGATCGGGTGGGAGTCCACGGCGACGCTGGAAGAAACGATGTCACGTGCGTGGCGGTGGCACCGTCACAATCCTGGTGGATACCGTGCCGTCCAGGAAGAGCGTTACAACCCCTTCTGGGGTAGATGGATCACCTTTGCTTCATCGCGTGGAGCGCGACCGTGGGAAGGGGACATCGAGTCACCAGACTCGGTCGTGTCGGATCCCGCACACGATCCTGATTGCTATCTGTGTCCGGGGAACACCCGGACCAGCGGCGCAGTCAACCCGGATTATCCGAATACTTTCGTGTTCCCGAACGATTTTCCCTCGATGAAGCTGGACTCGTATGAGCCTGCGGCACCCGGCGGCTCGTATGTGGCACGTACATCGAAGGGCATCTGCGAAGTCATCGTCTACAGCGCCCATCACTCACATCGACTGTCGACGATGTCTCTTGGGGATCTCAACCACGTCATCGACGCCTGGATCGAGGTCTACGACCGGCTTGGCAAGCTGCCCGGAATCGAGTATGTCATGATTTTCGAGAACCGGGGCGCCGTTATGGGGAATTCCCAGCTGCACCCGCACGGGCAGGCATACGCGTATGGATCGATCCCCGATCTGATGGTTCGTGAGCAAATCAGCACTTTCGAGTCGGATGATTTTGTTGCCGAGGCACTCAAGGCTGAATTGGAGGACGGACGAAGAATCCTCCACACGGACGACACATTCTGTGGTTTTGTCCCGTTCGCCGCATGGCTTCCCTATTATATTGTGCTCGTGCCACGGCGAGCCATACGAAGTCTATCCGAACTGTCGGCGGCAGAGAGAGGGGATCTGGGAACGGCGCTGAAGCGAATCCTGGGAGGGATGGACGAGCTTTTTGGGCAGCCCTACCAATACTCCCTCGCGTTAATTCAGGCGCCCACGTCGACAAATGGTGAATTCCACGCCCAGATCCATATCTCGAGTCTTCTGCGTGGTCCTGACATCCGAAAACATATCGTGGGGACGGATATATTCGGCAGAAGCGTCAACCCATCCGATCCGAACGTTTCGGCTGCGGAAATCAGACGTGCGATCGAACGTAGCACAGAGCGTCTTGCGTGAAAAACGTCGTATCCGACTGTATCACAGAATTCTGTGACCGATTCAGCGAGGCGCCGAAGGTGGTTGTTCGCGCACCGGGTCGTGTCAATCTGATAGGTGAACACACGGATTACAACGATGGGTTCGTGTTTCCTGCCGCCATAGATCGATATGTAGTGTTCGCTGCGCGCCCGCGGTCTGACAACCAGGCAATCATCCGATCCGTATCGTTTGGTGAAGATGCGGAATTCACCATCAATCGGAGCCTCTCTGCCACAGGGCATTGGTCTGATTATGTCAAAGGCATGGTTTCTGAATTCCAATCGATCAACCTGAGTATGTCCGGGTTCGATGCCACAATCGCAGGAAACGTGCCTTTGGGTGCGGGGTTGAGCTCATCGGCAGCCCTGGAAATGGCCGTCGGCAGAGGGCTGCTGGAGCTGTTCGATATTTCTATGCCTGGACCCAAGCTTGCGACCGTGGGTCAGCTTGCAGAGAACCGTTTTGTGGGTGTGAACTGTGGAATCATGGATCAGTTCGTCAGCGCAAACGGGAGGGTAGGGCACGCGCTCTTCCTGGATTGCCGAGACCTGTCGTTCGAGCTGGTTCCGCTTGCCGACGAGGATGTTCGGATCGTGATCTGCAATTCAGGTGTCAAGCGGGGGTTGACGGATTCGTCCTACAATGAGAGACGTGGAGCGTGCGAAGACGGCGTGCATCAACTCGCGCTGGCGACAGGGCAGGATTTCGGGGCGTTGAGAGATATCTCACTCGAGCAACTCGAGGACCACAAGGGGGTTCTGACTGAGGAGATCTTCGCGAGATGCCGCCACGTGATCACAGAGATCGAGCGAACTACGGAAGCTGTCGATGCGCTCAAACAGGGGGAGATTGTCGCATTCGGTTCTCTAATGGCGGAATCTCACCAGAGCCTGCGTGATGACTATGAAGTTAGCGGACCGGAGCTGGATCACCTTGTCGAGATCGCGAACACTGTCGATGGTGTGGTTGGCACGCGAATGACGGGTGCGGGCTTCGGAGGGTGCATCGTTTGCCTTGCGAGAAATCAAGCCGTGCAACGCCTTGTCGATGCGGTAGACCAGCGTTACACGGCTCAGTCCGAATACTCGGCGGAAGTCTATACCTGTACGGCTGTCAACGGGGTCGAACGTCTCGAGTAACCCCTAGGTCTGGTCGCACCAGGACCGTGCGTTCTGGAACATCCTGAGCCAGGGCGAAGCGGCCATGTTCTCCCAGTCTCCCGGCATCCATCCCCATTGCCATTTCAGGAAGGCGCGCTCCGGGTGAGGCATCATCGCCAGATGACGTCCGTCCTCCGAGCAGAGCCCGGCAATACCCGCGGGCGAACCATTCGGGTTGTGCGGATAGGCTTCTGACGGGTTACCGGCATCATCCGCGTAGCGTAGCGCGATCAGGTTTCTATCCTCTACCGATTGTCTGACCGCTTCATTTGGGAAGTAGGCTCTCCCTTCGCCGTGCGCGACCCACACGCCAAGCACCGAGTTGTGCATGCCTTCCAGCATGATCGCTGGACTCCTGTCGATTCGGACTGTCGAGAATCGTGATTCGAACCGGCCCGACGAGTTGTGGACGAATCGCGGTTGTGAAGCCCCTTCCAGTTCTTCACCGGGTACCCATCCCAGAAGCGCCATCAGCTGACAGCCGTTGCATACGCCGAGGCTGAAGGTATCGGGACGTAGTCTGAACGAGCGCATTTCGTCGAGCACGCGCTCGTTATATCGAATAACGCCCGCCCATCCTTTTGCCGAGTCCATCACGTCGGCAAAGCTGAATCCCCCGACAAATGCCAGGCCGCTGAACGTGCCAAGGCTCATCTTGCCTGCCGCGATATCGGCCGTGCTCACATCCCAGGGCTCGAAACCTGCAAGGTGGAAGGCCGAAGCCATCTCACGGTCCCCGTTGCTCCCTTCCTCACGCAGAATGGCCACCTTGGGCTTCTCTGTGGTTGCGGAATTCGCCGGGGCTGCCGGTGTGTATGACACCCAATAGGCCGGCGTGCTCCGACCCCGGTTTACCTCTCGCTCTTCGTCGACGCAATCCGGGTTGGCTTGGAGTCTGTCGAGCTGGTAGCTCGTCTCTTCCCACAGGGATCGAAGCTCGGTTACCGAATCCTCCAGGGCCACCTGGGCGTCAACTGTCACTCGGATCGCGCGGCTCTCTGTCGTATGTCCGACACGCGAGCATGGGATACCAGCCTCTGTGTAGCGCTGAATGACTTCATCTGTCGCAGCAGTGTCGGTCTCAATGAGCAGCCCCAGTTCCTCGTTGAAGAGTGTCTCCAGAGGCGAACTCCCAGACGTATCGATCGCCAATTCGATACCGATATCACCGGCAAAAGACATTTCCAGCAACGCTGTCAGCATCCCACCGTCACTGCGGTCGTGCCCCGAGAGGATCAGACGATCTTGGATCAGATCCTGTGTAACGCTGAAGGCTGACCGTAGCACACCTGTGTTCGCCACGTCAGGCGTTTCCTCACCTATTTGCCCGAAGACCTGTGCGAGCGCCGACCCACCGAGCCTGCTCTTCCCACCACTCAGATCCACCAGAAGCAGGTCCGAGTTGCTGCACTTCAGGTCCGGCGTGACGGTCAGCGTGATGTCCGAACAGCCGGCGTATGCCGAGACGACGAATGTTCCCGGACTCTTGACGGTCTCGTTCTGCTCACCTTCTCTGCCCGGTGCGATCGCGGCCATGGAAAGGCTGTCTTTACCGCCGTCGATGGCGATGCCCAGTTCGATCATCGTGTCGCGCACGGCGACCGCCGCGTCATACATGTCGGCACCTTCGCCAGGAAGCTTGGCGGCGTACATCCAGTTGCCAGAACATTTGATGTCCGTGATGCCGGTGACCCTGGCCCACACGAGGTTGGTCAGTGCTTCGCCAATCGTCATACGCGCCATCGCGGCAGGATCGATGATTCCCTTGATCGGCTGCTCGCCTATGGCTGTGGCTATTCCTGTCGTTCCGGTGTGGCTCTGGGCGACGACGGCAATGTCCGACAGGGTCAGTTGAAGCGGACCGACGCATTGCTGCTGCGCGACGAGTCCGGTGACGCTGCGGTCGACCTTGTTCGTCAGGAAACGTTTGGACCCGACCGAGAGCAATCGCAGAACTCGATCGAGCGCATCACGCAGGGTCAGATCATCGGGCAAGGTCAGTGGAACGAGATCACGGCGAGCGCGATCCAGAACGAACGTCTTCTGTGGCATGTCGCCCAACACGCTCTCGAGATCCAGATCGACCGGTGTCGTGTCAGATCGGCCATCATAGACCACGATTCTGCCATCCCCAGTGACTTCACCGACGAAAGAGACGGGCACCTTCTCACGCCTGCACAGCTCGCGGAACTGGTCTTCGTCCTCCGCACGAACGAGAAGGGCGTCATTCTCCTGGTATTCAGCTCCCCATATTTCTAGAGCAGAAAGCGTCTGATCGCCAAGCTGTATCTCGTGCAGGTTGATCCGGGCGCCGAGGGGCTCCACGATCTCCTTCAAGACGTTGCAGTTCCCGCCTGCGCCCTGATCGTGAATGCTGACGATCGGGTTGCTCTCGCCGAGTTCGACACACGCCCGGATGACCCGATTGACCTTCTGCTCCATCTCGGCGTCACCCCGCTGGACGGCGTTAAAGTCCAGCTCTGCGACGTTCTCGCCCTGAACCATGCTCGATGCGGCACCCCCACCCATCCCGATGCGGTAGGCTGGTCCGCCAAGCTTGACCACCTTCATCCCAATCTCGACTTCGTGCTTCTCCGTGTGCCGGTCATCGATCTGCCCGACCCCCGCGCTGAACATGATCGGTTTGATCCATTCCCGACGCTCTCCCGAAGATAGACGCAACCCGAATGAGCGTGTGTATCCCTGGATGATTGGTTCACCGAACTTGTTCCCATAGTCAGAGGCGCCATTCGAGGCCTGTATCTCGATCGTCAACGGACTGGCGAGGTTCTCCGGGTAGCCAAAGGACTTGTCCTCCCATGGCAAGTCATACCCGGGGATCAGCAGGTTGCCGACACAGTAGGCCGTGGTGCCGGCAATCACGAGAGAACCCCGTCCTGTGGCGTGGGTATCTCGGATGCGCCCACCGGTACCCGTTTCCGCTCCAGGGAAGGGAGCGACTCCCGAAGGGAAGTTGTGTGTTTCTGCGGTCAGGAGGGGATGATACACGACACTCGTAGGCTGCAGGCGAGAGGGCTGGCCTGCCTGCTCTGGTGTCAGTGTGTCTATTCGCAATCCCCGGATCGCGCTCGAGTTGTCTCGGAATGCAATGATGCTGTTGGCACCGTTCGCTTCCAGCGTTTCCTGGATAAGGCCGATGAGGTGGTGGGGGAGTTCCTTGCCGTCAAGAACGAGCTTGCCCTTGAAGAACCAGTGGCGTGAGTGCTCGCTGTTCGACTGAGCGATGTCAAAACACTCGACGCTTGTCGGATTGCGACGAAGTTTGTCCAGAAAGACATCGCTGTAGTAATCAAGATCCCACTCGTCAAAGGCGAGACCCATTCTCTGGTTCAGATCTTCAAGTGCCTGTCTCCCTTTCTCGATCAGCGGAACAACCTCTATGGGTTCTGGCGAAAGACCGGTCTCGAAGGAAGTCAGAGGGACCTCGTATTCACACTCTGTCATTCTGTCGTGTACGAGAGAGAGGAAGACCGATCGGTCTTCGGCCGCGAGAGCACTGGAGGGCGCATACCGACGAGAGCGCTCGATTCTCGTGACCGAATGGATTCCGCATGCGTGACAGATCGATACTGCGTTTGTTGACCACGCCGTCGAGAAGCTCATACGGGGGCCGACTTCGATGACGCTCTCGTTCTCGGGCAGAAACGATGCTTGCCCAAGGTGCTCTGGCTCGAAAGTCTCGCCCAGAAGCCAGTTGACTTGATCTCGTTCTCTAGCGGTCAGGGGGATTGCAGACTCGATGTAGTAGCAAATCTCTGTCGCCACTTCCAGCGATTGGTCAGAGAGGGGGCGCATTCGCTGCACGATCTCACGTCGGTGGCTGTCGGACAGACCGGGCTTCCGGTAGAGATTCAGTATCGGCATAGGGGCTCCAGAGGGCGTGAGCAGGTTCGTGCTGTCGGTCTAAGATTACGCGTGTCAGAACAATGCGTAAAATTTATGATTATCATCGAAATGATTAATCGTGCATATAGAGGAGGGATGGCATTGCCTGACACACGCGATGCCAGATGCGTATTATGTCGGCGCGGAGGCTTTGCCGAGGCGTAGGTCTTTCAAAGGCAACTTAGGGAGGGTAGCCCTTGGGAACCTTTTTTGTGCATGGAAACGGAGAACGGCCGCCATTACTGGCGGCCGTTAGATCGGCTCTGTTCCTCAGGATCTGATCACCGATCCTGTCTGCTTCCTTGATATGATCGAGCAGGATCTTGATCGTGAAGCCAATGGCACCGCATCCAAGGAAGAAGAACCACCATACGATGATTGTTCGAACTCGCTTTTTGGTATCCGGGCCTGTCTGATTCCGGCCGGTTACATCGTTTACCCACCGTTCAGGCTAGCAGCC
>CAYYGZ010000129.1:0-13428 GCA_964471275.1 uncultured bacterium | reverse complement strand
ACCTCACAGCTGCTCCCTGAACCTCGACCATCACCTTACTCGCCGTATACGCCAGCACAAACGGAATCGCCGTATCGGTCCCATTTTCTACATCCTTCGTCAGCCGATCGAAGAACGGCGCTTTCCGGCCACCGAGATCGATCACTTCCGTCTTTTTGTCGGACCGCGTAACGATCAGCTTCGGTTTGTATTCCGGATCGCCGATATCCAGAATCTTGCGGTGCTCAACGTAGGCCTCCGTAGTCAGCAGTTGCTGCTTGATATCTCCCCAGCTCGGTAAACCTTCAGGCGTGAACCAATCGACGCGCAGGTAACCGGTTGCTCCCTTCGATCCTGTGAAGCTGGCATCCCCAAAATCCTGGAACTCCGGTTTCTCCGGATGATACAGATTGCCGACTCGCGAGAACTGTGGAATTGGATCCTGCCCCATCCAGTAGCAGAACTGCGCCATCTGGTGGGATGCGATGTCATTGAGAATGCCGCCATACTGTTGACCGTTGAACATCCAGTCCGGCCTTGTCTGAATCCTCAATGAGTGCGGTCCGAGTCCCATAAAATGCACGGGCTCCCCGAGGTTCCCTTTGACCAGTTCATCGCGCACCCACTCGACCTCCGCGCTCAGTACCATTTCCCCGAAGAACGCGAACCATTTCTTCCCGGTGCGCTCGACCGTCTCCTTAATCGCATCGAGGTCCGCCACTGTCGTCACACACGGTTTATCGACAAAGAAATGCTTCCCTACTTGCAGGGCTCTCAGCGCCAATGGCCCCCGGTCTGCGTTGATGGAGGCAGAGGCGATCAGTTCGATCGATTGGTCCTCGAGAATCTGATCTGCGTTCTCTGCCACATCGGCGTCTGGAAACTTGCTGCGAAACTGCTCAACCAAATCGCCTTCTTCCGCGAACACCCGGTTCAGCGTCCAGCCTGCTTCAAGCAGGCCCTGAACTTGCCCAAAGATGTGACCGTGGTTCAGGCCAATGACCGAGAAATGATGATCCATTCCGAGACTCCGTTCTTTTGCTGTTTCGGATTTCTCCAGATCGGTTATTGTATCGTGCAGAAGAGATCTCTATCGCTTCCTTGATCAAGAGAACACGACGGACAAACGATGTCAACTTCGAGCTACGACATACCGGTTGGCCACATTGATGACCCGGAATCCATCAAGCAACTCAATACCGCCTATCGGAAACTGCACGACGGTGATGTCGAGGTTGCCGTCGGTCGATGGCACGGGGAGGTAACCCTTGCCCCACCGTCAGAGAAGACGGCTTACCGGTTCATCGTGAAGGCAGAGGATACACGAATCGCGCTGTTCAAGGGAGACCCCGTTCGAGGCGGCAAGGGCTCGATGTATTCCGGAGGCTCCACAGGGCACGCAACCGTCCTCACCTCACACCAAGAGCAAATTTGGCCCGGTGATGCCATCATATCCAACGACGATCTGGGGTCACTTACCTTGTCCGGAAGCGGCGTCTACTTCGAAGTGATCGTCGACACGACACCCTACCCGGCCCCCAAGCTGTCGCTCCTCCGGAATCTGGATGACCATCCCGGTGGTTGCGCCCCATATGGTGGCGCTTTCCGCAGAGAGACAGTTCCGTCGGCCGCGATAGATCCATCCTCACCTGATCGTATCGGCGCCAACCGCGTCAACGAGCACACGCTGGACATGCGGATCGATCGACAGCCTCCCCCGACAAGGCACCACCACGGGACCGTCATTGGCCCCGAGGGCGGCGTTCGAAACCACACTGAAACAGCTATCGTGCTCTCGAGAGCAGATTATGGCTTACCGGAAATTGGGGATGGCAATGGCGGCCACGCCATCATCTACCGTGACCCGAGCGAAAAGGGGATACAAGACGCTTTCACCATCCCTGTCACACCGGGATCGATCGTCGTCACGCCCTCTACGTCAGAGCGTCTTTTCGGTCACTGCTTCGAGAATGCGTTTGCGATGCTCGTGGCGATTCCGGGGTTTGTGGTTCCGTATGAGAGGATTCGGGAGAAGCAGTGAGGTAGTCAGGTAGGAGAAGCGTTTCCAGATCAGCCGACCGCGCAAAGCGCCCCGCTTACGACCTGCGCATCACATAGCATCCTGCTAACCACACCACAGGCGGTCTCCCGGGTTCCTGCCCGGGAAGATGAAAACTGGGCCGGCGCCCCTCGCCCTCGTGCTCTGCACGGGGGTGCCAAACCAGAGCCGTGCGATCACAGATAGCCCCGGACAAAACCACCTGGGAGACACGACCCAACCCGTTGAAATCTTACCAACAGCACGTCATAAGACTGCATTCGAGTGCGATTTCCGGTCAGAGACGCACGGATGACGCCACGTCACTCGTAGTGCCCTCGTTACATCAGCCGACGATCCCGCGAGTTGAAGCCGCGGCCGCGCCCATGGTCTCCGCATTATGCGGGCCACCGTATTCCATGATCGCCCACGAATCGTATCCCACCTCGCGACACGCCGCCATCACGGGTTCGAACGCCACCATCCCGTTTCCCGGCCACGTCGCCTTCCGCTGACCATCGACTTCCTTGGTGTCCTTGAAGTGAATGCGGACGGTATCCTTGCCAAGGGCACGGATGTAGTGTTCAGGATAACCGGAATAGGTCACGTTTGCCGTATCCAGGTAGATCCCTACGCTCTCCCTGCCGACCGACTCCACAAAAGCTGCGCACTCCAGCGGTGTCATCAGGTTGAACGACAACCGAGGGCACGTCTCGGCGCCGACGCGAACACCCGTATCCGCTGCCACCTCGCCAATCCGCTTGAATCCCGATACGATCCGTGACAGAGCGGTCATCATGTCATTGTTAGCGTTGTGACGGCCAGTCACCACCAGAATCGCATCGGTTCCAAACAGCTTCGCTGCGTCGATCTGACGTGTCGCGATCTCGATCGCACGTGCGTGCACCGTGTCATCAGGGCTACAGATCGGGTTGTTCCATCCCATAGTGGACGCAACGGACGAGACTTCCAATCCGGCCTCGTGGACGACATCACTGAGTGCCCGGATTTCATCGTCCGACGATTCCATATGGAAATCATCTGTCCCGATCCACATTTCGATACCGTCAAAGCCCGCATCCTTGGTCGCCTTGCAGCGATCCGTCCAGGACATTTCGGGGGACGTCATATGGTTACCCGTTGCGATCTTCACAGCTCCTCCAGTGCGTTTGGGATCTAGTCATCGTAGATGCCGCGAATATACCCCCGGCTGATTCCAGGGTCAATTTGCGCAATGATATCCTTGCCCCCCCAACGAGAATCCGTACCTTGCCCGGGTCACTCTCCAGAGTCAAAAAGGTGGTCTCATGAAGCTGTTGATCAACACGCTTATCGTTCTCGTTGCTTCATCTCAGTATCTCTTCGCTCAGACCGTTCCCACACCGGAATCGCACCTCGGCTTCCAGGTAGGTGCTGACTACAAACTGGCGAGCTGGCAGAGCATTGTCGATTACTTCGGCAAGCTCGACGAAGCTTCCGACCGGATAGAAGTCCAGACGCTCGGTCAATCGACGGAAGGACGGCCCTTCATCATGGCGATCATCTCCTCTTCCGATAATCTGGCCACGAAAGAGGAGATCCAGGCTGCACAGAAGCAGCTGGCCGATCCCAGAGGTTTGGCGGAGACCGAGGCCAGAAGTATGGCCGCTAACGGCAAGGCCGTGGTCTTGATCGGGTGCAACATCCACGCAACGGAGATTGCGTCCTCCCAGATGTCGATGGAGTTGGCCTACGACCTGATCACCTCGACAGACCCGGACATCGAAATGATCCTGGATCGTGTCGTGCTCCTCCTGGTTCCGTCGCTCAACCCGGACGGGGTTGACATCGTCGGCGATTGGTATCGCGAGACGCTGAACACGCCGTGGGAAGGAACAAGACCACCTTGGCTCTACCACAAATACACAGGTCACGACAACAACCGCGACTGGTTCATGCTGACGCAGGCCGAGACTCGGATAATGAATCGCGTTCACTACGAACAGTGGTTCCCGCAGATCATCTATGACGTTCACCAGATGGGAAACAAGGGTGCTCGGTTCTTCGTGCCTCCCTTCTTCGACCCGCTGAACCCGAACATCCCTCCCCTACTTCAACGACAGATCATGCTGGTCGGCGCGCACATGGCCCACGACCTCCAGGCCGCGAACCGCCCCGGTGTCATTACTTCAGCCGTGTATGACATGTGGTGGCACGGCGGTTACCGCACCGTACCGTATCGACACAACATCGTCGGGCTCCTGACCGAAGCGGCGAGCGTACGGATCGCGTCTCCGATCTTCCAGACGGAAAAGGAACTAACAGGACACCGCCGCGGTCTCCCGAAATACTGGCTTCAAGCCAACTTTCCAGATCCCTGGTCCGGTGGCTGGTGGCGTTTACGTGACATCGTCGAGTATCAGAAGATCGCCTCAGGTTCGCTCCTGAAACTGGCGGCAACGCACAAAGAGGACTGGATCTACAACTTCTACCAGCTCGGGACTCAGGCAGTCAAGAAGGGCGAATCCGACCCTCCTTACGCCTTCCTGATCCCGCCCGGTCAACACGACCCCATCGCCGCCTACGAAATGACTCGTATCCTGTCCGAAGGCGGCGTGGAACTTCACCGCGCGGAAAAATCGCTTCAGGCCGACGGTGTTACCTACCCGGCGGGAACAAAGGTCGTGCTTATGGCTCAGCCCTACCGCGCGCACGCGAAGGACTTGCTGGAGAGACAGCGGTATCCCGATCGGCGGATCGGTGGAGATGATGGGACACCAGAGCGTCCCTACGACGTCACGGGATGGACGCTTCCGCTGCAGATGGGTGTCAGGACCATCGAAGTCGTCGCGCCCTTCAAGGCGAATCTCAGCCTGATCGAGCCTGAATTGCCAAGCCACAGCGTGGGGTCGTCAAACTCGGGATACTACCTCGAAAACCGTACGAACAATGACGTGTGGGCATTGAACAGATTGATGGCGAAGGGACACTCGGCCTACTGGACCGAGAAACCCGCACGCGCATCGGGAAAATCGATTGAGAAGGGCGCCATCTGGATACCCTCTCGAGATGGAGTGCACACTCAACTCACCTCGCTCGCCAGGGAAACGGGCATCGAGCCTATTCCCGGTCGGAAACCTGACCGTGGATACCGGCTCAAGAAACCGAGACTGGGGCTCTACCAGCCCTGGACTGGGAACATGGATGAAGGGTGGACCAGGTGGGTACTCGAGCGCTACGCCTTCGAGTATCGGACGCTGCACAACGCAGAAATCAAGGCAGGCAGCCTGGGCGAGCGGTATGATGTGATCATCCTTCCGAGTGCCGGCCCGAAGAGCCTGCTAAACGGAAAGGCGGAAGGCACGATGCCGCCCCAGTATACGGGCGGTATGGGTGATCAGGGAGCGGACCACCTGCTCGCCTTTGTCAGGGCTGGTGGGACCTTGATCTGTATGGGAGACGCAAGCGAGCTGGCAATCGACCGGTTTGGGTTGGAGGTAGATTCCGGTCTGAGCGATGACGAGGGAGACGACCCGTTCTATGCCCCGGGATCGATCCTCCAGGTTGATCTGGACACCTCCCACCCCCTTTCCTTTGGCAGACGATCTCCTCAGCCGATCTACTTCGCCCAGAGTCCGGTCTTCGATGTATCGGGCAGCGCATCATCCATAGCCGACTACCCGGAATTCAACCCCCTGATGAGCGGCTGGATATTTGGTGACGAACAGATCCGGGGCAAATCTGCCCTGGTTGACGCACCCCTCGAAGACGGCCGTGTCATCCTCTTCGGGTTTCGTCCACAACACAGAGCGCAGCCGCATACCACCTTCAAGATCCTGTTCAACGCAATCTACTATGGTGCGGCCACACCGAACGTAGCGATACGCTGAGACGTTGTCATTGCACGACTGAAGAGATTCCGCCAGCATCAGTTCGGAGAGATCAGAACACAACGTGAACGCAGCCAGGAGGCCAGATGAGCCATCTCCAGATCAGCAGTGTCATCACCCCGCCCGAGTGGGCGATGCTTGAGCGTGTGCTGTTGGATGCCCAGAATGATGCCGTCGCACAATTCCACGCAAAATATTTCGACGACCGCGGCTACCTGCAGTGTGTGCCCAGATGGGGTGGAAACGACGGCCCGGACGACGCTGCCGAAAACATGCTCAACTGGACCATACTCTACGCACTGGGTGCAGATCGCAGCATCCTCGATCGGTATCGTGCGTGTTGGGAGGGACATCTTCAGCAATACACAGAGGCCAGGACGGTCGAGGTCGAAATGGCCCGTGAGGGAATGTACTACAAAGAGTTCCCGGTCATGTTCGACTGGTATCACCACGGCGAGTGGTTGTCGGCCTTTATCCTCGAGGGTCTTGCGGACCCGGCGGACCGCTTGTATCACGAACGATCCCGCCGTTTCGCCGGACTCTACATGGATGAGGATCCACAGGCTGAGAACTACGACCCGAAGCACAAGATCATCCGCAGTCTCTTCAACGGCTCGCGCGGTCCCCTGCTCCGCAAAGCGACGGCACTCGACTGGGCCGGTGATCCCATCGAGGTCAAGGGACGTTTCCGACCGGGTCACGGTGAAGCGGACTTTGCGCAGATGCTCGACCACTTCAAGGACTACAACGATGTCGTGGGCGATCATCCGCTCAACCTGGGCGCGACCACGCTCGGGTTCAACGCGTATGCGCTCACCGGTGACAGCAAGTATCGAGACTGGATGCTGGAGTACATCGATGCGTGGGTCGACCGAACCGCGGCGAACGATGGGCTGATCCCGTCGAATATCGGTCTCGATGGAACGATCGGCGGCGAGTGTGACGGCAAGTGGTATGGGGGGTGCTATGGTTGGGGCTTCTCGGTCATCAACCCGGCAAATGGAGAATGGTCGCATCGACCCGCATGTTTGAGCCGAACGCACTACAGCTTCGCAAACGCCTTCCTGATGACCGGCAAGGCCGAGTATCTGGATCTCTGGCGAAATACGATCGACCTCATCAACGGAAACGCAAAGGAGATCGATGGCCGGATGCAGTATCCACGAGGCTACGGAGACGATGGCTGGTACGAACACAAGCTGGACCCCTTCTCGACCGGTGCCTTCGAAACCTACTACTGGTCTCAGGATGCGAGTGATCGCGCGCGCGCCGGGACCAATTCCTGGCAGGACTATCTCGACGGGAACGCTCCGGATTACCCGGTCGACGCCTTGCACACGGATCTGGGCAAACTCCGCAACAAAATGAACATGCTGGAAGCTGACCTGTCCACACCCGATTCGCGCATGTCCGATGACATGAACCGCATCAACCCGGCCACAACGGATGCCCTGATCCGCCTGATGCTGGGCGGGTTGCCCACGGGCCGCGACGGCTATCCCCTGCACTGTCGTGTGCGATACTTCGATCCCGCCCGACAGCGTGCGGGCATCCCCGAAGACGTATCCGCGCTCGTTACGGGGATGGACGCTGACTCCGTCTCGCTCGAGTTGGTCAATCTGAATCAGGTATCCGGTCGCACGGTAATCGTTCAGGGCGGTGCCTATGCGGAGCACCAGATCAACGAGGTGGCTTCGGGAGCGCAGACGAGCGCAGTCGGCGAAGCCCATTTCACCGTCAGACTTGCGCCGACCTCCGGCGCGGCGATTACCATCAAGATGGATCGCTACGCGAACCCGCCGACGCTGGCTTTACCGTGGGAGTAGCCGGAACGTCCCGACGGTGGCACACGATCAACCTGGGTGGCGATGACCTGAAACTGCTGAACCTCGAGCACCCCGACATACACAACCGGGTCATTGCGGAAATTGAAGCAGGTGTCGACGTCTATTATGATCGACGATGGGAGGCGACCGAGCAATTCGGTCGCCTTCTTTATGCTCGGTCGGAAATCGTGGCGGGGAAATCTGTGCTTATCCTGGGCGCGGGTGTTGGACTGGAGGCCATCGTGATCGGTGGATTCTGCGAGAAACTGTGGATCAACGACCTCGCCCCCGTCTCGATCGAGCTGTGTTCGGAGCAGCTCGAAGAGAACGACATCACCGGATACGGCGTGCTTCCCGGACGCTACGAGACGCTGCACCTGCCGGACGTCGCCCTCATCGTGGGCTGCTTCCTCGTCTACGATCGAGAAACCCGCGGCGCCATGTCCCAGCTCCTCAGCGACACCGATACACCCATCCTCCTCGTCAACGAGGAACTCGACGCCTTCCGCTCGCTGATGCGCACCCCCTCTCGCAAGATCGACCGCATCGGCATCGACGACGGCCCCACCGTCGTCATGTTCACGTAACCACGGTCATCAGGGCCGCGAGCTGTCTCCTCCCACTAGGGGTGAACTCAACACGGATTGCTTCCCTACTGCATCACCGAGCGGAGTCGGCGACGCGCAAGGTGCCAGCGCTCCCTCACTGCTTCTAGCTATACCCTTCGATCTCATAGAACGGCTTCGACCAACCCGCATCCTGTATCAACAACCCCGCATCCGGGCTCGTAGGGATCTCCCATTTCTCATACACCTTCCACCCCCCCCCCTCGATCGGATCGGTATATCCCTCGTCCTTGAAATACCCGATCAGCCGCGAGCGCATGACCTGCAGGTCTTGCTGGTATAGCGGGTTCTCCGCACAGTTCCGCGTCTCCTCCGGATCCGTCTTCAGATCGATCAGGTATTCCTTCTGGTCAGCCGCCGAATAGTAGTATTTAAACGCTTGATCACACGCCATGTAGAGCCCTCGATCACCCACCTGAAGCTGACCATACACGGTCCGATCCTCTCCACTCCCCACGAGTTCGGCCAGATCTCGCCCGTCCAGCTCGGCCTCTCCGCAGTCAGCGCCCCCAGCACCCAGAAACGTGGGAATCAGATCCACAAGCGAGCACGGCGTTTCTTCCACGGTATCTGCAGCAAAACGCCCCGGCAGTCTTGCCAACATTGGGATTCTTGCGGCCGGGTCGAGGAAACCGCGTTTTCCGAAGCAATCGTAGTCACCCAGAAACTCACCGTGATCAGAGGACCAGACGATGAGCGTGTTGTCGAGTTCTCCCTTCGCTTCGAGTTTGTCAATGATCCGACCAACCTGGTAGTCGATAAACGACACGCACGCCCAATAGTAGCCACGCATCACTCGAAGCAAGTTGTCGTCCAGGCCCTGATCACGGTACTTGTAGCGATTCTGGTGGCGGTTGAAGTAGGTCCACAGATCTTCCTGGTAATCGCACCGCTTGGGGCGAGGCATGTTCGGCCCGCGATAGAGCTTGTTCCAAGGCGTCGGCGGCGAGAACGGCGGATGCGGATGGATAAAACTGGACCAAAGGAAGAATGGCTCCGAATCGTCTCGCTGGTCCAGAAAATCGAGACTGCGGTCAGCCACCCACGCCGAGGGATGGAGTCGGGCAGGCAGTTGACTGATCTGCGGGATGTAATACATCTCGCCTCGCGCGCCCATCACGTCGTGCACGTGTTCAAAACCGTTCTCGTGAACAAACCGCAGATAGTCGTCCCTTTCGACGGAGCTGCCTATTTCCTCCTGTCGATCGCGCGACCGAAACCCACGGAGCGCATCCTTCTCCGGTGTGAAGTGCATCTTCCCTGCGCCGTGGCACGCATACCCGGCACGTGACAGGAGATCCATCATCGTAGGTCTGTCCGTCGGCATCTGAAAGCCATTGTCATAGCACCCGCTGTTGTGCGGATATTGTCCCGTAATCAGGCTGCCACGTGCCGACACACACACGGGTGAAGGTGTATAGGCACGGTTGAACCGGGTCCCTTCCCGACACAACCGATCCATCGTCGGGGTCTTGATAAAGGGGTTTCCCCCGGCCGCGATCGTGTCATATCTCTGCTGATCGGTCAGGACGAATAGGATATTGGGTCTGCGATCTGCCATCTCATCGCTCCATCATATGTGTTCTCTGACTGCACCAAGCCCTCTGGAGATCCAGAGACCGGCGGCAAGAGCAAGTACGGTAAGTACGAAAACAGCGTCGTGGCCGATCGAACCGGCCAGTGTTCCACCTAAAGCAGGAAAAAGCGAAGCGATCCCAATCATCGTGCTTGTGATCCCGATATAGGTCGGTCGCCTTTCCTCGGGGGCGATATCCAGAAGATAGCTCTTGAATCCCACAAAGCTCCCTGTAACCGTCGCCCCTGCAAGAAAGAAGATCGGCATAAACGTGATCAATATCGTTATGGGCGACGCGTGTTCGAGCAAGTGAGCCATCCCGAACATAATCCACCACGCATACACCGGCGTGGCCAACTGGCAAACCAGGGCCCCATTGGATGATCGAGCGGTTGCCGAACCGCGATGAAACCCACCCCCAGACCAGATTCGAAACGGTAACACCAACTGTTTGTGTCATCAGAAAGATTCCGACGGTACTCAGATCGACGGCGAACCGCTCACGCGCAACGATGATATAGAAGGGCAGAGCCAGACCGCTCGTCGCGGCCAGCATTTGGGTAATGAACATCCGTCGGTAGTTCTCATCCGACTTGAGGAGTCGTGGGACCTCGGCTACGATCATCCGAACGGATTGTCGAACAGCGGAAACCTTCCCGGATCGCTCTCGCAGAAAACCAAAAAGCAGGAAGCCTGCCGTCATCAGAGCCACTGCGCATCCAAAGAGGATCACAAAATTGGTCGAAAAAGGGTAGCCGGCTTCATCTGCCAGAATTACCCATATCAGAAGCCCTGCGACAACACTCATCACACCGTTCCCGAGAAATAATCGCAGCGCGTAGAACCGCCCCCAGTGTGAACGGGGTATAGTCTTGCCTATAAGATCTGAGAAAGGAAGACCGGCAACCCCGCCAAACAGATGGGAACATCCATACATTATAAGGAACTCAACACCATAGCAGAACGATCGGTGCCGTAGTAGTACAGCACCGGCAAGAATGTGCTCAGCAACGTCATCCGCCCGGCGTTCGCCCAGAGATAGACTCCAAGCCGCCTCGGCGTCCGTTCGACATATCCCGAGATGAACAGTTGAGGTAGGTGCCAGCCGGCACGATGAAGCGAACTCGCCAGACCGACAAGGAAATCGGATTGCGTGAAGTGCTTCACGAAAATCGGCAACACCGTCATCGGATCTATAAACGAGACGCCAAACACGAAGACGGCGCCCTGGATGCTTCCGACAACGAAATTGAACCGGGAGTCCCGGTCTTCAGGCAGAAAGGGCAAGAAACCTCTGCAGATGTGTAGAGATAGACGAACACGGAGGGAGGGTGCGTAGTATATTCTTCACGATCACGTCAGGCAACAGTTGACCTGTAACGGAGGACCCGATGGACATTTCGCTGGCAGGATGGAGCATACACCGCAGGTTCCGAGCGGAAGACAATCCGCTCCCTCTTCTCGACTACCCCAAGGTTGCGGCCGAAGAATTTGGCATTCATCTGCTCGAGTTGAACAGCCCGTTCTTTGTTTACGACAACCCCGATGACCAGGCAACTAGTGCAATATCGGGCAACTATATCAAAGAGCTTAAGCAGCGAGCAGATGACCTTGGCGTCGCCTGTCTGAACATCGCCGTCGATGGGCACGGCGACATGTCGTCGATCGACGAAATGAAGCGAACCCAGGCCGTCGAAAATCACAAGAAATGGGTCGACATCTGTGTTGCTCTCGGCTGCAACTCCTTCCGCACCAACAGCGGCGGTCGTGGAGACGGTGATGACGAAGCCAAGGTCGAACAGTGCATCAAGAGCTTTGGCGAGCTGTCTGAGTTCAGCGGAAAAGCGGACATCCGTCTGATGATGGAGAACCACGGTGGCATCTCGTTCAACCCGGGCGTCATGACGCGCATCATGGACGCTGTTAACAGCAAGTATTGCTGTATCTTGGCCGACTTCCTGAACTGGCCGGAGGAGGATGACAAGCTCGAAAACCTGCGCAAGGTCGCTTCCTATTCGTGGGCCATACACGGCAAGTTCCTGACCTTTGACGAAAACGGAGAGTCCCCTGAAATCGACTGTGCTGCTGCCGTTCAGATACTCAAGGATGCTGATTACTCGAATCCCTGGGGGATCGAATACGAAGGCAAAACCGACGATCATGAGGGTGTCCTGAAGAGCAAAGCGCTCCTTGAGAGACACCTGGCAGACTAGCTTGCTTGGCATCGGGTGTAATAGAGGTTGAGTAAGGGTCTATCGGTTTGCGGCAACCGATCTCCCTGAGTAGGCAAATAGCTGATCAGCAGTCGGTTCCAGTGAAAGTAGCGAAGCGCTTGCCGTATCGAAGGCTGCAAGAGCCATTGCGGACTCACGTGCCGGTCACCCTTCGTTGAAATGTGATTATTCTCTACAGCATCAGGCAACCGGCCATCTGTTCGGCCACGACGGCACTCAGGGAGAACGGTGACACGCTCGTCGGTCTGAGACGAGGCCTCGCTCTTAAGGCTGACCTTTGTCCTTCAATCCTCATTCTTCAATCATAGATCCTCAATGAAACGCATCTACCTCGCCAGTCCCTACGGATTCTCGCATCAGTGGAAGCACTCCCTTCTGCCGACCTTCGTCAACGCGCTCACTGACCTGGGTTGCGAGGTCTGGGAGCCATTTTCACGGAATAACCAGATTGATCTGGACGAGGCGGGCTGGGCCTACCGGGTTGGACAAGCCGACCTTCGGGACGTGGTCGAGTCGGATGCGATCTTCGCGATTGTCAACGGAACTCCGCCCGACGAGGGTGTGATGGTCGAACTGGGCGCCGCCATCGCACTCAAGAAACCGACCTTTCTGTTCCGAGACGACTTCAGACGCTGTACGGACAGCGAGAGCTATCCCCTGAACCTGATGTTGTTCACCGGTCTACCCGAGGAGGGTTGGGAAGATTGGTTCTACACCAGCATCGAAGAGCTTTCGTCCCCGGACAAAGCGCTTGCCCGCTGGCTCCGTGATTGACAGGACGGGGCACCCCACCAGGTCGCCCTCTCACACATCCGGGTAAGGGCGTCCCTCCAGGGCCGCCCCTACACACACATCGTGACAATCGACGCTATCCGCGCACGTCTGCCAATACATTGGTCATCATCTGCTTCCGCATTCCCTCGTCGCGCCACCTCGACTGCGCCTCATCCGACAATGTATCGATCGGGTCGAAGTACATCAGATGCTCACCGGGTCTCAGACCCGGGCTTGTGAAGACGGCGATCCCATTCTCTTCGTCATACGCTTCATAGGAATGCGCGTCACGCTTTCCGCCCCCGCCCATCGTGTCTACTACAAATGTCGGCGTGTTGTAGCCGGCCGTTGCTCCGCGAACACATTTTTCGATATTCAGTCCTGTTCGTAACGTCGTCCGCAGATCTTCGACACCCGCAACCAGATCGTGGAGGAACACGTAGTAGGGCTGAATGTTCATGTAGCTCAACCGTTTGATCAGCAGTTTCATGACTCTACTGTTGTCG
>CAYYGZ010000128.1:0-13438 GCA_964471275.1 uncultured bacterium | reverse complement strand
TTGCTGGGCCTTCCACCCATTCACGGTAACAGGGACCTCGGCGGGTGCCGTTCTGTCGTTCAGATACAAGAATTCCCAACCCTCGATCTGGGCACGGTAGCTGAGGTCCAGGTCCTCCGTAAGCGTATCGTGTTCCCACCCGCCGGCTTCCTCGATACACCTCTTTCTCCACACACCCGCTGTGCCGTTGAAGTTGAAGAAGAGTCCCGACCGGCTTCGTGCACCGTGTTCCATCACAAAATGACCGTCGAGAAAGATAGATTGGACTTTCGTTATCAGGGAATAGTCCCTGTTCAGGTGTGCCCAGCGCATCTGAACCATGCCGACCTTAGGACGCTCGACCAGATACGGAATCGTGCGCCGGAGGAAATCCGGGCGGGGCACAAAATCCGCGTCAAATACTGCCAGGTATTCGCCTTTGGCCACGGCCATGCCGACCTTGAGTGCGCCAGCCTTGTAACCGCTACGGTTCGTCCGCCGGATCACGGCGATGTCAACACCGGCCGATCGAAACTCCGACACACATCGGACGACGATCTCGGAGGTCTCATCAGTAGAGTCATCCAGAACCTGAATTTCCAGAAGGTGTCTAGGGTAGTCGAAGGCCGCAACCGACCGAATGAGGCGCTCCACTACGTAGTACTCGTTGTATATCGGGAGTTGAACGGTAACGAAGGGAAGGAGATCTTCGGAAATCGCCCGTTCGAGAGAGATGTTACTCCGGTTCTTGAAGTAGAGATGCACCATCACGAACCGGTGAAAGCTGAATACCATGAGTGAGCCGAGTGCCAGGCAGTAGATCGGCAGCAGAATGATCTGCCAGAGTTCCATGTGAGATCTCAATTCCTCTTCAATAGCGGCGATACGGAACTTGCCCCGGCAAAGGCCCCGGGAATAAACGAGCCTGATCAGCGAGTGTCAAGGCGCCCATGGAAAGAGAAAAACTCCAGCATCACCTGGATGCTGGAGCCAATCGAAACCACACGTTCTCGCAGTCACAGCTGGTAGATGTAGGCAACGATATTGAGAAGCTGCCTGTCCGAAAGCCGATCTTTTGAGAATGATGGCATAATCAGACCGTTCAGTCCCATCTTGTCGAGTCCCCGGACCTTCTTTGCGATTTGGTATCGACTGTATCCATTCCTTACGAGCGAGGGCGCTGGCCCCGTCCCATCCAATTTATGACAGATCCCACAGGATTGCCTGAACACCACCCCACCAAATGCCGGGTCTCCCACACCGAGCATTCGAACACTGGGTAGTTTGTCATCAAGAATCGGTTCGAGCGGTTTGGATTTCTGCTCCGGAGATATTTCTTCTGACCGAAGATAGGCCGCCAACTGGCGCACCCGATGTGCGGGGGCATCCTCTCCTACGTAGCCCTCTTGACGCCGCTCCGTCATCCATCTCGTCATACAGCTGGAGATGGCGTCCTCGAGCGTGGGGAGCGGCGTCTGGTCCCACCGGCTCCACCCCGACCGGAATCCCACGTTGTACATGGGATGACCCGGACGCACGTAATCGTCTGGCGTCTTCTTCTCGTTGAAGTTGGCGTGACAGTGCCAGCAAGTCAGACTCGTCTTCGAGATCTCGGTAGACCGGAAAAGCTGCTTCCCGGTCAGAAGATCCGTACCCTGGGCAGAGATTCCCGCGGCAACAGTGAGGACCACCAGCACCCCACAGATCCCTACTCGGCTCCTGAGTATTTCACGCTTCATCAGTAGTCTCTTCCAGATCTCTCACGCAGCGAAACCCAACGTCCCGACGACGACGTTCGGGTTTCTCGTAGGCCCTCGTCGTGCTCATCACGTTCTCCTTCGGACTCGCCCAGCTACCACCGCGGAGCACCTTTGCATCGGCTCGATCAGGGAAGACGTCTGTGGTCGTCCACTCCCAGACGTTGCCGCACAGATCGTATACCCCGTACTGACTGGCACCATTCGGGTGTGCCGTAACTTCCGTCGTATCGTGTCGCAAGACCTCCACATTGTTGCAATTATGACGGTTGAACGTATTCCCCCAGGGATAGACACGGCCATTCGGACCCCGAGCCGCCTTCTCCCACTCCTGTTCTGTTGCCAACCGCTTATCCGCCCACTCCGCATACGCCTCTGCGTCCTCGTGATTCACATTGACTACAGGATGATCCGCCTTCCCGACAGGATATGCCCCATCCTCCCAGTGTTCGGGGAGGAGTGCATAACCCGCCGCGTCCCGGAAACGCTGGAATTGACGATTTGTCACGGGATAGACATCGATCTCGAATGCATCCACATACGCGGTGCGGTTCATCTCTCCTGCCAGGAACTTGCCCCGAGAAACCGGGATCATGCCATCCATTGACTCGCCCGTTGACGAACGGACAGAATCCGCAGACGGCCTTCTGGGTTGAGTCGATTCGCTCAGGTGCGTGTAGACCGAGATCTGTTCCTCGTCAGAAGGAAACGGTTTGCCGTGACGAAGTAAACCTACAAGCCGTCGGTCCTCGAAGAACTCCTGAAGATGCGGTGGGATGCGATCGGCTGTTGATGGCTCGCCCGAGTCCAGGTCGACCTCCCTGACGATATCCTGTACTTCGGCAATAAGCAACGGCCTCTGAAGTGCGCGCTCGGAGAATTTTTCGAAGGAGAAAGAGATGATGATCCACTTTGCCAGAAGATCCTCGTCCATCACGCCGTCTTTTAGGAACCCTCTTCGCTCCGCCAGGCTACGCTGGATGGCGAAAGTATTGAGGAAACGCTTCACCGTCCTGGGATTTGCTTCTACTGCTTCTGAAACTGTTTCCAGATACCTAAGGATCGGATTCTGTTCGAAGCGGCCATCGACAAGGTCCTCCCGTATATACCCCTGGATGTGCTCGGGTCGGATTGGCGGAAGGTTGAATTGGAGCTGCACGATCTTGTCCATATACGCGTGCTCATCGAACCCGTCAATACTGCGATACTGTGCCTTCACCGACTTCTCGACGATTTCACTGTCCATTCCGAGCACAAACACACATCCCGGCCGATCCATGAACAGCTTAACCGTCTCCAGCACGCGGGCAACACGCGTGGGCTGACACCGATCCAGATCATCAATAAAGAAGACGAGAGCACCATCCGTATCGCTGAATGATTCTGGGCGAAGTCGTGATGCCACTCCTGTGATAGACCAACTGATCAACCGATCGAGAAAGCGCTCGAATTCTCGAAGCAGCGGGAGATTCTTCAGGAGTGATGCATCCGAGGAGAGCATGCCTTTCAAATCCGGTGAATCCGTCTCATTCACAAGATCGGCAACCGTCGTCGATATACGAGACCAGTCAAGACCTCCATCCGAGAGACGCATCTGATCCAGCCTCTGCCTCGGAAACTCCTCGGACATCATCTGTCCCACGATCTCTTCGACTAGTGCAATCAGGATAGCGTCCTGTGATGAATATTTCCACGCGTTGAACCAAACCGTCCGGCACGGACGGAACACGGAATCATCCGTGCCATCCAGTTCGCGTGTCGTATCGACAAGGAGTTCTCTAATCGATCGCATCAAAGATGTCTTGCCGCTGCCCCACGCACCATTTATGGCGATCGTCAAGGGGGTCTGATTAGACCTGTCTGCGATGATCTTCGCAAACGTCTCTGCGTAGACAGAGAACCCAAAATGGTGAGCACGCTCCGCCGGGGAATCGTTGTGAATGTGGATCCGGTCTGTTTTCTTCAAGAGATCAATCAACGTGGCCTCCGCCGAAGGAATAGGGAACAGGGGCAGCCGGCCCAGTGACGGTGCCCTCACCGGTTGAGCACTCGGCTTGTTCTACGGAGAGAACATACGGGTTACCCGCACAGATAAAGACCGTCTGCTCGGCTGATACGCCCGGGAGCAGCACGTCGCCCAGGTTGACAGGAAACGTATACGAAAGATCTGGTGACCCATAGGCAACGCGCAACATCGACCGAATCTGGGTGACCTCGTAGATCCCCTTGTTGTGTATCATAACGGACAGGAAATCCGGACGATTCTGGTAGACCCGATTTACCACCCCCAACCCCGGGAGCTGCCTCGATACTTCCATCTCCTGAAGCCAGTCAAATGCCGTCCCAGCGTGGTGCTCTGCCAGAAACGGCCTGTGTTCCATCCAAGTTATCGTGAGGTCCGAACAAGTCTCGAGGACAGGCTGCGGCAGTGATTCTGCCCCGATCTCCACGAAGGCCACGCCGTCACCATCAACTCTGAGTTTGCGGTTACACGCGAATGCCAGCGCCTTCCGCGTTGTCGGTCGAATCCGAGCATCTTCGGTCGTACCGTTCAGTATGTTGTAGATGGCTCCTTTCGACAATCCACTGGCCTCCGCAACCCGAGCAACCGAAAGGCCCTGAAGGTTTATCTCAGCCTGTAATGCGTCCCTGAAGATCACGCTGCCTCCTCGATCTGATCCACGTTGATGTCGACAAGTAATAAAGTAGACACAACTGGAATAAAAGACAAGATTTTTTGTCTAGTTTTGTCTATTTTTCTTGACTCTCCCGGCCGTATGCCTGTATATTTGCCTTGAGTGACCGACTGGGGACAGCCATACGGGAAGCAAGGACCCAATTATCTTCCTGATTTATAACAACTTACGGCATATTTCTTCAACGAATCGCAAAAATGATCAAAACTGGAGCAGGCCGTGTATCTGGAGCACTGGGGACTGGACGAACTCCCGTTTGAGAATGTACCGGACCCGCGATTCTTCTATCCGGCGGCGGAACACCAGGAAGCCCTCTTACGGCTCTTCTATGCGGTAAATGGCCGCAAGGGGGCTGCTATGCTGACGGGTGAAATCGGTTGTGGGAAGACAATCCTGAGCCGTACCTTGATCCAGGACCTCCCCCCCGATCGATACGAAGTCGGCCTGATCGCTAACCCTAGCCTGAGCCCGGTGGAGTTCCTGAAGGAGACCCTGTATCAATTGGGGGCAGAGACACAATCCGAGTCAAAGCTGGACCTTCTGCACGCCCTGAACAGTCAGGTGACGAATAGTCTGAACGCCGGGAAAGACACTGTCGTGATCATCGACGAGGCCCAGGCGATCAACAACCCCGCGACACTCGAGGAGCTTCGACTACTCCTGAACTTCCAGTTGAACGATCGCTTCCTCCTGACCCTGCTCTTGATCGGCCAGCCGGAACTCCGCGAGAAGATCGGATCGATCGAACAGCTCGAGCAACGCATCTCGATCAAGTTCCATCTTGGACCACTGAAGTCAGAAGAAACCAGGTCCTACGTCCAGACAAGACTCGGAAAAGTTAACTGCAAGGGGACAATCTTCACCGAAGACGCGCTTATCGCGATCCACCGTGCCTCGGAGGGGATACCCCGATCCATAAACAACATTTGCGACATCTCGCTCCTGCTCGGGTTTGGCTCCAAGACACCGAAGATCGGCCCGGACATCGTGAACAAAGCCGCAAGCGCGATCAAGCAAATCTAGAATGCCCAGACTATCCGACATGGTTCGCAGCGGCGAACAGGCCCTGTCAGAATCGGATCGACCGACTCAAGGGACAGGAGAAGGAACCTTCAGCGCGCTTCCCCGCGCCGAAGCTGCGGGTGCCACAAACCTGCGCGACTTCCCAATCCTCAGCCAGATCCACCAAGAAGTAGGAACCATGGCTTCAGTCGTCGACCAGATCAACCACATCTCGGACTTCATTCAGGGAAGGCCCCCACAACCCCGATCACAGACACAAGCCGCTCCCCACGAGACGGCTCCCGCGCAGACGCCGTCCGCTGCAGCTCCCCAGCAAGCGGCTCCCCCGCCGCAACAGCAGGCGGCAACATCTGCGCAGGCGGCAGCACCGGCTCAGCCTGCTCCCCACGCTGAGCCGGCCGCCGCTGCCCTCACTCATCAGGAAGCGTCAGCTTCTCAGCTACTGACGCCGCAGGAACAGGAGGCCTCAGAAGCTGCCATCAACTGCATCTACGACCGACTTTACACGTTTGTAGAAGGCGTTACAAATGCAGTACAGTCGAGCCAGACGTTCATGGTTGACCAGGCATTCCTCCTGGTCTCTGAGGTCATCGACACAGAGACAGCGACCGATGTCCTTTACCGACGAGCTATATATGCAAGGGAATCAGCGGACACCGACCAGGGCTTTTCGGCAGCAGTCGTCCGCCACTCCGTCAACGTCTGTATCTACTCTATCAAGATCGGGGAAGGCCTGCAGTTCGACCGCGACCAGCTGATCGACCTGGGTGTGGCCGGACTTGTCCACGATGTCGGTATGGTGAAACTCCCACCGGAGTTCTTCACAAAAGGCCAACTCGACCAATCCGACATCGACCGCCTGCACAAGCACCCGGTCGACGGTCACGCCATACTCGCCCAGCTTGGCGAACAGTATGCGTGGCTGTCAGAAATCGCCATGCAGGAACACGAGCGCCACGACGGCACCGGATACCCGAACCAGCTCACATCCGATCAGATCCACGAATACGCACGGATCGTCGGTGTCACCGACTTCTATGCTGGACTGACACGATCGAGGCACGACCGTCGCGGCCGTCTGCCTTTCGAAGCCGTCAAGGAGATCATCCAGACACACAAAGCCAAGTTCGACCCCCGTATCGTACGTGTGCTGTTAACCAAGCTGTCAGCCTTCCCTGTCGGCAGTCTCGTCAAGCTCAACTCGGGCGCCAGCGGCCGGGTCGTCTCGACGGACGAAGCATCCCCGCTTCGGCCAGATATCTCCATCCTCTGCGATACCCAGGGCCGGAAAATTCAGAAAGAGCGGGTCATCCACCTCCGCGAATACCCCGTCCTCCACATCACTGACGTGATCTACGAAGAAGACCTTTAGACCATCAGCAGGACCGTATGGAACCCGATGAATTTCAGCGTATACGTTCCCTGTCGCCATCTCACTGGTGGTATCAGGGTCTCGTTCACCTGGCCAGACGGCAGAGAAACACGAAAGCCTGCCTGGAAGGTGTCACGGAGACACTGTTCCCGGATGAAGCTGTCTATCGAACAACAATCCCCCCTGAGAGGCGCTTGTTCTGGAAGCTGACACGACTCGCTGACGTAATCAGACGGATTGTAGGTCGAACAAACTAGGGGAAACAAGGAGTCTGTGGAATGCGACACGAACACCCACACCTGATTGGGCTTACGCCTCTCTTGATGGCAGCACTGCTCTTTGGAACCGCGTGTGCGCCTTCAGTGGTACAGATCCGTGCGCCCTACCACCAGAAGCTGAGGCCTGGCGATGGTGTCAAGATCATGGTAAAGGACGGTACGATATTTTCCGGTCGGGTCACATACGTCGACCAGGCAGTGATCGTTGTACGAACTCCCAAACAGACGATTCAGCGTCACCCCGTTCAATCCGCACGCTTTGGAACATCGATACCTTGGGAGACCGTCCACCGAGTCCGTGTCGCAGGCACGCTGGACAAAGACGGCGCCTTGGTCTCGAATGAGGAAATCCGTGTAAACCGCAAGAGCCAATTGAATCAGAAGATGATGCTCAACATCGGGTTGTTGGGTGCCGCGGCAAGCTTCCTGATTGGGGCTGCGGTCCAAGATAACATCGCTCCTGCCGACCCCAATAACCTAGTTGGAAACCACGGCAAGGCTCGTCTGTCCTTCTGGTCAATTCTGCTCGCCGGATCCGCAGCCAGCCTGTACGGCGGCTATAAGGCGGGCGACCAGATGGATCAGTCAAGAGCGGTAGACCGAATCGAGCGATTTCGCGCACGATTGCGAGAAGAGGCTGACTCTCTCACTGCAAATTCAGTTATTTCTCCATTACCGTCACCTGCCACAAAACTCAGATAGCTCGTTATTGAACAACAGATTCCTGCCGGCTTCCTTGATCGCAAGAGAACAGGTATTCTATCTGCGTTGACTCCTGTCTAGTTTAGGCACAGTTTTCATTTGTATTCAGTCTTCCGCTCAACCCGAAACCTCTCGGCCCCGATATGATCCGAATTGCCCTGCTACTTGGCCTGATTATCTGGCTCCCACCGGCTGCCCTCAGCTCACAGTCGATTGAATCGGGATTTATCGATTCGCATGGACGGCCCATCCTATCCACCCCGAGGAACGCGTCATACAGGATTGTCCTCAGCTATCCCGAGTATATGATCGGTCCTGGTGATGTTCTGGTACTGACACTTTTCGACGGAGGCGACCCCCAACAGGAGCGTGTCCGCGTGCTCCCCGACAGTACAGTTGCTTTCTCGATCGTGCCATCTATCCGGATTGGCGGCCTCACCGTCTCTGACGCCGCTCAGTATGTGTCGAGTGTCCTGTCGGAGTTTATTAGATCGCCAAGCGTGCAACTCCGGGTTGAGGAATATATGAGCAAGAGTGCGTCGGTCTTCGGCTCAATCAACGTGCGCTCTGTAACAGTCGAAGGCGGCAACTCAGGTCCAGGCCGCTACCCGCTGAAGGGGCGCCTTTCGGTTCTGGATCTGATGATCGTTGCCGGCGGTCCCACCTCGGACGCGAGACTGGACCAGGTAAAGCTCACGCGCGGCAGCAGAACCTATGTCCTGAACCTTCAGAAAGCGACAGAAGGTGGAGATAACAGTGAGAACCCCTTTGTTGAACACGGCGACATTATACGAGTGTCCGGTCTACAGCAATCCGACCGTCGTGTTGCCGTACTGGGCGAGGTCCAGGAGCCCGGTGTGCACGAACTGTCGAGTGACGCGAGCGTCTTCCAGGCGATCGCCGCATCAAACGGCTTCACTCAGAATGCCCGAGCCAACAGGACGCGCGTGATCAGGCGCGTGGATCAGAAGAATCCGACCGTGTTCACGGTCAACGTCGATCGTATCCTGAAGGGAGATTTGACTCAGAACATTGGGCTTGTCGACGGCGATATCGTGGTTGTTCCCCGCGACTGGCTGGCTGATCTGAACGACCTTCTCACCCAGCTGCAGCCCATCCTGTCCTGGGGAGGGTTGGTCGTAACGGAGCCACTGGTCAACGTCGGGGGATACAGGATCAACGATCCGGGTGTGCGGATCCAGACTACCGAGTCAGATGCGGCTTCTACCGCCGCCGGTCTGGATCTCGGCGCACTGAGTGGGCAACCAACCGTGATTCAGCAGGTCCAGGAGAACTTGCGCGGCAGCGCAGGCGCGAAATAGCCATGCCCCAATACGACGTCACACTTAGGGTCTACTGGAGGATTCTGCGCAAGCGCAAAACGATTGTCATCTTTGCGACGATCATTCTCTGCGTCACAAGCTACGTGACCGCGCTGCTTTCAACTCCGACTATGCAGTATGAAGCGTCCACAAAGGTACAGTTCGAGAAGAGCCAATCGCCCCAGGAGGCCTACATCTCGGCGATCGGCGGCGGCGACGCGCTCGAGACAGAACAAGCCGTGATTACCAGCTACCCGGTCATCACCCGCGTTGCTCACAAGCTCGGCCGAGTCGACACCAGCAAAGCCACTCACGAGCAGAAGATCCGTGCGATTCTCGGACTGAAGGACATGGTGAAGACAGGGGTCGAGGGGTTAACGAACATCATCACCATCACAGCCACCGCCGGCGCCCCCGACATGGCTCAGGAGATTGCCAATGCCGTGACTGAAGAGTATGGTGACTATAACTTTGAGACAAAGAATGCGCAGGTTCTGAATGCCCTTCAGTTCATCCAGGTCCAGCGAGACACGGTGAAGAAGCGTCTCAGAAGAGCACAGAACCTGCTTAAAGCGTTCCAGGAAGACACAGGGATCATTTCGATACAGGCCCAGACGAGCACGCTTCTCGGACAACTTGAGGACGGTCGTGGAAATCTGGAGAGAATCGAAACCCTCTACAGGAATATCTCTGCACTAATTAAAGAAGTCGATATCACAGGTGAGGCAAGTGAATCGACGCTGTCCGGAATCCCGCCTGAAGAGGCCGGGCCCAAATTCGTACAACTCTCCAATCAACTGCAGGCGATAAACCAGGAACGGAGTCAACTCCTGGTTCGGTTCACCGGCAAGCACCCCCACATCGTTGACATGGAGGTTAGCAAGCGAGTTGTTCTGAACGAAATGGTTGGGAGCCTTCGCAACCAGTTGGGCATCATCAGGACACGGTTGGAAAACAACCGTCGAATCGTACGCGATCTCGAGATGAGATACAAGATGCTGCCCGAGCAAGCCATCATACTCGGAGACTTTGAACGGGATGTCGTGACACAAACGGAACTCCTCCTTGTCCTGGAGGAAGAATTCCAACAATCTCAGATCCTGGAATCGGGTGAAGTAAGAGACATCAGCATACTCCAGCACGCCCTACGCCCCAACACGCCGGTCAATCCATCCACGCCACGCACCTCGGCGGGTCTCGGTGCCCTCCTGGGCATGATCCTCGGCGTCGTCTTCGCGTTTGTCGCCGAAGCCCTGGATACATCGATCGGCGCCATCCAGGATATGGAGGAATTCCTTGGTGTCTCTGTTGTCGGCATCATCCCTCAGGTTGATGTCGGCAACTTGAAGGAGGCAATGGAAAGGAGCGGCCTCGATACGGACGATCCGGAACTTGTCGAACGACGCATGCGATTGGCTGCGCACTTTGAGCCGCATTCCACCATCGCAGAAAGCTACCGGGGACTGAGGACGAACGTCCAGTTCGCGACGCTCGACAAAGGCGCCAAGCTCATTTCCCTGACCTCTGCTTCGCACCAGGAAGGTAAGAGCACGACAACTGCCAATCTGGCTATGACGCTGGCGCAAGCCGGGAATCGTGTCCTCCTAGTCGATGGAGACCTCCGCCGCCCCACGATCGCACGCATTTTTGGTCTCGATCGGGAGCCTGGCCTGACGGACGTCATTCTGGGCAACTATTCCTGGCGAGAGGTTGTCAGGACCGTCACCGACATCATGGTTGGGGGTCTGGGGATGGAAGACATCATAATGACGCCGGGCATGGACAACCTGAATATCATCACGAGTGGTCTCATCCCTCCGAACCCCGCAGAGATTACCGACTCGAGACGGATGACCGAATTCCTGAATGAAGTAAAGGAGGTCTACGATGTTATTCTGGTCGACTCGCCTCCGACGCTTCAGGCGACGGACGCAACGATCATTGGAACTCGAGTGGATGGAATCATCCTGGTCTACAAGATTGGACAGGTCTCTCGGAGTGCTTTGCATCGCGCCAAACTTCAACTCGACGCCGTGAATGTTCCCGTGCTGGGCATCGTCATCAATGGACTGCGTGCCGAGGTCAGCGAAGACGTCCGGGATCTCCGCTACTACTCCTACTACAGCTATGGCAGTCAGGACAGAGAATACACGAACCCGTTCATCCGAGCATACAACCGGGCCAAGCGGAGAGGGAGCCAGCTCCTATCGACCGTCCGCGAGCAAACTCAGCCAGTTCTGGCTCGGGCGGCCGAGCAACTCTGGATCAACACACCCTCAGGGGCTGAAAACGCGATCAAAAACCAGGGGCGGAGATCCATGACATCTGTGATCGCGCGCGTCCTGCTCTGGTCGATGCTCGGTCTCTTTGTCCTCTCTGGTATTATGTGGCAGATAGGGTTCTTTAGACCAAGGCGTCCCGAGGGGCCAAGGATTCGGTCTCAGAACGTAGCCGAGATGATGATATCTGCCCCAGGATTCCGCAATGAGCCAGTCATCGTTCACGATAGTGCCACTCTGGAGGCCCTGGAGGGATCGATCAACAACGGACAACCTGACGAATCGGCGATTCTCAATGCCAATCGCCCACCGCGTAAAAATGCCGAGCCAGAGCTTGGCTCACCACAGCCAGCACAAGAAGCGTTCTACGTTCACACAGCCTCGCATAAGTCAATCTGGTCCGCACGCAGGGAATTCGACAGACTTAAGGAGCGAGGTCTAAAGGGTACGATTCATACACTCGACATCGCGAATAAAGGACGATTCCACAGAGTCCTCGTCGGCCCCCACTCGGACAGAGCGCAAGCAAGGCTGACGGCTTTGGATCTTCGATCCCGTCGCTGGGCAGGATACACAGCGATAAGAAAACTGTCAGCCGAATAGTGTCAGCCGTAGCCTAAGGCTAAAGCAAGCACTTAGGCGGCTATGTTGCTCAAGTGCTTTCTTATTTATTCTTACCTTAGCGAACACGCCCGAAGGAATCCGCAGACTGCACCATCAGGATTGGTACCGTGCTCTCAAACCGCTCAAGCAACGTCTCACCCGTTATGATCGGGATCGTCCTCGTCCTGCTGGTCTTGACATCGGCACTGGGTGCTGTGGTCGCGAAGCTCCCCCCTACAATGAGTCTCGGGCTCGTATGGGGGCTTGTCGTCTTTATTGGCAGCTTTATCAGCACACAGATCGCGCTATACGTGCTGATTTTCGCTTCGTTACTCTCCCGGGAACGTAACGAAGCACGCTTTTACCACAATATGGAACAACAAGATCTACAGGAGCTATCGACTGCTGGTCAAGAAACGAAAACGATTCCCTGTGTGTGCGACGGGCTGCACAGAACTCTACCGGTATTGATGGGCCGCCTCAGATTCATCATACTCACGGTTTGCGCGCTTTCTGTTGGATCAGCGTCCGCACAGCTTGACCAGGCCAGGGGTGTAATCCACCTGGGCACCACGGTCAGCGGTGGGGACTACACCCCAGCTGAAATGGCTTCATTCCTGGTGGAGAACGACATCGAGATCGGCGTCTTCACAGACCACGACACGGTCAAGTGGGACTACGGATTCTTTCCGGCAAGATGGCTGATCGGTAAGCTCACGGGCTGGGCGAGCGCATCGGCATTTGGGCGTTCATCGTCCGTACATTCGTTTGGCCCCGAAGAGTATGTCGCCACGATCAATGACCTGAATACTCAGATGGAGGATGTCATTCTTCTCCCCGGTGTCGAAGCCATCCCGTTCTTCTACTGGGAGGGTTCTCTGCTATTCAACAACCTGACCATTCACAACACATACAAACACTTGCTTGCCTTCGGTTTTGATGACGCGCGTGATTACAAGCGACTTCCATCCGTCGGAAACGGATTCTTACGATCCTTTGGTATGAGTTCTCTCCTGAGTCTCTGGCCCGTAGGTCTGATGGTTCTTGTCTTCCTGGCATTCAAGGCCACAGAGAACTCGCCGCTTCGATCCCTGATCCGGCCCATCGGCATCGGCCTCATAGTCCTGAGTGCCTTGTTCCTCACCCAGAACTTCCCGTATGCCTTCCCCCGATATGATCAATATCACGGTGACCAGGGCATCGCCCCATACCAGGACTTCATCTCACACGTTACCGAGCGAAACGGTTTGGTCTTCTGGGCACATCCGGAAATCGCAGTCGACAGGAAGATCACCAAACCGCCTCTAGCGGTTGGGATGCGGACCGAACCTTACCACACGGACCTTCTGTATACCCAAGACTACACGGGATTCTCGGCCTTCTTCGAGGGAATGAAGCACATCATCCCGCCAGGCGCGATCTGGGAT
>CAYYGZ010000127.1:0-13493 GCA_964471275.1 uncultured bacterium | reverse complement strand
TGAGGAAGCCAACCAGACATATCCCGGGTTCAATGCCGTGAAACCTTACCTGCGATACACACCCGATCCGACGAAATAGATCGGCGAGTCAGAAACACGTTAAGCCTGCGGATCCGAGTGATTCGTAGGCTTAGCTGTTTACCTGGGGCTGAGGTGTGTCGAGCGGTAGAGATACGATGTCGCGTCACTGTGTCCGCAGGATGGCAATCTCTGGAACCACAAATGGACACAGATATACATTGATGGGAGTTTGCGATAACTAGACAACGCGGCGACGGATACCGAGCCTGGGTTGGCCGAAGTTGAGGATAAGGCCAATCCGAATCCCGGCGGCTCGGAGTTAGTTGACCAGTTGCACTTCGTGAATTGTTGAAATGTCGGTTACAGCTTTCAGTTCGATGATCACCGTCGAATTGACTACGATATCTGCCAGGTATTCGCCAACCTGAACACCGTCGTAGTACACGGGCAAACGCTTCTGTTGCTCGACATCCAGACCGTCTTTCCTGAGCTCGTGAGACAGCGCATTCTCGTAGACCTTCTCGAGGAAGCCTATTTCAAGGCCGTTGCTCACTCTGATCGCACACCCGATGACACGACCGCTGAGCCACCGTCCACTTCCGGATCCATTGGATCCAGGGCTTCCCTCGACCCTATCTGTGTTCACTCGTGGTTCCTCTCCTGGGGTTGCCGGATCCCGACTCTATGCCTGGATTCTCGAACATACTCACCCCCACCATCAGCAACAAGGTGTCTACACCCCACCCGGGATCGATGTCTCACACCTCTGATTCCCTTCGACCTAGAGCAGGCGAGAATGAAAGCAATGAAGGAGCTTGCCGTATCGAAGGGTGCTACTGTCAGCGCGGACCCACCTGCCGGTCGCCCTTCGATAAGACGTGTACGCTCTCTACATTGTCGGATAACGGGGGATCTGTTCGGCTACGACGTCACTCAAGGAGAACGGTGTCACGCCTCGTCGATCTGGGGCGCACGTTTGCATATCGAACGATTTGCAAAGAGCAGGCCATCCTGCTGTCTGACCCAACCGCAAGCTACTGACTTACGTGCACTGTCCGTAGGTCACTGCCTCACCAACCAGAGCGTAGTAGTTCCCAATCATCTCTTTGCTGGGACGGCACGTCGGTCCGGCTGAAGCTGACAGGATCAGTTGTCTCTTGCCATTTGTCATCTGTCATTGGCCTCCGCTCTCAGCCTCGCACACCGAACTCCGCCTCAAACGCCTGCCAGATCTCCTCCGGCACGGGTGTCCCGGCAGCTTCGACGACTTCTTCGACCTGCTGTTGCGTTGCCGGTCCCGCCATCACCATCCCATCGATATCTGCTGCCAGACAGAAGTGCAGCGCCAATTGGCGAATGCTCAGATTCCGGTCCCGACACCAGGACCACATCTGAAGGGCCAGTTCACCCTTACCGGGATATCGACGTTCGGTCGCCTTTTTGTCCGGCTCTGGACCTGCCAGAGACCCCATTCCCTGCGCGCTTGCCAGGATAATGCCCACGTCCTCCTGCTTTGCGAGAGGCAGCGTCGTTTCAGCGATGGATTGACTGAGGAGGGTGTAGTCCAAGAAAGTCAGAATGATATCTATGTGCCCGGTCTCGATCGCCCGCTTGTGGAAATCGTGCTCTCTCACACCGATACCGATATGATCCAGCAGACCTTCGTCCTTCATCTTCAGCAGCTCGTCTAGACACCCGCCGGACTTGAACGGCTGCTCTATGTACCAAGGGTTGTGAATCAACACCGAGTCAAGTCGGTCCGTCCTCAACAACTTCATGCTGTTTTCGACGCTCCACCGAGTGGCTTCCGCCGAGTAGTCGTATCGCCGTTCGGGATGGGTTCCCGTCTTGGTCTGCAGATAGACCCTGTCACGGTATCCGCCTGCCAATGCAAGACCAATGCGACGCTCGCTCTCACCGTAGAGGGGCGATGTATCCACATAGTTGAGACCGAGATCTATCGCGCGACGGACCCCATCATATGCATCCCTGTCCGATGACTGCTTGCCGCCAAAGACTGCGCATCCCAACCCGATGCTCTTGACCTGAAGACCGGTTCGTCCCAGTCGACGTATTGTTAGTTCAGCCAGAACCTTCCTCCCAGGTCAGATAGTTAATTACCAAGCTTGTCAGCAAGCTTACGCGTTCGGGTGGATCGCCCTTGAAAGGATCGGGTATCGCAGCCAGATGTGCGACGCAGTCGGCTTCACCCAGCGCGGATCGTGTCGCTTCCAAGGATAGCATGTCCACGATGTGATGAGAGATCCCGTTATCCGGCTCCCGACGATCCACACAGACCACATCGTGCCCCGCCGATATCAGCTCGTCACACACATACCGACCGATTGCCCCCGCCCCTCCCGTAACGGCCATCTTCATGACATCCTCCGATCCATCACGACAGACATCTATTCCGTCAACGCCACAAATCGGGCGAGCTGACGAAGATTCCGATTGAATGTTCGGCATCTGATCACACGCGCGGGGATACGCGGTTCCCCGCGCTTTGGCGACCGCAATTCACCGTCCTCCACCCACCGACCCTTGCCGTCGAGCTGCGAGAGAATCCGGCTTACCACAACGTGGTCTTCCTCGGTAACGCTTCCAGACCACCTCTCAAGATTGTCAGACTTCAGTGCTTCTCGCCCACGGTCCTGGATACGGGCGAGGTATGACTCGATCGAGGCAATGCGCTGCTCTCCGGATACCTTGAAGGCGTAGTGCGTCGGCATATCCGCATCGCTGTAAGTCAGAACATATGTGTCCCGAACGAAATAGAGGGGTGTGTTCGTCCTGAGCTCGTAAAATCTGGCCAGCCGACCATCCGGAAGCAGCGACCGTTTCGCCCAGCTGAGTGCCCGTGGGATCGGCTCCAGGAACCGATCTTCTCCCGTGTGTACATACAGATCAATAAGTGACCGCATCACGCCAAAACTCTCTCCACCCGTGACGGATGCGGGCTCGAATTTGCGCGCCCACGCGGGCTCCATCTGGTGGTTGTACTGCTGTGACCAGATCGGTTGCGGTTCGGGCATCTGGGCGAGAATCAGGAAATCCCCCGCCTTGAGTGCCGCATTCAGATACGGATCGTCTCCGTATGTCCGATGTGCCTCGAGCATCACCTCGATCACGTCGGAAATCGCGTTGTCGTTGAACGTATAGAAATCGCGGTAATCGACTTTGGGCCATTCACGCGGCCACGTATCGGGATACCTCGCCTTCAACACGGGATAGTCGTTTGAATCAGGAAAGGCTTCCCATCTCTGCGGCCAGGCGCCGTTCGGATACTGAACGCGTAAGAAGGTATCCAGACCGAAGCTCACGGCTCTTCGGATCACCGCATCCTGTTGCCCGAGCAGATCATCCACGCGCATCAGAAGTCGCATCGCGCTCTGCGACGTGTCATCGTCGAAGACGCTACGATGCCGACGTTTCCCCGGATCAGTGTCTCCCACTTCCACATCGCGCCGGTAGTGCCACCGTTTGCTGCCCTCGGTATCAAAGTCGATCCGGTAGTCCCACCCGCCGGTCGAAAGCTGGCCCCATACAAGCGCGTGCGCCGCGTCGATCGCCCCGTTCAGATACAGCGGATCCTTGGTTGCCGCGTATGCATCCAGAAACCCCATTCCCACCGCGGGGGTTCCTGGCGGCTGGATCCAGATAATCGAATCCGTGGCGACACCCTCCCCTTCCCGCATCGAGAGATCGTCCTTGTATTGCCAGAGATACCCGCCCTCCGTCGCGATCTCCGTCAGAAAGAATCGGGTCGCCTTCGCCATCGCGTCGATGGCTTCCTGCTTCGATGTCTCGGATCGCGCCGAACCTGTGGCTAACAGGACGGTGCACAGAACTGCTGCTAGTCTCATCACCTTTCACACTCCTTCTGAAGTCATATCCAGGACGACGGCTCCTACCATACCGCATGCCATCACCGAAATCAAACGGTGCAGGAATGAGTCTGTTGTGCGGTCGTCAATTGGGGCGAATATTGGGATAGGCAAGCGAGATCGTCAGGTTGGAGTTGACCCGCTTTAGTGGACATCCTTTATCCTTTTGAACAGGAGGATGTCAAAATGCCCAAGTCACGCCCACCGTACCCATCTGAGTTCAAGGCTCGGATGGTAGAGATGATCCACGCGGGTCGCACTCCCGAAGAGTTGTCGCGCGAGTTCGAGCCGTCAGCACAGGCGATTCGGAACTGGCGATCGGGATCAAGGTCTTCGCACTGACGGCCTGACAACTGACGAGCGCGAGGAACTCCATCGCATACGCAGAGAGCTTCCCAAGGTGAAGCAGGAGCGGGAGATTCTTACAAAAGCCACGGCCTGGTTTGCTCAGGAGACCGAACACGGACAGAAATCTTCGAGTTCGTGCATGCTCATCAGGCTTTATATCCGATCGCTACGATGTACCGTGTGCTGGACGTCTCCACCAGCGGCTACTACGCGTGGCTCAAGCGACCTGTTTCAGAACGCCAGCAGAAGGATGCGGTGTGGCTGGAACACATTCGGCACTTCCACAAGAGATCTGACGGCACATATGGTGTGCCCAGGATCTTGATCGACCTGGTCGAAGAAGGCATCGGAGTTTCACCGAAGCGTATCGCTCGACTGATGCATCAGGCAGGCCTCCGTGGTGTCTGTCGCCGGAGATCAACGAGAACAACACGACGGTCTCTTTCTGGTCGACCTGCAGCCGACTTAGTCGATCGCGAGTTCACCGCCACAGATCCCAACCTGGACTGGCTTCCTGTATCTGTCCGTTGTGATGGACGTCTGGAGCCGCAGGATCATCGGCTGAGCAATGGAGCCACATCTCCGCACGGATCTCGTCCTGGCTGCTCTAGAGATGGCGATTGAGCAACGACGACCTAAGGATGTCATCCATCATTCTGATCAGAGAACGCAATGTGTGAGAGCTTCTTCGCGACTCTGGAGTGCGAACGTATTGACCGGCGCACATACAGAAATCAATCTCAAGCACAGAGCGACATCTTTAACTACATCGAAGGCTGGTACAATCCACATCGACGACACAAAAAAATCCGACAGACATCACCCCTGAACTTCGAAGCTGCATACAATAGCCCAAATCAAAAACTGTCCACTCAACCGGACTAACTCCAGGTCGTCAAGCGGACAACCCGTTCTCTCTCACGGCCTCACTCTCATCCCAAACCATTCAAGAGGCCCGTATGAATCCCAACATCATCTTCATCCTCACGGATGACCAGGGTCCCTGGGCCGCCGGCTGCTACGGCAATCCCGAGATCCGCACGCCCAACATCGATCGGATCGCTGCGACGGGCATCCGTTTTGACAGCTTCTTCTGTGCCTCACCGGTCTGCTCGCCGAGTCGCGCGTCGTTTCTGACGGGCCAGATGCCGTCCCACCACGGCGTGCACGACTGGATCCGCGAGGGAAACCACGGTGTGGAAGCGGCAGCATATCTCGAAGGCCAGACGGGCTACACCGATCTGCTCGCAAAGAGCGGTTGGACGTGCGGGATCAGCGGGAAGTGGCACCTCGGAAACAGCGTCCTGCCTCAAAACGGGTTCAGTCACTGGTTTGTGCACGAGAAGGGCGGCGGGCCTTACAACAACGCACCGATGATCCGTGATGGCGAACTGTTCGAAGCGCCGGGGTATGTGACGAACGTCATTACAGATGACGCACTCGAATACATCGATCGCCAGGCCGTGGGTAACACCCCGTTTTACCTAAGCGTTCACTACACCGCACCGCACAGCCCGTGGACCGGTCATCCCCAAGACATCGTCGACAGTTATGACGACTGCGCGTTCGACTCCTGTCCACAGGAAGAGCAGCACCCCGGAGCGGGCTCCCTCACGCACTGTCTGGGAGATCGTGAAATGCTGAAAGGCTACTTCGCCGCAGTCACGGCTATGGACAGCGATGTCGGGCGGATCCTCGACAGACTCGAGGATCTTGGCATCAGAGACAACACGCTGGTGGTGTTCACAAGCGACAATGGCTTCAGCTGCGGACATTACGGATTCTGGGGCAAGGGGAACGGGACCTACCCGCTGAACATGTATGAGAACTCGATCAAGGTTCCCTTCGTCGTGAGCCACCCGGATCGGATACCGACCGGCCAGGTGGCATCCGGCATGTTCAGCGCGATCGACTTCATGCCCACTCTCCTCGATTATGTCAGTGTATCCGTCCCGGATCACCTCGAACTTCCAGGACGATCATTTGCCTCGACGTTTACCGGTGAGTCCGACGCGTCGAGAGACAGTGTCGTCATCTATGACGAGTATGGCGGTACACGCATGATCCGGACTGAAGAATGGAAATATGTGCATCGGTATCCGGACGGACCGCACGAGCTCTATGACCTGAGAAATGACCCGGATGAGCGCCACAACCAAGCGAATGACCCAATCGAAGAAGACCGAATCCGGGAAATGCTGGGAATTATGGAGAACTGGTTCGACCATCACTCGTCTAAGGACAAAGAGGGGAAGGATCTGCCTGTTCAGGGAGGCGGTCAACTGAGACCGGTAGGGGGGACGTGGGAGGATGGTTCACAGGCATTCATCGATCATTGATGCCAGGATCCGTTGAGGAAGGAATGATGAACCGTGAAACCATAGAGACCGGCGGCGAACTGGCCGCAATTCGTGATGAAATTGATCAGCTGAAGAGAGAGAACCTCTGTATACGCAGGTTCTCGGCACTGGTCTGTGTAATCGTAACCGCTTTCTTCAGCGTTGCGGCGACAGCTATCCCGACGCGCGTCTCCAATACTGCGGGAACCGGTAGTGCCACTCTCGGTATAGACACGATGAACGTGGGAAGAATGACCATATCGAACGAGGGCGGGACGGATGTCGTCGAAGCGTTTGCCAAAGATGGCAGCGGTCAGATCGAGGTAAAGACTTCATCGGGAATCAACATCTGGGCATCGGATGACATCCCGTCGGTCTCCGTTATGACAGGCGATTCGACCGGACTGCTGGGCGACCTGGACAACGATGGTGACGTTGACTTCACGGACTTCCTCGTGTTTGCGCAGAACTTCGGCCGGTCGCTAGCCGGATGAACCCGTATTCAGCTCCGATCTGTTCAGACAGCGACTGACGACCAGTCCCACGCAGTAGAGCGCCGCGCCCATCAGGAAGATCACATCGGTCGAAGACATGAACTGTTGTGACGTCCAACCCAGGGTGGGTCCCAGCGCGGCCCCGAGATCAGACGCCGTCACGTAACGGGCCGTCGTCCTGGAGCCACGTCGACCTGCTTCGGCCATGAGAATCGTTGTCAACCCGACTCCGCAGAGAAAGAACAGAAGTACCGACGGTCCGATGCCCGTCAGCGAATCCATCGTTGCTGACATCAGCAGGACAAATGTCCCGACTCCGAAGAACAACGTCCTTGCGCGAGGCCTGCCCAATCGGTCGCCGACGTGGCCGAGGACAGGGGCGCCAAAGAAGTCGGAAATCCATCTCACCGAAAGAAACAGTCCGTTCAGGCTGGCAACACCGATCGTTAACCCGAAGAGGGCGACTTCATTCCCCACCGTCTGCTTCAAGACCAGACCAAGCGTAGACATGACCAGACCCGATCCGACACATCCAACGATAAAACCGCAGAACAGCAACCCCCAGCCGTTCGCACCATTCTGCTGCGCTCCGTCCTCTGCGATATGATGGTGAAGACCCTTTCTCGACATCAGACCCAGCGGAATCGCCAACACTGAAATAGCCGAGAACCCGATCAGCGTAGCATTGTACCCGACCGTATCGTGACTGATGGCGCCGAGAAGATTGCCCGCGACCGAGCCCGTTCGAGAAACTCCGGAATACACGCCCATCGACCGGCCAAGCGTGCCATCAGTTGAGCTTTCGACAACGGTCATCAGCCCGATCTGCCGGATAAACGACCAGCACAGCCCCCAGGCCATCCGTGCCAGGATCAGCAGCGCAAAGTGTGTCAGCTGCGCGTAGGCGAAGGTAACTGCGGCACCGAATCCGAACGCCAGAACCGTCAGGATGTTCAGCCGCACGCGTCGGCAGAGATGTTCGGCGAGATGGTTTGTAATCAACCGGATAAACCGGTTTGCAGAAAGCACAAGACCGACCTGATAGGGCATCAGGCCGATCTCGGTGAAATAGGTCGGAAGGACGGAGTAGAGCATCTGGTCGCCCAGCAGTGAGAAGGCTGTCGCCAGGCTGATCAGCATCACCGGCCGTGAAGCAAGTTTACTCGTCAATCATACTCCCGCTCGCAGATTCTCGATATTCATCGCCTGCTCCCTTGTTCCGCTTTCCACGACCTACGGATGAAACTTCGCCCCCTCATCCTGACGGCTGCTCCCGGCGGCCATCCCCTTCACATAGTCGGTCACCTGCCTGATCGCCTCGTCCACCAGCGCCTGCCCCGCCTCTGCCGTCGCCTTGAGCGGTTCCCTATCCTCCTGATCCTGCATCGCATCTGGGCGAACACTATCCGGGAACAGCGCGAGCGCCGTAGCGGTCTCAAACTCCTGTGCGTGTCCAGGACACCGCTTTGTCTTGAGATGCTGATCGGCGAACGCCTTTGGAATGAGATCCCAATAAGAAACAAAGTGAAGGTTGGTGCCCGGCGCCTGCAGCTTGAAATAGAGCTGCCACTGTCCGAGGATGCCCCGGACGGGTGCTACGTTGCCCCCGTGCCCGTTCAGGATCAACACGTTCTTGACACCGTGCCGGATTACGCTCTCGACCGCGTCAAACAGAACCGCCAGCCAGGAGCCCGGTTTCGCCGTGATCGTCCCCTTGTGGACCATATGATGCTCTGAGATCCCGAGATTCATCGGCACGGTAACGGCCACCTGCGGATGCAGGTTCATAGCCGCCTCCCGGGCAATGTGTGAGGAGTGCCGGATATCGTGTCCCGTCGTCAAGTGTTCGAGATGCTGTTCACACGCCCCCGTCGGAATGATCGCGGACTGAAAGTCGCCGCGCGCGATCCCCTCACGGAACTCGCGCCGGGTCATCCGATCCATCATCACTTCTTTCTCAGCCATTGTTCCCTCCAATTCGCAGCAATGCCCACGCACACCTTTGGCCCCATTTCGTCTTGCAACCAATCGAATTCCCCTTCGCCTGTCAAGACCGCTGGCTGTTGAGTTACTCTCACCCTAGCATATGATCCCGATTCACCTTGTTGCGAATTACAGCACAGAGCATACATTCTAAACTGCTGTTATATAAACTCTTAGAACTCTCTCAGCTAGGTCTCATTACGCAATTTGCGGTACAGCCTATGACGCAGACCCTTTGAAGTGTGACCCGATCAAAGTCCCATCCCGAGGCACGCGATGGTATTCCTGAGAACCACACTGATCTTCGGCTTCCTGACCATCCTACCCACGGCCACCCACAGCTTCAACTGGCAGATCTTCTTTGTAGACGTCGGTGCGAAACCAGCACTGGACCTGCAACCCTCGGACGAGTTTCCTCACATCGCTTACATGACGGAGGATGTTCCCGGCTTCGTCAAGCACGGCGAATGGAACAGAGCGAGCTTTGACTTGTCGGAGGTCGCAACCGGCTACTTCTACAGCCCCCTGGACCTTGTCGTCATCACCACCCGCGCCACGATCAACGATATCGTCAAAGTCGCGGAAACTCCGCACAATTCGGCTCGTCAAGCGGTGTCGAATACTAGAACGGCGTTGGCGAAGTAGAATCGGTGGGCTGCGGACCCGTTGACCACAAGTTGGTCAGCGATCCAGGTGACCGTTCGATCAACCGTCTTCACATCGCGGCTGGCGGCATCTGCATCCGGGTCGAGATGAAAAGCGAGCATCTGATTCGAAACGTGAGGATCCGTCCACAGGTATGCGTTTCCCCTGTGTCCGTATGAAAACACGTTTGTGATGGTCGCACTGTCCGGCATCAGGTCTGCATCTGTCGGAAGGTCTCCGGGATGATGCCCATAAAGATCGTGGGCGATGTGGCGGGATCATACAGCGGCGTGGTCCCTCGCACGTGCTCCCATTGATCCTCGGGATGTGCGTTCTCCTCCTCCGACGGATCGCAAAGGTTGAGCGACATTGTCGGCAGAACGAGCGTCCCCTTTTCCCCTACCGCCGAGAGAAGCGCTCGCAGCACGGCCGTCGGTCCTCCTTTGACTGCACCGATTGCCTTGTACGAAGTGTGCATCAGAACAACCATACCTTCCTGGACACCCAGCGACGACACGTCTGCGGCCAGCTTCTTCTCAGTAAACACGGCCTCTCCCGTCATCCTCGGGGTATTCGCGTAGTAGGGATCGTCAACACGTCTCGGCGAACGAATCCATCAGTGCGCGCAACCCACGTAACAGGCTGTCCGGAAGCTCTTCCGGTTCGGGACGGATCTGCACGCATGCGTGGAACTGATCGAGCATCTCAAGGATGCCGCCCAACCCCTCCGCAAGGGATAGGGCCTCCCGAAGCCAATGTCCTGGCACATGGTCGTCCCACAGTGCGAGATACTCGTCGATCGGCCAGGAATCGAGCTCAGACTCCTGCACAAAAGACCAGATATCCAGGAATGGATGGGCAACACAGCCTTGCCCCCAGTCGAAGAACTGCAGTTGGCCGTTGGGGCGAGAGACGTTTCCGAGGTGCAGGTTTCCGTATGCGACGACGCTGGGCAGACCATACTCAGACAATTCATCGATCCGCTTCGCGATCAAAGGTTCGGCAGCCTGCAGTCGCGCCTGCTCATCCTGATCGAGACCCGCGATAACCCCGCCAACGCGAATCATCAAACCGATTTCTCGCTCCAGAGCACCGGGGCGACGATCCGGACATCCGATCTCCAGCAAACTCCGGACGTGCTGAACGGACGCAACCTGAAGCCTTCCGAAGGCGAGCAGCACCTCGGCCTTCTCGTCGTCCGACGCATCCCGGATCGGGTATCCGAGTCCGGGCAGGATCATCCATCTGCGTTCAGGATTTGTGACAAGAGGAGCCGTGATCCAATCGGGAAACAGCGTCGAGAGGCGTTCGGTCAGCACAGGCTCATTCACGAACGGTGGCACACGCGAACACGCCTTCAGGTAGTGGTCACCTGACGACGTTCGAGCACGCAGGATGGACGACAGAGGCCAACTGTATTCCTGGGTGACTCGTGAGAGAGGCTCACAACCGAGTGTCGTCAGCTGGTCCTCGAACCACGCGACTGTCGGCTCCCACCACCTGCTCATCGTCCACTCGGGCCTGTGGTATGTGGATCGCCCCCCGATCTCGTCCAAACATCCACGGATCATCGGTTTGTGCTCTGGATTGGATAACCGAGCCTCAGTAAGTCTCGGCCGATGGACCCACTCACCCTCCATTGCGTCCACAGGATATGGATTGTGAACCAGGTATACCCGTCGGGAGATCCGGTCAGCGAAATCATCGACGCAGCTCACGCATCGTAGAATACGCCACTCCCGGTCCGACTCCCGGAACACGAACCTGCTCGCTTCACCCGTGTGACGGTACCAGCAGAAGTCCTCGATGCGTAAGGTGGGGAGGCTATGGATGCCCTCGTCTTCAGTCATCAGAACGGCTGGTTCCGATGGATGCGGAATCACCAGGCTGTAGTAGGACGTCCAGCCGTCATAGGAATCACTCACTCCTTGCCTTTCGTGTTTTTTTATTGTCCAACCACCTGCACGGTCCAGACACAGCGGGTGCCCTGACCCTCGACACCGCGGAGCAGGTAGACAGGATACATATCGGCCAGCCTATCAGACAAGTCATCAAGCGGGGGCCCATCCTACTTCGCCCTTGTGTCTCGCACCCGGGCGCATAGCAGGTTTGCTGCGGTCGAGTACTTCGGCGAACAAATCCCTGGAAACACAAACCAGGTTTCCGAAGTCATAAAAGTGTTGTCAGAAAGGCGTTTATGCTGACATTTAGAGGTCAATAAGGCCATACAACAGTTAGTCATTGAAACGGATGGACGTAGATGAGCAAACGCAAGCCTCCCAAGAGCAGCACCCTCAAGGAATTCATCAAGAGCGCAGTGGTCGTGATCGGTGCGTCGATTCTTGTGAGGTCCACCGTTGTCCAGGCCTACCACGTCACCTCGGGATCGATGGAAGACACCATCCTGACCGGCGACTTCGTCATCGCGGACAAGATCACCTACGGAACACAGGTTCCGGACCGACTGCCCTTCTTCGAGACCAAGGTTCCTTCGTTCAGGATGCCGGGGTTCCGCGATCCCGGCCCAGGTGATCTAGTCATCATCGAATCCCCGGAAGACGAGACCAAGGACCTCTTCAAGCGCTGCATTGCTGTTGCAGGGCAGACGATCGAGATCCGGAGCAAGGTCATCTACATCGACGGAGCGCCGTTCGAGAACCCACCGGGCGTCAAGAACACAGATCCGCGTGTTTTACCGGCCCGGTTCATCGCAAGAGACAACTACGCGCCCTACAAGGTTCCGGAGGGGCACATCTTTGTTGTCGGCGATAACCGCGACAATAGCTACGATTCGCGGTATTTCGGCCCGATCTCCCTCGAAAACATCAAGGCACGGCCGCGTCTGATCCTGTTCTCGAGGGATGTTGTCCATCCACTGTGGGCTCTGACTCGATCCATACGCTGGGGACGATTCGGGTTCCTCCCTTAGATGTTGCTACAGAAGACGCGGGGCCGAAGACAAGAGAGGCCAAGGGGAAGCACCTACCCTTGGCCTCTTTGTTTGGACTCAGATCACTTCGTCTGTACCTGTTCCCGCAACCGGGAGCCCTTTCCGATCTCTGTCCCGCCAGAGACAACCGAAACCCGCTAAACAGTTCTTTTTTAAACAACTTAGCGTTATTGGCAATAAAAAAAAGACGCCTACTTAGCCTCCCACCGATACAAAATGGGAAAGGTTAAGCAGGCGCCTCGAGGACTGGTTTGGCGAAATCCTGCATCAGTCAACCGTGTGACCTACATCGGGCCTACTGAATGCGTCGCCACGTATCCCTGAACCCATTCGAATAGCGAGCGGTCATTACCTCGCCAGAAAAAACCTGAGTGAATCCCTCGTCTCCGCCCTTCTCTACACCAGTCTCACCCTTGGCCGCGTGGAAAAATGTGATCTCGTCTCCCTCGACAGACGCCTTGCCCTTCTCAGTCTTGCCGCGCACGTAGTGGCTGAGCGGCGACCCTACGCGTTCACGGTAGCCCCGCTGTATGAGGGCGTGTCGCTTCCGCGTGATCGCTGACGTCGAAATCTCGTAGGTGCTCAGAGAATGATCAAAGACCTGATGGTCGCCACTATTCTGCACAAGCGTGACGGAAATGTGAGCCTTCCGTGAATCGATCGGCTCCCAATGGATTGCTCCCTGGATCAGGGGCGGTCGAATCTCCGACCCGTCAGCCATCGTCCGTAGTTCGAGCTGCCACGTGCCTGTGCAGGCCGCCTGCATGTCTGCCAGCCGATCGCTGCAGCCCAGCGCTCCGACAGCGAGCGCACATATCCATATTCT
>CAYYGZ010000126.1:0-13585 GCA_964471275.1 uncultured bacterium | reverse complement strand
GCCCGTGGACGCTTGGGCGGCCTGAATAAATCGGGGGATTTGGCGCAGGCTGTTCAGGCGGGACGGGGCCTCCGGCACGACCACTAACGATTGAGAGAAGAAGATGGCAGACATCAGGATCATAGATGACAACAGCGAACTCCAGCAGGTTCTGACAGACTACATGGAATCAGACAGTCACAGCGTCGTTTCCGCGAACGACGGGGCATCCGCAAAGCAGGAAACCGACTCCACCCGAATGGCGTACAGGAAAAGCGAGTTGCTCCGCCTTCTGCGCCCCTGCGCTCTGCCTCTCGACCTTCTCCCTACAACAACCCCATCTCCTTAAAACCAAGAAACGCTCTTGAAGAAATGATCACGTGACCGAACACATAGATCCCCGTGATCTCACACGCACGTCGGTTTGCCTGGAGTATCTGCCCGGTCTCGGGATCGCCGATGAACACAAAGTCGGCGATGCTCTAGAACAGACCTCGATACTCCTGCCCCAGCGCTTTGATCTCACGCAGATCACGGAGACGCACCAGGAAGGCATCCTTGGAACCCTCGATCTGCCGTATATCGAGCATCATCGGCAAACGGGGTCCGGACTCGATTCGGGCGTGCACTTCGACCTCAGGCATATCCGTGCCCTCGGCCATCCCCGTCAGCAGAAGGGCAAAATCAGAGGTATTGGATGAATCGAGAAGGCCGGATACAGACTGGCCCCGTAGATCCTCAGGCGGAATCTGCAGCACCTCCTCGGAACTAACGTTCGCCACCTCGATGATCTCATCCTGATCGATTATCAGGAGGATATCCGGTGAACTGTCGAAGAGATGCTCGTAGAGGCCCTTGGAATTCTGGAGTGATGTCTTGGGCAGTTCGCTCAATTCTCCCCAGAGTGGCAATCCAAGCGCTTATCCAGAATAGTGGGTATCGAGTTGTTCGGTAAGATAAGCAAATGCGTCTTTGGGCGTGTCCATAAACTTGAACAGATCCAGATCGGCCTGACCGATCACGCCCCACTCCGCGAGTTTGTCCAGGTTCAGCACATCTTTCCAGAACCGCGACCCGTAGATCACGATAGGCACAGGTCGATCCACTTTCTTCGTCTGGATCAGCGTCAGCACCTCCATCATCTCGTCCATCGTTCCAAACCCGCCAGGAAGGATAATGATCGCCTTTGCAAGGTAGACGAACCAGAGCTTGCGCATAAAGAAATAGTGGAACTCGAACCCGAGGCGATCGGATATATACGGGTTCGGATACTGCTCGAAAGGCAGACTGATGTTCAAACCGACCGAGGGACCTCCGGCCTCCGACGCGCCGCGGTTGGCGGCTTCCATGATACCGGGCCCCCCACCCGAGCAGACCGCAAATCGCTTCCCTATGTCACGTCCGTTCGACCACTCGGTCAGCAGCCGAGCTAGGGTCACCGCATCCCGGTAGTATTCTGCTAGCATGACGCCCCGTTCGGCCAGGCGGATCTGTCCTCCGTCGCCCGATGCCCTGGCCTCTGCCAGGGCGCGGCCGGCCTCCTCTGGGTCCTTGATCCGTGCGGACCCGAAGAAGACGATCGTACTATCGATCTCTTCCTCACGAAAGCGTTGCAGCGGTTGGGCATACTCGGAGAGGATCCGAATGGTTCGGGCATCCCGGCTGCTGAGGAACTCTCGGTCCTTGTAAGCCTTGTCGGAACGGAATGGGGGAATTTGCATAAATACGGCCGTAAAGCGTTGATAATAATATCATTGAGGGCGAATTCGCAGTATAAACGGAGGCCATCAGAGTGTCAACAGGTTTCGCCCCGGGAGAGTTGCCATAAGTCACAATTTGAGGCTAACTTGTGCGGACCGAACCGGGAGGAATCATGAAGACCTCGATCTGGACATATCCGTGGGATATGGTTGACGGCGGCCCGCGGAAAGTAGCGGACAGGATAGCTGAAACCGGTCTTACGGCCATCAGCCTGACCGCAACGTATCATTGCTTCGACGAACTCAGACCCCACGGGACAGGGCCCCGGTTCCTGACCGTGACCGAATCCGCCGCATACTACCCTTGCAGACCTGCTCTGTTCGACCACCCGCTGGTCCCAAAGAGATCTGACCTGATCGGTCCCGAAGACTGGACCGCCTGCGTGTCCGCCGCCAGATCTGCCGGGCTCGACCTAGTCGCCTGGACGCTCTTCCTGCACAACTCCACGCTCGCTGGCAATTGCCCACAGATGGCCCAACAGACCTGCATTGGCGAGCGACTGCGCCATCAACTCTGTCCAGCAAACGCAGATGTGCGCCAGTATGTGCGTAATCTGGCGACTGATATCTGCAGTACTGGCGTCGACGTCCTTGAGTGTGAGTCCATGAGCTATGGCGGCTTTGGACACACGCACTACCATCCGAAGATCGGTGTCGATCTGGGTGCGGGGGGACGGTATCTGATCTCTCTCTGCTTCTGTGATGCGTGCGAGTTGGGGGCCAGATCTGCGGGCGTGGACGTTGACGCTGTCCGATCCTATGCGAGCAGGGAGGTCGAGCAGATCTTCGCCACCGGGGATCCCCTGACGGTCACCCCCGAAGAATTGACCGACCGAGACGACGGGCTTCGTGCGTTCGCGACATTCAGAGACGAAGTGGTCACCTCATTAACGCAGGAAGTCGCCGCAGCCGCTGGCAAGCCGATTCGCCTGCTTGCCATGGGAGACCGATACACATCCGCCCTCGACATACCCGCCATCGCCGAGCACGTAGATGCCGTCGAGTATCTTTGCTATACACCGGATGCCGACCGGATCCGGACAACCATCTCTTCTGCAGCAGCACAAACTGGATCCACGGGGAAGATCGGTGTCGGTCTTCAAGCTTATCCGCCAGCATCACCGGATATGGCGACGCTCAGCAGAACGGTCGAGACCACCCGCCGTTCGGACGTCGGCCTGATCTCTTTCTACAATTACGGCATCATGCCTGAGCAGAACCTCAGCTGGATCAGCCATTCGCTGAGCTGCGAGACGTGACGGTCCTCCTCTCGGCTCTCATCCTGCTGACGGCGTTCTATATCCTGATTACGGTTGGGCTGACGCTCGGGCTCGGGCGGCAGCCTCGCCGGGAAGAAATTCTCCTGCCCGACGTCAGCATCATCATCGCCGCACACAACGAGGAAGACCACATCAGCACCTGCCTCCAGGGAATCGCGTCCCAGACCTATCCCGCTGCGCAGACCCAGGTCATCGTTGTGGACGATCGATCTACGGACGGGACGGCCGACGCCGCGGCATCCTGGTCAACGAAGATACCGAACCTGGTCGTCGTTCTCGTGACCGAAACCAACCTGGATTGTCCGAAGAAGAACGCGCTCGAAACAGGTCTAGCCCACGCCACTGGGTCTGTCATCATCACAACGGATGCGGACTGCGTGCCGTGCGCGGGGTGGGTCGCATCGACCATCGCATCATTCAGCAAGGAAGTCGGCGTCGTGATTGGGCCAGCACCCTTGACCGATCCAGGAGGTCGATTCTCTTGGATTCTCGTGTTCCAGAGCCTGCTGGTAAACGCTCTGGCTGCCGGCAGCGCAGGGCTTGGCATTCCCCTGACGTGTTCAGGCCGCAACCTTGCTTACCAGCGTAGCGCCTGCGATGATGTCGGGGGCTATGGACCGCTCGGGCACATCATCGGCGGCGACGATGTCCTGCTCATGCGACGAATCAGGTCAGCGGGCTGGGGTGTCGTTTACAACCAGGATCCGCAGGCCACGGTCGCATCACCAGCCCATCTGGATCGCCAGTGGTCACGCCAGATCCGCTATCAGTCGAAGGCCCGCTACTATGGGGTTCGTATCTTGTCCGCCGCCACGCTCATCTATATATTCCATCTGTTCCTGTTTGCGATCCCGCTCTGGGCGTGGTTCGCCCCCGACGCGATCCCCATCCTGTGCTCGGTACTCATCGTTAAGACCGTGGCAGATGGGGCGTTTCTTTGTCGGGCAGCAAGACGTCTCAACTACGGTCAGGTTATCGGCTGGTTTCCTATCGTAGAATTTCTGGCCGTTCCCTACATCGTAATTTTCTGTGCGCTCGGCACACTCCGCAGACCCTCCTGGACATGAGCCCATGCTGCCTCTCCGAATGATCCCGGAAGCTGTCTCTCGTTACTACAGGATCGCTACGCCTCGCCGGGTCGCAAACGCCGCCAGAGTCGGTCTTTCTTACGCGCTATCCAGCGTGCTGCGCCGAGACATACGCATGGGTCGACCGCTCATGCTCATGGTCGAGCCAACCAACCTGTGCAATCTGTCTTGCCCCCTGTGCCCGTCCGGGAACGGTGAAATGACAAGACCTCGCGGGAACATGGCATTGGACCACTTCAAGAAGGTCTTCGACCAGATGGCGGATGATCTCTTGCTCTGCCTGCTCTGGAACCAGGGCGAGCCCTTCCTGAATCCCAACCTCATCGAGATGATTCGCCACGCGGCAGGACACAATGTGCCGACAGTCACGAGTACAAACGTCCACTACATACGCAATGCGACCGAGGCCGAAGAGATCATACAGAGCGGGCTGAGCGAACTGATCCTGTGTCTGGATGGAGTCGACCCGGAGACGTATGTCAAGTATCGCGTCGGCGGCGATTTCGATCGGGTGATCAAGGGCATCGAGCAGGTGACCGAAGCCAAGCGACGACTGAATGCCTCGACCCCGCGAATCCACCTGCAGTTCATTCTGATGAGACAGAACGAAGACCAGGTAGAAGCGGCACGACAAATGGCGAGAGACTTCGGCGTGGACCGCCTGTCTCTCAAGACCGCCCAGGTCTATACGCAGGCGGATGCCGAGACGTTCCTCCCCGCCGACGAGTCGATGAGCCGATACGATTATTCAGAGGAGGGTGTGCGGACAAAGGGTCGGATCAAGAATACGTGTCGGCACCTCTGGTACAGCACCGTTGTCAATTGGGATGGTGCGATCTCGCCCTGCTGCTTCGACAAGGACTTACATTACGGTCTGGGGGACACGACGAACGGCCACGCCTTCGACGAGATTTGGTCGGGTGTGCCCTATACGCAGTTCAGGAACGCCATCTTGGAAGACAGATCTGCTGTCCCCATCTGTAATAACTGTTCAGAGGGCCTGAAGGGCATGTTCTACGACATCGAGGAGGTCTCGTCCTGACCACGATTTTTGTCTTATTGGCAGGCATTGCCCTCCTCTATCTCGTGGTGACCGCCGCTTTTGCTGTCGGTCTCTTGCGTATGTCGCCAACTCGCACAAGGGAACAGCCCTTTGTCTCGGTCACAGTCGCCGCGAGGAACGAAGAGGCCTACATCGGTAACTGTCTGAAGTCGCTTGTGAACCAGTCATACCCGACCGACCTCTACGAGATCATCGTGGTAGACGATGACTCAACGGATGGGACACGAGAGATCGCGGAGTCGTTCGATCAAGTTCGCTGTCTCGCGCCATCTCCTGAATTCTCGGCGTTCGCGGCCAAGAAACGACCGATGGCCACCGCCATCGCCGGCGCCAGAGGAGACATCATCCTCACAACAGATGCCGATTGCACGGTTCCCGGAACCTGGGTTGAAACCATGGTCTCGCACTTCCCACCGGACGTGTCCGTCGTCGCAGGATACTCGCAGATGGCGCCGGGCGGCTCAGGACTCATCCACAGGTTCCAGGCGTTTGACCTCTACGCTCTCCTGTCGGCAGCTGCCGGGGCAATGGGCATCGGTACCGCTTGGGCGGCGACAGGTCAAAACCTCGCTTACCGCCGTGAACTTTACGATCGGATCGACGGGTTCTCGCGCATAGCGGATCGTCCTTCCGGTGACGACGTGCTCCTGCTCCAGCTGTTCCGAAGAGCAGGCGCAAGAGCGTCCTTCTGTCTCGACGTGGGCGGTCACGTGACGACCTGGCGGAGCGAGTCGTTACCTGGTCTTCTGAACCAGCGTAAACGCTGGGCCACAAACGCAACAGCTCAGTTCAGGCTGAATCCGCTATTCTTTGTATATATCTTGAGCGTATTCGTGCTCAGCGCGCTGCCCTTTCTCTCTCTTCTGCTTGGGGAACCGTTCGCCTCCCTCTGCATCGCCGCGTGGTCAGCCAGAGCACTGGTTGACGGGCTGGTCATTGGACTGGCTTCCCGGCGACTGGACACATCTCCCAAACTGATGTTCTTTCCAGTCTGGCTGCTGCTGCAAATACCCTACGTTCTGATCGTCGGCCTGGGTGGCAGCGTGCTCGGCTTCAACTGGAAGGACAGAAAACACCGCACGACCACGACTTCGTCCTTTCATCAACATCCTAACGACCAAGCAGGCGCAAATCATGTCACAATGTGAGTATGTGGGACCCAGCGGGAGGCGGTGCAATGAAGAAACGCACCAGGACAAGGACATCTGCTTCTGGCACGATCGCGATGCCGAGAAATCGGGAGAGGACATAAAGGACCGGTTGGAACAGAAGGCGCGCGGACTGGAGAGTTGCGAGGGCTACGAGCTGAGGTTCGCGAACCTCGAGGATGCCTACCTCATGGAGCTTGACCTTTCACACGCCAACCTGGAAAAAGCCAACCTGAAGGATGGCCATACACACGCGATCAATCTCTCTGGAGCAAATCTGCTCAAGGCGAACCTGCGGGACGCCAACCTGAAGGAGTCCAACCTCGAGGACGCAGACCTGCTGGGGGCCAGCCTTGAGGGCGCCGATCTGGATCGTGCCGTCTGGGGACTGGGCTGCATCATCCGCAACCATCGGCTGGCGATGCAGCTGGACGGACAGGGGGACGACATCGGTGCCCTGGCGCAGTATCTGGAGGCGGAGCAAACCTATCGGAACATTCGCCAGCAGTACGAGGCGAGTGGATCGACTGACGTGGCCGGCCAATTCTTCTACAACGAGATGGTCTGCAAGCGTAAACAGATGCCCCGGTTCTCCGTGGGCCGGCTCTGGTCTCGCCTGGTCGACATCATCTGTGGTTACGGTGAAGACCCGATGCGCGTGATCAGTTTCTCGGTCGCTGTCGTGATGATCAGTGCACTCATCTTCTGTTTCACCGGGATCGCCCACGGGGACAATACCTACGCCTTCCATCTTACCAACGGGTTCAGCGAGGACATCCATATTCTGGGCACGTCCATCTACTACAGCATCGTTACGTTCACCACTCTCGGCTATGGGGATATGGTCGCCATCGGGTGGGGGAAAGGCATTGCCGCCCTCGAGGCGTTCGCAGGCGTCTTTCTGAACTCCATGTTTCTCCTGACCTTCGCAAAGAAGATGGTTCGATGAGCAGGTTGCTCTTTCTGAGCATCCTGCTCTCGGCGACATTCCTCCCTGCCCAGGCCGAACGTCCCAGAGCCAGAGCAATGGGTGTCGAGATCGGCGTCCTGCGGACGGGTGCTCACAACGCTATCACCGACGTGCCGGGCGTGGCCGTGGGTCACGTGACCCTGATCCAGGGCAAGGGTGCCCTGGTCGTAGGGCAGGGCCCTGTGCGGACAGGCGTGACGGCAGTCCTGCCTCATATGGATGACATCTACCAGCAGCAGGTCTACGCGGCAGGAGAGATCCTGAATGGAAACGGAGAGATGACCGGGCTGGCTTGGGTGAATGAGCGCGGGCTGCTAGAAGTTCCGATCGTGCTGACAAACACGCTCAGTGTCGGAGACGCATACAGCGGCGTTGTTGACCACGCGATCAAGCAGCATCCGGGACGCGTTCCCCTCCCGGTCGTGGCAGAATGCTACGATGGAGGTCTGAATGACATTGCGGGGCGCCACGTCAGACCGGGGCACGTCCTGGAGGCGATCGAAAGCGCGACAACGGGCATCGTAGCCGAGGGATCGGTCGGCGCGGGCACCGGGATGCGCGCATACGGCTACAAGGCAGGGATCGGAACCGCCTCACGTATCCTACCCATCGAGGAAGGCGGCTACACCGTCGGAGTGCTGGTAAACGCGAACTGTGGACGCACGCGATCGCTGGTCGTCGACGGTGTGCCGATCGGCCGAGAGTTGGCGGCGACTCCGGAACCTGGTAAGGACGGATCGATCATCATCGTCATCGCGACCGACGCCCCCCTCTTGCCTCATCAGCTCAGGAGGCTCTGCCTCCGATCCGCCTTTGGTGTCACGCGAACCGGAACCGTATCCGGAACCAGCAGTGGCGACTTCGCCGTCGCCTTCTCGACGGCACACCGGTTTGACAGGTCGCGAACACGTGTGAGCAGGAACTCGCCAACCGTCGACCGTCCGGGATCGCTCGCAGACAGACACCTGACCCCACTGTTCCAGGCCGTGATAGAAGCAACCGAGGAAGCCGTGCTTAACACGATGTTCACAGCCGAACCGATGACGGGCCGCGACAACCGTAAGATGCCCGCACTTCCAGTCGCGCGTGTGGTCCAGGCACTCCGGGACGCAGGGCGCATCAGGTAGCAGGAGACAGGATGGACACCAGCTTGCTTATCGGCCTGACGGTCTACGTCTGCCTCACACTCGGTGTCGGCGTCTACGCCGGATCGAAGGTCAAGGGTTCGTCGGACTTCCTCGTTGCCGGTCGACGCCTCGGGCTGGTGTTGTCCACAGGCACGCTGGCAGCGACGTGGTTTGGCGGCGGCATTGTTGTTGGCGCATCCAGCGAAGCATACAAGAACGGTTTCATGGGCGTCATCGCCGATCCCTTCGGCGCTGCGCTCTGCTTGATCGTGGCCGGCCTCTTCTACGTCCGGACCATGCGTAGAATGGGGCTCACAACCATCGCAAGCTTCTTCGAGGTCCGCTTTGGGAGACACGCCAGACTGATCGCCGCCCTCTGTACCATCCCCACGTATATTGGATGGGTCGCTTCACTGATGGTCGCCTTTGGACGGGTGGTACAGGTTGTTGCCGGTGTCGATCCAGACCTCGGTATCTGGATAGGCGCAGCAATCGTCTTGTTCTACACGACTGCAGGCGGGATGTGGGCGGTGACCCTGACCGATTTCATACAGGTAACTGTGCTAGTTCTGGGGCTTGTCTTCCTCGCCCCCACGATCCTCGCAGATGCCGGGGGCTGGGAGACCATCCGGGCCCAGATCCCGGACAGCTCGTTTCATCTCTACCCCCACAACGGCGACGGGGCAGCCTGGTTTGGGTACTTCCGAGATTGGCTCGTTATCGGTCTGGGAAATCTTGCTGGTCAGGACCTGATCCAGCGAAGCTTATCCAGCCGGAACGAGAACATTGCTCAAAACAGCGCCTATCTTTCGGCCCTCCTGTATCTCACGGTCGGCTTGATTCCGGTGTTTCTGGGCATCGCAGGACGCGTTGTTCTCCCTGATTTGGAAGATCCGGATCTCGTGATGATGAAATTGGGGACCACCTACCTGCCCCCAGTGGCACTCGCCATCTTCCTTGGCGCCCTGATTTCGGCGTTGCTCAGCAGTGCGGACAGCGCCCTGCTGGCGCCGGCCAGCGTCATCGGTTGGGATCTGCTAAAGTGGCTGCGACCTGACGTCGACGAAAAGACCATTCTGCGTGTGTGCCGGATCTCGGTACCCGTCCTGGGCCTCTGTTCCCTCTACCTGGCCTTCGCGGCAAACACGATCTACTCGCTCATGGTCGATTCGTGGTCTGTTTTGCTGGCAACTCTGTTCGTCCCTCTGACCGCGGGCATCTGGTGGCGTCGCGCGAACGCGACCGGGTGTCTTGGGTCCATGCTTGCCGGCTTCGCATCCTGGATGCTCTTCCTGCAGATCTATCCCGACCTTCCCGCAGACTTGATGGCTGTGCCGGTCGCTGCCATCGCACTGGTGATTGGCTCCCTGGCGCACCCATCTGCCCCACTTTCACTGACGGATGAGTCCGGCAGACCGATCAGCTTGGAAGGCCGGATCGGTTTACGGATCCTTTCAGATGTTCCGTCAGAAACTGTTTGAACTGCTTTTGCGAACTTTTTATATTCATTGTTAATACAGGGGTTAGGTACTTCTGATATGTTCCAGCAAACACAAAACGACACTTTGTACGATAGGCCCCCGGAGTAGAGTAACGACCTGAATTACAGTTCTTTAGGTCCTATCGTGTTCTAGACGCCGGGCAGGATTCCCAAGTATGGAAATCGTGCCCGGAAGATGGATCCCTCTCATGTCGGACGCGCGCGACAAGCTACAGGCAACCATAGCAGCCAAGAAGAAGGCCGGTCCTGCGACCCCGAAGGCTCCGCCAAAGAAAAAAGCACCGTCCAAAACTGCCCCCCCCTCCAGATCAGCCAGCAGTTCGGCCCCGGCCAAACCTGAGAAGGCCAAATCTTCATTCCTCAAAAAGAAAAAGTCCAAGCAGAAACCCGCTGCTGCCAAGAAGTCTAGTGGCGGCGCCTTTGGTGCTGCCTTCAGCAAGATGGCCAAAACCTTTGTCGACGAGCTGAAAGACGCGACATCCGAGATCAGTCCGGGACAACTGCTCGAGACGGCGAAGGATGGGATCTCGAACCTGGGAATCGGTAAAGTCGCAGGAGAGGATGCGTCAGAAGTCGCTGCAGACGTGGCAGAAGCCAAGGGCAGAGAGAGTGCACCCGGATCTTCAGGGGCACGACCAGGCACGGATTCGCCGGTCTCGGATACCGACAATACGCCTGTCGTGGAGGAAATCGGTGATGAGGCACCAAAACAGTTCTCGACCGTAAAGGTACAGAAGGCTCCGCCAGCAAGACGCAAAGCCAAACCCAGAGTGCAGGAGACTGAACCTGTCGCGGCAGATGACGCCGTGCAAGCCCCGGAGGACGCTGCCCCCTCAGTGGGTTCCGAAGCGGACACGCCGGGCACGTCCCATGAGCAGGATAGCGGGCCAGTCAAAACCCCATCTGAGAATGCGACACTTGCAGCGGACGAGCCCGGCGAACCGACATCACCGACTAAGATGCAGAGGGCACCAAAGAAGAAGCAGAAGAGTGACGATCCCGAACCAGTACCCTCGGAGGGAGTAGAGACCGCGGAGGAAGACGCGACACTCTCGACCGATGCCCCACCAGAACCGGAAACGGAGAGCGCCAGTCCAGAGACGACATCGCCCGAGGAAGAGCCTGCTGTGACACAGGAGCCTCCGACTGCCGAGAAAGCGCCAAAACCGACCGGCACCAAGAAAGGCGCCAAGCGGGCACCCAAACAGACCGTTCACGTATCGAACGAAGAGCAGCTTGTTCGGGCATTCCATTCCCTGCATAGAATTCTGAACTGCGAGATCTGGAACCCGATCGTTACGGATCCAAATTCAAAACCGAGCTCGATCTTCGCATCGCGCGCACTCTTCGAGAAGCTGTGGTCCACACCGGAATTCAGAGAGGGGCTCAAGGCAGCAAGCCGTCTGGCCAGTGGTTATACATTCGAACCGGTCAGTATCGAGTTCGATGCCCGGGCGATCGAGGCGGTCAAAGCTTACGAGCTCGACCCACAGAATGCGATTAGGCCTCATACCGAATTGATCTCCAAAGCGATCGGTTCCAAGGTGACCGATGAGGTTCTCGAACTCCTCAAGAAGGGACCGGTCAAAAAGCTCCTCTACTCTGTCGGTACGCGCCTGAGTACTTTCGTACCAACAATCGAAATCCTTGCGAGGATCTACATCGGACTTCGGAAGAAGGAAGACATCATCCCGGGTGATCGCCTTATGATTCAGGAGGAGGTCCTCATGAAATACAACAAGTCTCCCTATACCGAGGACATGGGCAAAAAGGCTCAGAACCTGTCACTCAACTATTTTGTGGATTACCTCACCGAGTATGGTTTCAAGCTGTATAAAGACCGGATGGAGCAGGCGCCGGAAGGCCAGAACCACTTCAGCGCTCACAAGCGTCGGCACGAGACGATCAAGAAGAGTTGCAACAACCTGGTTCGCGAGTGGGGAACCAAGGTAGGCGTTTCTACTTCTGCAATGATGAACCTCGAGGGACGTTTGATGGAAATGGCCGACAACTACATCGCAGCACTCGTTGGCGAGGTACCAGACGACGAATAAGCGATGCACTGACGGTCCAGTAGCTTAAGCCCGGGTTCTTCGGAACTCGGGCTTTTCATTTCCCAAACGGCACGGGAGCACTTGTCTTTTGCCCTGCCCAGAGGGGCACCCAAATGGCAAAACTCCTAGCAATGTACGACGATCAGGTATTCCCGTTCGATCTCGACATCGGTCCCGTGGATATCGATGGCGGGCGCCTCCTTCTCGCACACCTTCGTGATATCCGGCGGAGGATGGCGGCCGAGGCGCGAACCACCTTGATCTTCGAGCACATCGGTGATGGCGTGTTCACCACTGACCACAAAGGTACCATCATAATGGCGAGTCGAAGCGCCGATCAGCTGATTGGTGTACCGGATGACGAGGTGATCGGGCAGGACATCACCGATCACCAGAACAAGGAGCAGAGCCTCGACTGGAAGAAGTTCACCGAATTGTCCTCCTACGTAGGCATATCGGGTCAGGGCGAACCCGTCGTATCGGAGGATCTGATCAGGAGGGATGACGGGTCAGAGATACCCGTCGAGTGGATGATGGCCACCTTTGCCGTGGGAGCCGGATCAGTTCTACATCGGTGTCGCTCACGACCTGAGCGATCGGAGAGTCGCCAAAGACCATCGAATGCAATCCGAGCGGCTGGAAACGATGCTCAAGATCGCCGGCGGGCAGCACACGAGATTAGCCAGCCGCTGACGACTTTTCTGGGGTATGTGGAGATGTCGCTCGTCCAACTGGACGAAACCAGCCCGGTATACAGGAACCAGAAACTCATCGCCAACGCCGCGGCACGGATTACCGAGATCATCAAACGTATGCAGACCATCCGCGAGTACAAGACTCGCCCCTACACAAACGGCCATCGTATTGTCGACTTCCGGCCCGATGACAAGCGACAGCCTGATTAACCGTCCAGAGCTCGGTTGATCAGGCTGGCCGAATACCCCGCGCCAAACCCATTGTCGATGTTCACCACCGTTACTCCCGCGCTGCAGCTATTCAACATACCCAGAAGCGCCGCCAAACCGCCAAAGCTTGCGCCATAGCCGATGCTCGTCGGGACGGCGATAACCGGTGCGTTTACCATCCCCCCAACCACGCTCGGCAGCGCACCTTCCATCCCGGCCACCACGATGATTACGCTGGCTTCGGTCATTCGCTCTCGATACGCGAGCAAGCGGTGTATCCCCGCAACACCGACGTCAAAGACACGCTCGACCGGATTCCCCATGATATTTGCGGTTGTCGCTGCTTCCTCGGCCACGGGAAGGTCCGACGTACCCGCCGAGAGGACCAGAATCCGACCCCTTGTCGGTGGACACGTAGCATCGGGATGCCTGAAGGTCACGGTTCGCCCGATTGCCTGGTGCTCCGCGCCGTGAATCGCCTGGAGCAGCGCCTCTGCCTGGGCATCATCGGCTCGTGTTGCGAGAAGTGATCCGTTGGCTGCCAGTCGTCTGCCGATCTCGACAACTTGCTCGACGGTCTTTCCCTGACAGAAGATAACCTCCGGGAATCCCTTCCGGAGGGCCCGGTGATGATCGACGTGGGCAAAACCGATATCCTCGAACGGCAGTCCCTCCACGCGAGACATGGCCGATTCGATGTCGACATCACC
>CAYYGZ010000125.1:0-13601 GCA_964471275.1 uncultured bacterium | reverse complement strand
AGCCCTGACGCTGTTTGTGTCTGGGGTTGGCCTTGCAGATCACGCGCACAATACCGCGTCTGCGGATGATCTTGCAGTGATTACACCGTTTCTTTACCGATGACGATACTTTCATGATGCCGCCTTGAGAAAATTTAGAGGTTGCCCAGTGCGTGAAGCTTGTCTATCAGCCTCGTCGACCCCTGATCCGGCCCTTCTTCATAAAGCCGTCATAGTGACGCATCAACAGATGCGACTCAATCTGTTGCAGCGTATCGAGTGCGACCCCCACGATGATCAGCAGCCCGGTCCCACCGAAGAAGTCAGACAGACCTGGGTGAACGCCCAAAGCTTCGACGACGAAGAACGGGAATACTGCAATGGCTGCCAGAAAGATCGATCCGGGAAGCGTTATGCGCGTCAGGATCCGATCAATGTAGTCCGAAGTCCGCTTGCCGGGGCGGACTCCGGGAATAAACCCGCCTTGCCGTTTCATGTTATCCGCAAGATCCACCGGATTGAAGACAATCGCGGTGTAGAAGTAGGCGAAGAAGATGATCAGCATACTATACATAACCCAGTATGGCAGGGATTGAAGCGTACCCCCCGGAGACAGAGCAACAGCAATCTGCTGCACGAGTTCGACGTTGGGAGCAAAGCTAGCCATCGTCGAAGGCAGAAACATAATCGCCTGCGCAAAGATGATCGGCATAACCCCGGACACATTAACCTTGAGCGGGATATGTGTTGTCTGCCCACCATAGACTTTGCGCCCAACGACGCGTTTCGCGTACTGAACCGGTATCTTCCGTGTGCCCTGAGTCAGCATAACAACAAGCGCCGTCACTCCGGCAATGATCGCCAGCACAAATATCTCGACAAAAATACTCTTGTCGTTCGTGATGAAATCGGTGTATTCCTGACCGATCGCCCAGGGAAGTCTTGCCACGATGCCAATAAAGATGAGCATCGACATACCGTTGCCGATTCCTGATGCGTCGATCTGTTCACCCAACCACATGATGAATATGGTGCCGGACGTGATCGTGAGCATCGTCAGAAGCGTGAATCCGAGCCCGGGATCGACCACGACCGACTGGCCCGTGATCGGGGAACGTAGCGATTCCAAGAAATACGCAACAGCTCCGCTCTGGGCGGCGGCGAGTGCGACAGTTCCATACCGCGTATACTGCGTGATCTTCTTGCGTCCTTCTTCGCCCTCTTTCTGAAGCTTCTGCAAGAACGGGATAACGGCCCCAAGCAACTGAATAATGATCGAGGCACTGATGTAGGGCATTATCCCGAGCGCAAACACGGTGGCGCGAGTGAACGCTCCTCCGACGAACATATCATACATCGAAAAGAGAGTTCTCTCAGTCCCCTGGAAGAACTCCTGCAGAGCAATCCGATCAATTCCCGGGATCGGGACCTGACCACCGATCCGGTAAACAACCAAGATCGCTAGCGTGAAGAGTATGCGACTCCTCAACTCGGGGATGCGAAAGGCGCTTTGGAACGTTTTGAGCAAGTTATCCTCGATTATTCCTGATCATCAACCGGCTTGTCTGTTGCCTGATCAGAAGCTACGCTCCCTCCGGCGGCAGTGATCTTCTCCACAGCAGACTTCGAAACAGCGATTCCGCTTACCTGGATCGCTTCCGAAACCTCTCCTACACCCAGTATCTTTACCGGCAGGGCGGCAGATCCGATCAGCCCAGCCTGCTTCAGTACATCGGGCGTTACCGTACCCTTCAGACCCTTACGTGTCAGATTCTTCAGATTCACAACCTGATTCGCCGGACGCGTGCTGCTGAACCCGACCTTGGGGAGACGCATCTGCAGCGGCATCTGCCCGCCCTCGAACCACGGCTTCACGCCGCCGCCGGACCGAGAATTCTGACCCTTGTGGCCCCTTCCGCACGTCTTGCCGACACCAGAACCTGGACCGATGCCAAGACGCTTCTTCGTTCGTGTCGCGCCCTTGGGCGATTTTATGTTCGAGAGATCCATTTCACCTTTCCTGTCGAGCGTTAACCGTCTCGCTCTACCGTCACCAGATGGGAAACTGTGTTTACCATGCCCAGTATCTGGAGCGTGTCCGTGTGCTCTACGGTTTGGTTCAGTCGGCGGATACCAAGCGCCTCGAGCGTCTTGCGTTGATTAGCCTGGCGTTTGATCGCGCTCTTGACCTGAGTAATCCTGAGAGTCGCCATATCGTCCTATCCTGCCGCAATATCTGAGACGTCGACCCCGCGTAGCTCGGCAAAAGCCTTTGCATCGCGCAGTGTCGCCAGCCCGTTTATGGCGGCCTTTACCGTGTTCTGAGAGTTCTTCGATCCGAGCGACTTACTCAGGACATTCTGAACACCTGCAAGCTCCAGGACCGCGCGGATGCCGCCGCCTGCGATTACACCCGTACCGGGGGCAGCGGGCTTGAGGAGGACACGTGCTGCTCCAAAGACGCCGATGATCTCGTGGGGAATCGTGCCGTCGATCACAGGGACACGGATCAATTCCTTCTTCGCATTCTCCGTTGCCTTCCGAATCGCTTCGGCCACTTCACCCGCTTTACCCATCCCAACACCGACGTGTCCCTTGCGATCTCCAACAACGGCTAACGCGTTGAAAGAGAACCGACGTCCACCCTTGCGGACGTGCGAAACACGGTTGATGCTGTTGTTGATGACGACCTCGGTGAGATCAAGCCCTGTCGGGTCAATTCTGGCCAATGTGGCCTCCTTCTTAAAGTTCCTAGTGACTTAGATCTTGAGTCCGCCCTCGCGGGCACCCTCTGCCAAAGCCTTGACGCGGCCGTGATACAGATAACCGCCACGATCGAAAACGGCTTCCTTGATCCCTGCTTCCGCCGCCTTCGCCGCCAACGCCCTGCCTACGGCGTGGCTGCGCGCGCACTTTCCCTCTGCCGCCAAGACCTGGTCCACAACCGAGGGAGAGTAGCTGGCCAAACCGAGGAGTGCGCGTCCAGTTGTATCGTCAATGAGTTGTACCTGGACATGCTTGGCGCTCCGGAAGACTGCCAATCTCGGGCGGTCCGCCGTTCCACTGACTTTGTGTCGAACGCGCATTTGTCTGCGTCGTCGGAGATCTCTTTTGGTGCGCTTGCTCATGCTGCGATAACCCCTAAGGAAACTAGGCGACGGCGGTCTTACCGGCCTTGCGCCTCACATACTCGTCCGCATATCGGATGCCCTTACCTTTGTAGGGCTCCGGGGGGCGAATCTTTCGGATATCGGCCGCAGTACTTCCGACCAGCTCCTTACTCGCCCCTTTCACAATCAAAGTCGTCTGCGCACCTTCGATCCCACCTGGTGGGGCGTCCAGCACGAACTCGATGCCCTGCGGCGGATTCACCGGAACGTTATGACTGTATCCGACCTGCAGATCCAGGTTCTTGCCCTTGAGATCAGCTCGGTATCCCACTCCCACGACGACGAGTCGCTTCTCAAACCCCTTGGTAACCCCTTCGACGGCGTTTGCCAGCAAGGCCCGAGTCAGCCCCCAGATAGCGCGGGAGTGCTGATCCTCAGTGTCCTCGACCGTCACTACAAGCTGGTCGCCGTCTTGAACAACCTTCGTCAGCGAGTGAACCAACACGTCGAGGGTACCGTTTGCTCCCTTGATCGTCGCCTGCCCATCACCGAGCCGTACGTCGACGCCACTTGGCACCGGGACCGGCATTTTTCCTATTCGCGACACAGTCAGGTCTCCTCTACCAGATATTGCAGAGTACTTCGCCGCCCACACCTGCTTTACGGGCTTCACTGTCACACAGGACACCGGAGGAAGTCGACAGGATTGCGACACCCAGTCCATTCAGCACCCGGGGAATCTCACTCTTTCCAACATACTTCCTGAGTCCAGGGCGACTGATTCGCCGAAGTCCCTGGATGGTACTCATCTCTTCGTCAGTGTACTTCAGGTAGAGCCTGAGGTATCCCTGCCGATTGTCTTCGACGTGAGCGAAGTTGTGGATGAACCCACGATCCTTCAGGATCCTTGCGATCTCACGCTTCATCCGCGAACTCGGTATATCCACTTTCCGGTGTCCCGCCATGCAGGCGTTGCGAACACGCGTCAAAAGGTCCGCAATTGGGTCGGTCATCATAGGAAGTACAGTCCTTTGCTTACCAGCTAGCTTTTGTGACTCCCGGGATCTGCCCCTGGAGGGCAAGATCTCGGAAACAGATACGACAGATACCGAAACGACGAAGGTAGGCCCGTGGCCGGCCACAACGACCGCAGCGGTTGTAGGCTCGGACTTTGAACTTCGGCTTTCTTTTCGACTTGGCGATCAGAGATTTCTTTGCCACAAATACCTTCTTCCTTTAGGCGATTTCTGGCTGCTCAAACGGCATGCCAAGTGAGCGCAGCAGCTCCAGTGCTTCTTCATCAGTCCTTGCAGAGGTCACAAACGTCACATCGAGACCACGCACCTGATCGATCTTGTCATAGTCAATCTCAGGAAAGATGATCTGTTCCCGGACACCCAGCGTGTAGTTTCCACGGCCGTCGAAGGAGTTGGCCGAAAGCCCTCGGAAGTCTCGGATGCGCGGGACCGAAAAATTAAAAAATCTGTCGAGGAACTCCCACATGTGATCACGCCTGAGTGTCACACAAGCACCGATTGGCATGCCCTCGCGAAGTTTAAAATTCGAAACCGAACGCTTGGCCTTCCGAACCGAGGGTTTCTGGCCCGCGATCGCTGAGAGATCTGCAAGCGCACCCTCAATCGCCTTCGCGTTCTGGACTGCCTCGCCAACGCCGATGTTCAGAACGACCTTCTCGACGCGCGGGATCTCCATGGTATTCTTGTAATTGAACCGGCTCTTCAGAGCGGGCATCACGTCTTTTTTGTATCTCTCTTGTAACCTTACGGACATTACGGACTCCATCCTGCCTGATAGACTACTCGGAATCGGGAATCTGCTCCCCGCTCTTTACGGCGACCCTGACCTTCGAACCATCGTCCAGAATCTGCCGCCGGACGCGCGTTCGCTCACCTGTCTGTGGATCGATGGGCATTAGCTTCGAGAGATGAACACCTGCTTCCTTCTCGACGATGCCGCCCTGCTGATTCTTGGGGTTAGGCCGCTCGTGGCGTTTGATAAAATTGATGCCTTCGACCAGAGCGCGCGACTTCTCTGCATCGACATCCAGGACAGTACCTCGTTTTCCCGCGTCGACACCGCTGATCACCTCTACCGTATCGCCCTTCTTGATTCGCTGTTTCACGTCGGTCGTCCTATATCACTTCCGGTGCAAGGGAGACGATCCGCATGAATCGTTTATCCCTGAGTTCACGAGCTACGGGACCAAAGATGCGTGTGCCTCGCGGTTCGCCCTCCGGGCTGATCAATACGGCCGCGTTGTCGTCGAAACGGACGTAGGAACCATCGGAACGGCGGACCTCCTTCTTCGTCCGAACGATCACGGCTCGAGCCACTTCGCCCTTCTTGACGGCAGCATTCGGCTGAGCACTCTTGACAGCAACGACGATCGTGTCGCCTATGCCGGCGTACCGCCTCTTTGTGCCCCCTAGAACGCGGAAACACATCATTTTTCGTGCGCCGGAGTTATCAGCGCAGTTCAGTACCGTATACTCCCTGACCATCTCTTCTCCCCTAGGTCCGCCGAGGCTCGCTGAGCGACGGTGGATGCGCCCTTACCGGGCCCGTTCGACGACTTCGGCGACTCGCCAGCGCTTCGTCTTGCTGATAGGCTTTGTTTCGACAATTCGGACGGTATCGCCGATATGCGCATCGTTGGCTTCATCGTGCGCAGAAAACTTCGCCGAACGTTGTACGACTTTGCCGTAGAGCGGATGAGGAACGCGTCGGGAAACTCTCACGACCACGGTCTTATCCGCGCGATCCTTAACAACCTCGCCTATTCGGCTCTTTCGACGTCCACGCGCCTTGGCTTCCGCCATCAATACCTCTCCTAAACTTATGCGTTGGCCTGACCAGGCAGGCTTCGGATTCCCAGTTGGTGTTCGCGCAAGACCGTCTTCAGCCGGGCAACTTCCCGGCGGGCAGCGGGTACAGTCAGGGGATTTTCAAGCTGATGCGTGGCGAGCTGAAGATTCAGGTTTGCCAGCTCCTCCTCGCGCTCGTCCAGCTGTTGACGAACCTCGTCGATGCTCAGTTCTCTGATTTCTGAAGGTTTCATGCGCCCTCGCTTCGCTCGACAAACCTTACCTTCACAGGAAGCTTTCGGCTAGCAAGCTTCACCGCGTGTGCGGCGCTCTCCCGAGGCACACCCTCGATCTCGAACATGATCCGACCCGGCTTGATAACGGTCACCCAGTACTCCGGGTTCCCTTTACCCTTACCCATTCGGGTCTCGGCAGGTTTAATCGTGATCGGCTTGTCCGGGAACACGCGAATCCAGATCTTGCCGCCACGGCCGAGCGATCGCGTGATCGCGATACGGGCTGCCTCGATCTGTCGGCTCGTAATCCACCCGGGCTCCAGCGCCTGAAGGCCGAATTCACCGAAGGAAACCTGACTGCCTCCCTTGGCCGTGCCCCGCATGCGTCCTCGCTGGACTTTCCGCCACTTGACTCTTTTTGGCATTAACATAGCTGCTGATCCTCTTCCCTAGCCCGCGAGGCTCTGTTCTTTATCTGGAACGACTTCGCCGTGACAGATCCAAACTTTCACGCCAACCGTTCCCGATGTTGTGAATCCCGTAGCGCGCGCATAGTCGATGTCGGCGCGAAGCGTATGAAGGGGAACCCGACCCGCAGGCTCCGTCATCTCCCGTCGGGCCATCTCTGAACCACCAAGACGTCCTGAGCAGATCACCTTGATTCCCTCCGCACCCATCCGCAACGCTGATGCTACAGCCTTTTTCATCGCTCTCCGGAAGGAGACCCGCTGCTCCAGCTGCCGTGCGATGTTGTCTGCAACAAGCTGTGCGTTGAGTTCAGGTCGCTTGATCTCCTGGATGTTGATGTAGATCTCTTTGCCCGTGACGTGCTTGAGCTCATCCCGAAGCTTGTCGACTTCGGCGCCTTTGCGGCCAATCACGATCCCGGGACGTGCCGTGTGTATCGATATGGTCACCCGCTTGGGGGCTCGCTCGATCTCCACTTTCGCCAAGCTTGCACGCTGCAGGCGGCTGTTGATGTAGCGGCGAAGCATCAGGTCTTCCTGAAGCAGATTCGCGAAGTCCGCCTTACCGGCGAACCAGCGCGAAGACCAGTCCTTCGACACGCCGAGTCGGAATCCAATTGGATGGGTCTTCTGGCCCAAAGGTGCCTCCCTAACTAGGCTTCGTCAGACACGACGAGAGTGATGTGGCTCATGCGCTTCAGAATGTGGCCCGCTGCGCCCCGGGGCATCGGACGAATCCGCTTGAAAGCAATACCACCGTCCACAAAAGCTGTCTTCACAAACAGATCTTCTTCACGCGCAGCATCTTCTTCGCGGTTGGTCGCATTGGCGATCGCAGAGCGAAGTGTGCGCTCCACCAGACGCGCGGCTTTCTTTTGCGTAAACTGGAGGATGTTCAGTGCTTCCTCGACTCCCTTGCCGCGTACAAGGTCGATGACCTGACGTGACTTGCGAGGAGAAATTTTCGCGTATCGGAGAACCGCGCGAGCTTCCATCGATCCGTGCCTATTTTAGTGCGGTTGACCGCTCTGTGAGTTGCCCACCGTGACCGCGGTATGTCCGGGTCGGAGCAAACTCGCCAAGCTTGTGACCGACCATATTCTCGGTCACATATACGGGGATGAACTTGTTGCCGTTGTGAACTGCCAAGGTATGGCCGACAAAATCAGGTGAGATCGTGGAGCGTCTTGCCCACGTCTGAACAACACGTTTCTCACCGGACTTGTTCATGCTCTCGATCTTCTTCGCGAGACTCGGCTCTACAAAAGGCCCTTTTTTGATCGAACGGGACATATCGTATTCCTGTGTTGGGTTTCGGTCTTACTACTTCCTGCGCCGGACGATCCACTTGCTGGACTGCTTCTTCTTCTTCCGGGTCTTGTAGCCACGAGTCGGCTGCCCCCAGGGCGTAACCGGATGACCACCACCCGTTGCACGACCTTCTCCGCCGCCGTGCGGGTGATCGACCGGGTTCATCGCCACGCCGCGAACCGAGGGTCGCTTTCCTAGCCACCGGGAACGTCCAGCTTTTCCGACCACGATATTCTCGTGATCCGTGTTCCCTACCTGACCAATGGTTGCGTAACAGGAGAGACGCACCAGTCGCGTTTCACCGGAAGGGAGACGAAGCTGCGCAAAATCCCCTTCCTTGGCCATAATCTGAATCATCGTACCAGCGGAGCGGCCCATCTGGCCGCCTTTCCCTGGTTGCAACTCAACGTTGTGGATGCTCGTGCCGTCCGGAATTTTCTCGAGCGGCAGTGCGTTCCCAACCTGGATGTCAGCGCCCGGTCCCGAAACAACAGTCGCTCGCACTTCCAGCCCGATCGGCGCAAGGATATATCTCTTCTCACCGTCAACGTAGTGCAGCAGCGCGATACGGGCTGATCGATTCGGATCATACTCGATCGCGGCGACTACTGCTGGAATGTCGATCTTGTTCCGCTTGAAGTCGATCTTCCGGTAATGACGACGGTGTCCACCGCCACGGTGTCGAACCGTAATCCGACCCTTGTTGTTCCGACCGTTGATCCGCTTCTTGGTTTCGAGCAGTGACTTCTCGGGAGTCGATTTGGTGACTTCCTCGAAAGTCGATACCGTTTTGAAGCGGAGTGACGGAGTTGTCGGTCTGAATGACTTGGCCATTGTTTAACTCTCGAAGAAATCGATGCTATGTCCGTCGGCCAGCGTCACGATCGCCTTCTTCCAATCCGACCGGCGGCCGACGAATCGGCCGAGACGTTTGACTTTGCCGTGCACGGACGTCGTGTTGACTTTCACCACTTCGACGTCGAACATCGATTCCACCGCGCGCTTGACGTCGATCTTGTTTGCACGCCTGTCCACTTCGAACGAGTACTTTCCGCTCGCTTCCTGCAACTGCGTGGCCTTCTCAGTGATCAGCGGCCGGCGGATCACCTCTCTCAGATTCTTCACGATGCACCCCACAGGCCCTGCGCACGACCCAGTGCGCTCTCGGTGAACACGACACGATCAGCGTGCACCACATCATAGGTGCAGACCTGGCCGACGGCGCGAACATTCAGTCCCGAGATGTTCCGGCAGGATTTCTGGATAATCCCGTCGTGCTCATCAATCAGCATCAGTGTCTTTCCGGAATCTACCTCAATCGCCTTCGTGATATCCGCAATCTGCTTTGTCTTCGGTGCGTCCAGCTTGAAGTCCTGCAGTACCTTCACACCGTCAGCAGATGCCTTCATCGAGAACGCCGATCGGAGAGCCAATTTCCGGACTCTCCGCGGAACCCGCTCCTGATACGACCGGGGATGAGGTCCGTGAGCAACACCACCACCAACTCTTATAGGCGAACTCGCCTTCCCTGCGCGAGCGCGCCCGGTGCCCTTCTGACGATACATCTTCCGCTTCGTCAAGAAGACATCGGCTCGTGTCTTCGTCGATGCGTTCCCCTGTCGTTTGTTCGTCAGGAACGCCTTTATGGCCTGGTAAATAGCGCCTTCCGACGGATCGATACCGAAAAGGGACTCATCGAGGTCAGCCTTCCCGACTGCTTTGCCTTTAACATCGTATACGTCAACCGTTGCCATATCGCCGCTACTTCCGCTTTAGAATGACGACCGTTGACCCGTTACCACCGGGAACGGCGCCTTTGATCAACAAAAGGTTTCTCTCGACATCGACGCCGAAGACTGTCAGCCCGCGCGCTGTGATGTTACGATCACCCATATGACCGGACATCCGAATGCCCTTCATGACTTTTGAGGGCTGCGAACTCTGACCGATCGACCCGGGGGCACGATGACGGTCAGACTGACCGTGCGTCTTTGGACCACCCGCAAAGTTATGCCGCTTGACCGTACCGGCGAAGCCTTTGCCCTTCGACCTGCCAGAGACATCGACGACTTCTCCCGCTTCAAAAAGAGACACGTTCAATTCGTCACCAACATCTTGCTCCGGCTGTCCATCGACGCGGAACTCTTTGAGCATCTTCCTGGCCGCAACGCCGCTCTTCTCAAAGACGCCGTGCTCAGGCTTCGTCAGGCGCAGCTCTTTCACCGCGCCAAATGCAACCTTGAGAGCGCTGTAACCGTCGGATTCCTCTGTCTTAACCTGAACCACAGGACAAGGACCGGCTTCGACAACCGTGAGAGGAATCAGCTTCTCACTATCATCAAAAACCTGTGTCATCCCAACTTTCTTTCCGATCAATCCGAGCACGGGTCAAACCTTGATTTCGATGTCGATACCGGCAGGCAGATCGAGCTTCATCAGCGCGTCAACTGTCTGGGGTGTCGAATTATGGATGTCAATGAGGCGCTTGTGAATCCTCATTTCGAACTGCTCCCGCGACTTCTTGTCGACGTGCGGAGACCGCAACACGGTATACAGCGACCGTTTTGTCGGCAATGGAATGGGTCCCGAGATTAGGGCCCCGGTACGCTTCGCCGTTCGAACGATATCTTCAGCGGAGCGGTCAAGTGCCAGATGGTCATATGCCTTCAGGCGGATGCGGATCTTTTGCGCGGGCAAGTTCGGTCCTCCGTCCCTTAGTCCGTTACTTCCGTTACGACGCCTGCGCCGATGGTGCGACCACCTTCGCGGACAGCGAATCGGAGTTCCTTCTCGATTGCGATCGGCTGAATCAGTTCGACGGTAATCGTGACGTTGTCACCAGGCATCACCATCTCGACACCATCGGGGAGGGCAACTGCGCCCGTTACATCCGTTGTGCGGAAGTAGAACTGCGGGCGGTAGCCGGTGAAGAACGGTTTGCTTCGGCCACCTTCCTTCTCCGTCAGGATGTAAACCTCGCCCGTGAATTTCGTATGGGGCGTGATCGAACTCGGCTTGGCGATGACCATGCCTCGCTCAAGGTTCTCCTTGTCCACACCGCGGAGCAGGAGACCGACGTTGTCGCCAGCCTGGCCTTGATCGAGAAGCTTTCGGAACATCTCGACACCCGTCACAACCGACTTCTGTGTGTCCTTGAGACCGATGATCTCAATCTCCTCGTTGATGTTGATGACGCCACGTTCGATCCGGCCCGTCCCGACCGTCCCACGCCCAGTGATCGTGAAGACATCCTCAACCGGCATCAGGAAGTCGCGGTCCACATCGCGTTCCGGCATCGGAACGTAGGTATCGACTGCCTCCATCAGCTCCCAGATCGCCTTGCACTCTTCCGAATCGGCATCATCCGATTCAAGGGCTTTCAGACCGGAGCCGCGGATGATCGGGACTTCGTCACCGTCATACTCATACTGACTCAGGAGTTCACGAACTTCAAGCTCGACCAGGTCGAGGAGTTCAGGATCGTCTACCATGTCGCACTTGTTCATAAATACGACCATGGCCGGCACGTTCACCTGATGCGACAAGAGAATGTGCTCGCGCGTCTGAATCATCGGGCCGTCAGCAGCACTGACAACGAGGATTGCGCCGTCCATCTGCGCAGCACCCGTGATCATGTTCTTCACATAGTCAGCGTGACCCGGGCAATCGACGTGGGCATAGTGTCGATTCTCTGTCTGGTATTCTACGTGAGCGGTATTGATCGTGATGCCGCGCTCTTTCTCTTCTGGAGCCTTGTCGATATCTTCGAAGGGTGTGAAATCCGCAAAGCCCTTGGCACCCAGCGTCTTCGTGATCGCCGCTGTCAGCGTCGTCTTGCCGTGATCGACGTGGCCGATGGTTCCGATATTAACGTGCGGCTTGTCTCTTTCAAACTTCTCCTTCGCCATCGATACATCCTCCTGTAGAGTAAGGCCTGACTCTGTTTAGGCTCTCACTGGTCGTCTATTACGATTTCCCTAGCATCCTTCGGTTAGGCGCTCGCGCCCGTCCTCGCCATGATCTCTTCTTTTATGCTGTTCGGAACTTCGACGAACTTGGAGAACTCCATCGAGTAGATTGCGCGTCCCTGCGTGACCGATCTCAGGGTCGTGGCATACCCGAACATTTCACTAAGCGGGACGCTGGCAGAGATCACCTGTGCGTCTCCGCGGTTCGTCATCCCCGCAACCTGACCGCGTCGCGAGTTAAGATCGCCGATTACGTCGCCCATATACTCTTCGGGTACAACGACCTCAACATCCATCACGGGCTCGAGCAGGAACGCCGAGGCCTTCCCCGCCGCAGCACGGAAACCCATCGAACCGGAAATCTGAAACGCCATCTCCGACGAGTCGACGTCGTGATACGATCCGTCGATCAACTCGCAGTAGACATCCTCGAAGGGATAGCCCGCCAGCACACCGCCCGTCATTGCTTCAGCAACGCCGCGGCGAACAGAATTGATGTACTCCCCGGGGATTTTACCACCCACAATCTTGTTCTCGAACACAAGACCTGTTCCGGATTCGCCCGGACCGACGTTCATCACGACGTGACCATACTGACCCCGTCCGCCAGACTGGCGGACGAACTTGCCTTCGGCCTCGACCGTCTTTCGGAGTGCTTCCTTGTACGAAACCTGCGGCTTACCGACACTCGCTGCGACTTTGAACTCGCGCATCAGGCGGTCGACAATAATCTCGAGATGCAGTTCACCCATTCCTGAGATGATCGTTTGGCCGGTATCCTCGTCTGTCGCAACCGTAAACGTCGGATCCTCTTCTGCCAGCTTCCCGAGCGCGGCGCCCAGAGCGTCCTGATCCGCCTTCGTCTTCGGCTCGATGGCCACAGAGATAACGGGCTTTGCGAACTCCATGGATTCCAGAATGACCGGCGCGTCCTCGGCACAGAGCGTCTCACCCGTACCCGTGTCCTTCAGTCCGACAACTGCTGCGATGTCACCCGGGCCAACGCTGTCGATCTCCTCACGTTTGTTCGCGTGCATCTGCAGCATGCGTCCGATACGCTCTTTCTTACCCTTGTTGGAGTTCAGGGTGTAGGACCCGGCGCTGAGCGTCCCGGAATACACACGGAAGTAAGTCAGGCGGCCCACATACGGATCGGTCATCACCTTGAATGCCAGTGCAGCGAAGGGCTCGTCATCCTTGGCGGCGCGCGAGACAGCCTCGCCCTTCGGATCGTTACCCTCGACACCCTCGACATCATTCGGTGAGGGCAGATAGTCTACGATCCCATCGAGGAGCCGTTGAACACCCTTGTTCTTGAATGCGGAGCCAGCGAAAACCGGAACCGCCGTCACCTGGATCACGGCCTGACGGAGTGCAGCTATGATCTCCGACTCCTTTATCTCCTCTCCATCCAGGAACTTCTCCATCAACGTATCGTCGAAATCCGAAACGGACTCGAGAAGCTTCTCGCGATACGTGTTGGCTTCGTTTTCAAGATCTCTGGGAATGTCGCTTTCCGTGAACTTGATTCCGAGTGTGTCTTCCTGGTAGGAAACGAGCTTCATCTTCACAAGATCGATCAGACCGGTGAACATCTCACCGGAGCCTACCGGAATCTGGACCGGAACAAAGTTCGATCCCAGACGATCGTGCATCATATCGACGACACGATAAAAATCAGCCCCGGTGCGATCCATCTTGTTGA
>CAYYGZ010000124.1:0-13654 GCA_964471275.1 uncultured bacterium | reverse complement strand
GTCCGTCAGGTGATCCAGGTCTGCTTGCGACTCACCGGTGTTCTGGTAGGCGAACTTGAGATCGAGTGAATCGAAAAGCCCATTCAGCTCGATCAGAACCTGTACCAGATGTTCGTTCTGAGATGCGTTTCGGTTCGAACTCGCTTTTCCGGAGCAGGAGAGACTGCAGACCAGACCCGTGTCGATCGACGACAGCCTTTCGGCGTGATCGTCAAGAATATCCATGATGCGCTCATACTCGCCCTGATTCCAGAGTGGCAAGCTGTGCGACACACCGATCAACTCAAGGCCGGAATTGCGCTGCGCGTGCTCCAACCTGTTCTTATAGTCATCTCCGGTAAGTGCTGTGTGGTGCCACTCGATCGCATCGTAACCGGCCTCTGAGATCGTGTCCGCGATCTTTTCGGCCTGTTTGACTTGATCAAAACCATACTGTTGGAAGATGCACGTGTGCGCGGCGATCCGGATCGCCATGGCGGACCCTCCCTTGGACCTGATTGCTGATGAACATGAAGAACATGCACGGGACGATTAGCGATGTCAATGTCCGGAATTAGCACTATGTCCATCAAGTTGACCAGGAGCGGGCTCTGCTTATGAGTTTGATCGTCGCGGTATCGGGTGCAACGGCTTCCGGAAAGTCGACGTTTTCGGGTCACCTCTGCAAAATGCTGGCTGATCTGTTGCCCGTGCTTGTGAATCAGGATCGCTATTTCCGTGACTTCCGCGAGTATCCGGATGAGGAGGGTGTGGATGTCGCGACCAGTAACCACCCACGGGCGGTGCTCTGGGATGAGCTCGTCACCCATCTGACGGCCTTGAAGGCTGGGAAGTCCGTCTGCCTGCCGGTGGCAGGTACTCGGTCTCGGCTGAGAGGCGATGCGCAGACCGAGCTGGGACCATCGCCTGTCGTCGTCACGGAGGGCCACCTTCTGTTCAATGAACCGCGCATCCTGGCACTGGCGGATCTGACGGTATTCGTGGATGCGAACGTTCACGAGCGCGTGTTACGACGCCTGCTCCGGGATACCCAGTCAGGAAAGACGACGCTGGAAGGCGCAACTGAATGGTACCGACACGACGTCCTGCCGAATGTGGCGACCTATTCGGAAGCTTGGGCGAAGCTGGCCGACGTGGTGATCCCCTTCGATACGCGCAACGAAACAGGCATACGGTTGATCGCCGACTGGGTTGAGCGAGAGGTCGCTGCGGCGGGGTAGGTCTGGAGCTTGAACAGGACGGTGGAGAGAGGGGGAAGCGTGATGTCGATGCTGTATTCGCGCCCGTGTGACTCCGTTTCCTCGGATTCAACGACGCCAAGGTTGCCCTGGTTTCCGCCACCGTAGATTGCGGCATCTGTGTTCAGGAGTTCTCGATAGGTACCCACACCCGGCACGCCCAGGCGGTAGTGCTCTCGGAGGACGGGTGTGAAGTTGCAGACGAAGAGTATCTTCTGAGAAGTCTTCCGGTCGATCCGCTGGAACGCCACGACGCTCTGGTCGTGATCGCTGAAGTCGATCCAGTCGAATCCCTCATCGCTCGAATCAAGCTCATACAACGCCGGTTCACTCCTGTAGATTTTGTTGAGATCCCGAATCAACGCCTGCAGACCCGCGTGATCGGCGTGATCGGTCAGATGCCAATCCAGGCTGGTTTCTGCATTCCATTCTTGCCATTGACCAAACTCACATCCCATGAATAGCAGCTTCTTCCCGGGGTGTCCGAACATATAGCCGAAGTAGGCGCGCAAGTTCGCGAACTTCTGCCAAACATCGCCGGGCATCTTGTCAACCAGAGATCCCTTACCGTGAACGACTTCGTCGTGCGAGATCGCCAGGATGAAATTTTCGTGGAACGCGTAGACTAGCCCGAACGTCAGGCTGTCGTGATGGTATTTTCTGTGAATGGGTTCAGTCGCCATGTAGCCCAGCGTATCGTGCATCCAACCCATGTTCCACTTGAATCCGAAACCGAGCCCGCCAAGGTAGGTTGGTCGCGAAACCCCGGGCCACGCGGTTGACTCTTCGGCAATCATCAACACACCAGGAAAGCGATCATAGACTTTATGATTCAGCTCCTGGATGAACGTGACGGCTTCCAGGTTTTCCCGCCCGCCGAAGCGGTTTGGGACCCAATCGCCCTCTTCCCGCGAGTAGTCGAGGTAGAGCATCGAGGTAACGGCGTCAACACGTAGACCGTCGATGTGGTATTTCTCGATCCAGTAAAGCGCGTTGTTGATCAGAAAGTTGCGAACTTCTGTGCGACCGTAGTTGAAGATCAGAGTGCCCCAGTCGGGGTGAGCGCCCTGGCGAGGGTCTTCGTGCTCGAAAAGAGCTGTTCCATCGAATCGCGCGAGTCCCTGGGCATCCTTCGGGAAGTGGCCGGGAACCCAGTCCAGGAGAACGCCGATGTTGTGGTTGTGACACGTGTTCACAAAGTGCTGGAACTCATCCGGCGTGCCATACCGGCTAGTCGGCGCGTAGTAGCCGAGGACCTGGTAACCCCAGGACTGGTCGAGCGGATGCTCTAGTATCGGCATCAGTTCAATATGTGTGTAGCCCAGGTTGCTGACATAGGGGATAAGCTGGTCGGCGAGCTCGAGGTAGCTGAGCGGTCGATTGTCCTCTTCGGGGATGCGCCGCCAGGATCCCAGATGCACTTCGTAGATCGACATCGGTTCTTCGACCGCGTTCGACTGTGCGCGCCGATCGATCCAGATCTCGTCCGTCCAGTTGTCGTCGCGGATGGCGTGCACGATCGAGGATGTCTGCGGACGCAGTTCCATACGTTTGGCGAAGGGATCGGTCTTGATGTGAACGGTCTTATCCTGCTCTTTGACCTCGAACTTGTAAAGGGCACCCTCTTCTAGATCGGGGATGAAGATTTCCCAGATTCCCGATGAACCATGAGCACGCATCGGGTGGTAGCGGCCATCCCAGCCGTTGAAATCACCGACAACACTCACGCGTCTGGCTGCAGGCGCCCAGACAGAGAACCCGACACCCGGAACCCCATCACGTTCGATGCAGCTGGCGCCCAGCTTGTCGAATAGGTTCTGATGCGACCCCTCACCGACGAGGTGCAGATCGAAGTCCGTTAACACGGGACCAAAGCTGTAGGGATCCGAGAGGGTGTATTTCTGGTCGCGGTGGTTGGTGATCTCGAACCGGTAGGCGAAGACCGTGTCTCGGTCAGGTAGGACAGATTCGAAGAAGCCTGATTCGTGACGACGTTCCAGAGCTGAGACGGATCTTCCTGTGCTGGCGTCAATGACACGAACGGCCTTTGCTTCGGGCCGGAAGCAGCGGACAACAATCCGGTTTGCACCCTCCTCCCAGATGGGATGCATCCCGAGAACCTCGAACGGATCGTGGTGGTCCGCGTTCAGGATGTGGGTGACATCGGTATCGGGGATGAGTGCAGTGTTCATCAGAGGCAGCAGGAGATAGGGGCGATGTCAGCCATCGTCCGAAGACCGGGTTGAGCGTTCTTTACCGCAGGAATGGCGTTGGCAACGATCGCACAGGTGGCTGTGTCGCCGTGCGTACCTCCTGGTACCGTGATCGTGTAGTCGGGATCTCCATAGAGCGTCACAGTATCGCGTGGATCCAATTGCCCGACAGCGGCCCTGAAGACAAGAGTCAGCACCTCCCTGTCATTCACGTAGCCGCGACCCGTTTGGACTACACCCGTTGCCTGGCCGATCTCGACCGTGCTCCCATTGACAGACACAGGGCGTGCCGCAAGGGCTGGCTCGACGATGTCTTCTGTCCTGTCGAGTGTCCACCCAAGCTTGGCCGCAACCAGGTGCATCGACTCTGTCAGGCCTACGTGGCGAATCTTGCCGGATGCTGCGCGTGCTTCGAAGGCTTCCCGGGAGAGTCCTGCGCCGATTTTCTGTCTGAAAGGCAGTCGACGTGTGGTCGCGTCCTGTATGCGTTCTATAAGTATGCGATCCACGCGGTTTACGACCGCGGTCGCCGCCGTCGGCAGGAAATCCATGAGGTACCCCGGATTGATGCCGGTGCCCAGGACGGATACGTCGGCAGCCACTGCCGCCCGATCGATTTCCGAGGCAAGGTCGGGGTTAGTCGTCCACGGATAGGAGAGTTCCTCGCACGTGGATACGACGTGGACACCTGAGGCAACGACCGGCTCAATCTGTGACCAGAGCCTGTCGAGTTCAGACACGGTCGTTACCACTGCGACATCTGGCTTGCCTTGCAGCGTGTCAGAAAGGTCGTCCACAACCGTGATCTGAATATCCGAGGCCGAAGTCAGCGTGGCTAGAGATTTTCCGGCGATTTTTGGATCCAGGTCGACAGCCCCGATGATCTCGACCGATTGCTTGTCCGCAATGACGGGTGTCATCAGACGGCCCAACGGTCCCATACCGATCTGTATGATGCGCGTTGCTTCTGGCATAGCCCTGTTTTCGTTGTTTTATGGGTTCGCTTCCAGTCCTAAACGATTCGAAGGTAACCTGTCTCAAGGCCTTTGTCATTGAGAATTCAAGACTTGCGACAGGATCGACCAACGGGTAATTTTTGCAGTTCCAAGCCCGAATCTCACGAGGAACGGTAAGCACATGGCAGAATCCGTAGTCGAGCAGTTTCAAGCAAAGTACGAGTCACTGGCCGGGCGGGTCCACATCTGCCCGACCGAGGCGGATGCCGCTCAACGCATCCTGGAGATCTCCAGCGGTCTGAACGCAAAGCGGGTGGCGATCGGCGAACTGGGTGCATCGTTGAAAGCGCTTGTTGAATCGGGTCTAAGTGAGGTAAGAATTGAACCCTATGGTCCTCCCTTTAAAGGTGAGGAACTGCCTGACGGGATCGATCAGGCGGAGTTGGGCGTGTCCGAAGCGGCTTTCGCGATAGCAGAAAGCGGGACCTTGATCGAGTTTGCGACGAACGATGCCTATCGATTGGTGTCCACGCTGCCAAGGGTGCACATCGGTGTTTTCCGAGCGGAGACACTGGTACAGACCCTCAAGGACTCCGCAATCCGCATTCGAACCTTCTTTGAAGCAAACCCACTGGATGCAACAGTGACGTTTATATCAGGGCCGAGCAGAACAGCAGACATCGAGATGAAACTTACGCTCGGTGTCCACGGCCCTGAAGTCTCCCACGCGATCGTCCTGGGTTGATCCCAGCCACTGAGCCGGATCCACTGATCGCAATCGCAATTCACCAACCGGCTTCCTGATTACGACACTCAGTCCAGAGAACGGGATATATGGCAGAAGCACGGTATACCGAGCTGAATGAGAAGATCGAAACGGCACTGCGAGAGCGACCTCGACGAGATCAGCTGTACCGGGCGGTCAAGCGAGCCCGGGACAGCCGTCGGAGCGCGCTTGAAGTTTTGGCAGGCGGCGACTCGTTCCGGAAGGAAGTCCGTGAGATCAAGCTCCGATGTATGGGTAAGCAGGATGAACTGCTCGATCAATTTGTCGAGAACCTGAAGAAGCGGGGCGCAAGTGTCGTGCTGGCCAAGGATGGCAAGGCGGCGATCGATTACGTCCTGGAGATCTGCGAGCGCACGGAAGCCAAGACGTGCGCAAAATCTAAGTCGTTGACGACAGAAGAGATCGAGATCAATCATCCGATGGAGGATGCGGGTGTGGAAGTAATCGAGACAGATCTCGGTGAGCTGATCATCCAGAAGGTGCATGAAAAACCGTTTCATCTGGTATTTCCTGCGGTGCACAAGACCGCACCAGAAGTCGCAGAGATATTCGAGAAGGAGTTGAACGAACCGGTTCCTCACGATGTGAACGAGATCATGAAGGTGGTTCGGAAGTATCTCAGACCGATCTTTCTCGATGCCGATATCGGTATGACGGGCGCGAATGTGGGGATTGCCGAATCTGGCGCGATTGTGATTGAGACGAATGAAGGAAACGCCCGCCTCGTGTCGAGTATTCCGGATGTACATATCTGCGTGATGGGTGTCGAAAAGATTGTCGAGTCTGTCGATGAAGCGGTCGTGATGCTGATGGCCCATCCGATCAGCGCGGTCGGCCAGCACACGACAACGTATGTGACAATGCAGGCAGGGCGGTCCCCGCTTGGGGATGGCACCGGACGAGAACCGCGCGAAACGCACATCGTTATTCTGGACAACGGTCGTTCGGAGATGCGCGAAGATCCACTTTTCTCCGACGCCCTGAACTGCATTCGCTGCGGCGCCTGCATGAATATCTGCCCGACCTATGGTGTTGTGGGGGGGCACACATTTGGTCATATCTACCCGGGGCCAATCGGGATCCCGTGGACGTCCGAGGTTCATGGACTTGAATACGCCGGTGACTTCTCCCCGCTTTGTATCTCGTGTGGTTTGTGCAAGGAGATCTGTCCGGCCGAGATCGATATCCCAATGATGATTGCTGGGGTAAAGGACAAGGATGCAGAAATACATCCTCACCCACGCGTGAACAGGCTGTTGATGGATGCCGAACGCGCTGCCCGGATGGGATCGGCGTTTGCGCCCGTTTCGAACTGGTTCATGCGTAACGGAGCCTTCAGATGGGCGATGGAGAAGGCGATCGGTATCGATCGCCGTCGCGATCTGCCCCCGTTCCGTAGGAATACCCTGGCGAAACGGATGAAGAACCGTAAGCCGAACCCACCGACAGAGCCCGGTCGGCGTGTTGCTTTCTTTTCTGACATATTTGCCAACTACAACAATCCCGATCTCGGGATGTCTGCAGTCGAGCATCTGGAGAAGCTCGGGTGTGAAGTCATTTATCCCAAGCAGCAGGCAAGTGGATATCCGTCGATAGGGTACGGTGATCTCAAGGGTGCCCGACGTATCGCTGAAGAGAACGTGAAGTTGATGAAGCGTTGGGTCGATCAGGGCTTCTCTGTGGTCACTACGGAGCCCACGGCCGCCTTCTGCTTCCGGGAATCGTATCCGAAGCTTCTGGATGGTGCGGCGAGCCAGGAGGCTTACGAGGTCAGTCAGAAGACATTCGAGTATTTTGAGTTTGTCGAGCAACTCGAGGAGGCCGAGGGTTACAGCGACTCGACATTCGAGGGAAGAGAATTTGGATTCCACATACCGTGCCATCAACGTCCGCTGGGAGCGGGCGGGGGAGCGATGGCGTTTCTCGAGCGCCGCGGCGCCAAGGTCGAGATCGTCGAGACCGGAACGTGTTGTGGCATGGCCGGTACATTCGGGCTGAAGGCCGGGAACCTGGGCTATGAACTCGCGAATGCCATCGGGGAACCGCTGTTCGAGGGGTTCCGGGATTCCGGTTGTGAATCGATCGTGACAGAAAGCTCTGTCTGCGGGATTCATCTCAGGGAGGGGACGGAGATGAAGGTATGGCACCCACTCGACCTGATCGCATCACTGTAGGTGTCGGTTATCGGTAAACCGAGACCCAATGCAACGGAGCATCCATAATACAGATCGGGGGGGGCCGCTTTCGGCCCCCCTTCTGTATGTCTACAGAACACGGAGGAACTATGGCCAAAGTGGGTCTGATAGGTGTTGGTGACATGGGATCGGGTATGGCGAGGAATATCCTCAAGGCGGGCCACGATCTCACCGTTTTCGATCTGCGACCGGAGAAACTGACGCCTCTGGTCGAGGAGGGAGCGATGGCAGCGGCGTCACCGAAGGAAGTGGGAGCACGTGTGGACTTCGTATTTGTGATGGTGATGAACGGGGACCAAGCACGTGAAATTGTCTCCGGGGAATTAGGGCTCCTCGAGGGCATGCAAGCGGGTGGAACGTTTATCTGCACGGCAACCGTGCATCGGTCGGAATTGGAGGAGGTTGCGTCTACGCTTGAGGCCGCTGGGATCTATGTTGTCGATTCCCCCGTAAGCGGCGGCGCCCCAGGTGCTGCGGGAGGAACGCTGACCATGATGGTGGCGGCGAAGAAGGATGTCTTCGACCGGACGCTCCCCGTGCTGCAGGCGGTTGGCGAGAACATCGTTCACGTCGGTGATGAAGTGGGCGTTGGGCAGACGGTGAAGGCCTCCCTGGCCGTCCTGACGGGTGTCACGTATGCAGGGATCTTCGAGACCCTGGCGCTTGGTGTGAAAGCAGGAGTCAAGCCTGAGACGTTGTGCGAAGTGATTGGTACAAGCGTAGTGGGAAGCTTCTTGTTCCGGGACACGGCGAAGAACATCATGGAACGCAATTTCACGGGTCAGAGCCGGATCGGAACCATGCATAAGGACCTTGGGATTGCGAAGACGCTGGCTGGCCAGTATGGGGTTCCTCTCTTTACGGCTTCATCTGCTGCCGAGTGGTTCCAGGCTGGCATCAGTGTCCGACCGGAGGAAGCGAACTGGGCGATCATAAAGATCCTCGAAGACATGCTGGGTATTGAGGTAAAGGCGAGCGAATAGAACTCGAACGAGGTGATCAAAGGATGAAGCTAGGCGTCATTACTGATGGGATCAGCCGGGATTTTGAGCACGCACTGAGGACTCTGACTGAAGCGGGGCTTGATCACGCTGAACTGCAGCACGTCTGGGATTGTGAGGTCGGCGACCATTCAGATGAGGAGATCGAGCGAATCAAGTCACTGGCTCAGCAGTACTCTGTTCGGATTTCGTGCATATCCCGACACAATTTCGCCGGTCTATCCGTTATGGATACCGAGGCGGACGACGATGTCCATCGTGCGCATATGGACGGACTTCGAAGATGCATCCGAATGGCGAAGGCCGTGGGGGCGCCTCTCGTGCGAATCATGAGTTTTCGCAAGGAGATGATCATGTTCGGGTCCAATGGGGCGCAGGACTGGATCGTCAGTAACGGGGCATTCGAGAAGCTGTTAAAGCTTATGGAGGCACCCGTGCAGTTGGCTGAGGATGAAGGCATCACGCTTGTTGTCGAGACGGGTAACAACTCGATGGTGACGTCGGGGTATTTGGGAAGGAAGTTCGTGGATGGAATGGGGTCTGATCGATTACGGGTCCTATGGGATATCCCGAATACCATGTATTGCACTGACATTCCGTATCCGGATGCCTACGAGGAGATCAAGGATATCATCGGACACATCCACATCAAGGATGCAACTGCCAATATTGCGCGGGCAACTGTCGCCTTTCAGCCTCTCGGTAAGGGAGATGTTGCGCCCTATATGTGTGACATCGCCAATGCCCTCAAACGTGATGGCTATACGGATGGCATTTCTTATGAGAGCGTATATCGACCGGAGATAGGTACCTTTGAGGATGGATTCCGTGCTTCCGTAGGCAAATTCAAAGAGGTGTTTGGGTCCTAGCCGACCATAGAAATGTTTCACAGGTGACAGGGCATCGCCCTCGGTCCCGAACCGAGGGCGATGCTTGTCTGAGGCGAGTCGGAAGGCTTGACCTGGCAGGAGTTTGCCGAGTATGGTTTCAGGAGGCGGGGCAAAAGGGTATATGCCGACTGTATGACCAGATCCCTGGCAGGCTAAAAGGAACAAAGATGAATACCGAGGCACCCCATTGGCGATGTGTTTTGAGCACGGGAGATGTACTGTTGCTTGAACTTGCGCAATCCATTCTGGACAATGAGAAGATCCGTTACGTCGTGGAAGGAGAGATTCTGCAGGATTTGGTCGGTTCAGGTCGGGCCGGGCTTGGCTACAATCAGGCCGCCGGACCCGCGGAGATCTGGGTCAGCGAGGATCGGGCCGATGACGTGGCCACGCTTCTGAAGAACCTGCGGATGGACAACGATACCTAGTCTCTTGTTCCAGATGTTCCTTCCCTTGTCTGTGGGCACAGAACCTGTTCCCCGACACACCCTCTGCGGTGTTGATCCGCTGACGAGGGTATTCGGGCTGTAGAGGGATCATCCTCTGGACCGGGTGAAGTACCTCAGGGCTGGCGTGACGTCCTTGTTCTAGCGACGTTGTGCAAATCGCTCACTGCTCCCGCGCCTCTGGGAAATCGCGAAGCGCAGACGGATGACTTTGATCAAGGCCTTCCCTCGAATCGGATGCGTAGAGCTCTGAGATGGTTCCTGCGATGGTAGCCCAATCGAGCTCCCTGGCACGCTTCATTGCGTTGGTCGAGACCGCCCCAAGATCCATCGATCGGACAGATTCCATTGCATGTCGAAGGCCGTTCGGATCCGTTGGATCGAAAAGAATGCCTTCCTCACCGGGAACCAACTCAGGTAGACATCCCAATTTCGGCAGAATGACCGGAAGGCCGAAGGAGAGGGCAAGGATGGCAGAACCTGATGTCAGAACATCAAGGAAGGGCAGAACGGCAACATCTGCAGCTTTGAGGTAATTCTGAAATTCATCCCGTTCGAAGAAGTCAGCAGATACGGCGGTGATGTTCTGTGTCTCTCCTGCCATCGCCACGTAATCCAGAGCATACTGTGGGTTGAACCTAAAGTGCCGCATCATCAGCAGTAAGTGATCGTTTGGTTCAGCAATCTGTCGGAACGTTTCGATAAGCCTGTCTATACCTTTGTATGGCCGTGCGGTTCCCGAGAAAACGAAGACCCTCGCGTCAGGCTCGATCCCCATTCTGCTTCGCGCCTCTGCTCGGCTGACTTCATTCGGGTACGCATCGATATAGTTCCCGTGGGGAACCACGGTGAGGCGCGACTGCCGGTAAAACAGCTCGGCGCAGCGATCAGCGGCATATTGGCAGTGAGCAATCATCTCGTCAGCGACCTGACAGAGCATGACCTGCGCGTCGTGATCGATCTCCGGGAACGCGCGCTCGTGTGGGTAGACGTTGTGGAAAGTCCAGATGATCCGATATCCGAGTGATTTGGCGAACTGGAGGTTGTTCGTGAAGCGCTTTAATTTCCGGACGCCGGATTCGAGGTCATCTGCCTTGTAGAAGAGGTGCGCCCAATTGAGATGCAGGATCTCGCTGGATTCGCGCGCACTCTCGAGCCACTCCTTCGTGAAGTCATAGTTGCCGTGACGGTAGGTGATGCCGCGTTCGGCCATGGCGATCGCGAGTAACGGGCCGTAGGGGTTACCGCGGTGTGCGAGGGTGAAGTCGTCCCCCCCTTCCCAGAAGAACCAGACATTTGTTGGGGTGCTATGCATCTCGCTCACCTTGTCGTTCTCCTGGATCGAATCTTTCCGGTGCACCTATTCCCTCTCTGACCGCGATGAAGAGAAAGACCGTTCCGCTCAACGTGCGTGCAGGATCTGCCGTGACAGCCCAACAGGCGGCTCCGTCCATCAACTCGTGTGTGGGGACCCCCCGGGATCGAGGGAGTCGGTCCTGTCGTCGCCGATGTGAAGGAGAGGGGGCGGCGAGTCGATCACGAGTCTGGAGAGAGGTGTCTATCCAGGAACGCGTAGACACGATCCCAGGCGTCGATAACCGTATTGGGTGTGTTGTCCCCGTGCCCTCCTTCAAAGCCATGACCCCCACCTTGTATGGTGATTAGTTCGTGTTCGATGCGCTGCTCATCCAGGGCTTCAGCCATGCGAACCGAGAGCTCGTAGGGGACGTCCGTATCTGCTGTGCCGTGAAGGAGCAGAGCTGGCGGGTACCCGCCAGCTACATTCTGGTCTGGACAATAGGGAGTGAAAAATTCGGTGTGCTGTCGAGGGTCACGGCCACCCACCTCGTTAGGCCAGATGCCCTGCTGCCGGCAGTATAGGTAGAATCTGCCATCGCCCGGTCGCTCGTCGGGGCGCGACACAGGTGGACCACTGAAGTTTGCCCGTGCGCGGGGCTCCGAGATGATCTCCTGTGTGCAATAGAAGGGATCGGGCTCTGAATACCACGGTCCCACGATGTCGCCGTATCCGTAGAAGGAGACGACTGCGTCCGGTGGGTCGGGGAATGTGCCAGATTGCAGGGCCAGATATCCTCCGGCCGAGTGGCCAACAGCCGCGACGCGGGTCGCGTCGATATCTGAGAATTCCGGGCCCCGCAGTCTTATCCAGGTCAGCGCATCCTGTACATCCGATATGATTGCAGGCAGTTTGGATTCGGGGGCCAGCCGGTAGTCGATCGCGAAGACCGTGTAGCCGCGCTCCGTGTATCGGGCCATATCCTGGGGGTTCTGCGCGCGTTGCCCCATAATGAGCGCGCCCCCGTGAATATGTAGAATGGCGGGAGAAGGACCGGATCCGGTCTGGGCAGGGTGGATGTCGAGGAGGATCTCGCATCCGGTGGCTTCTTTGTAGATGTGAGTCGTTGACATAGGCCCCGGAGTTGTTCGGGTGTGAGATCGTCCGATGATTCGCACAGGGATAGAGAGTCAGTGCTAGGTCGGTGAAGTCCAGTCGAAGAGGGTTTCCGCTGCTGGTGTGTCTTTCAGGGGACGTGAGAAGTCCATTTGACGCGAGTGTCCGAAGAAGCTCTCGTCACACAGTGCCACAAGGGCGCTCGCATCCTCCTCGGTGTGATCGTGGCCCCCAGGACGGTAGCAGATGGCGTTTCTATCCGATACATCCAGGAAATCGTAGATGGGCTGTGTCGCCAGAAAGGAGACCGAGGTGCCTTCCGGGTTCGCCCAATGGTCGTCGATGCCCTCGGTTCTGAGCAGCGGTCGTGGCGCAATGAGAGACATCAGAAAATGCTGATCAAATGGGAGTGACTCTTCCTTGCCGGCGAAATTCTCGAAATCCGGGTGTGTCCACGCCCACCAACGGTCCCTGCTCGTCAGGGCGGCCAGGTCCTCGCAGTTATCTCCCAGCGCAAGATAGGATCCCGCTCCCGCGCAGCCCGATCCGGCAGGATTGACGACCGCAAATCTATCGTCGATCGCACCCGCGAGGAGTGTGGTTTTCCCGTTCCGGGAGTGTCCGGAGATCGCGATGCGATCACTGTTGATTTCCTCGAGTCGAACCGCGTGGTCGAGGACACGGATTGCGCCCCACGCCCAAGCAGAAATGGATCCCCACGTGAACTTTTTGGGGGATAAGGTTGCATAGGCTCCGCGTGCAGGGCCGAGGACCGGTTTTCCCATCTCCATCGGCTCTAGCGTATCGTTCGGGTAGTTGATGACGATGTATCCGTTTTCCAGAACAGCGTTATGAGCCTTGCTGCCGACGTAGATCAGGGCGGGGAGCCCCCCCTCACGGAAGCCGGGATCCTCCTTGGCCCGCCGCGCGATCGCTTCGTCGGACGGGTAGGTGAGTGTGACCGTCAGGTTGAACGTGACTCTGGGCTTTTCAGGATTCGGGGTGAACTCCAGTTGGTCGAGGCGTCGCTTCCTCCCATCGTGTAATGCCTCCCACTCGCCAGTTGATTCTCTCACAAGGTCTGGCGCCGTAGGCATCGTGCCGTACTGCGTATCCATTAGGAGGCCGAGGATTTCCCGCCGACGTACGGCCCAGTCCGCGATCGAGGCGACGCGGTGCTCGTCGTCCATGCAGAACGGATCCGGAAGCTTCTTTAAAACCCTCATCTAGCCACCCGCCCGTTTGACTGTCCATCCGAGCTCAGAAAGCTCGTGGACAAGCCTGTCGCGATGATCTCCCTGGATCTCGATCACGTCTCCCTTTACTGTTCCGCCCGTACCGCACTTCTGCTTGAGCTGTTTTGCAAGGTCCTTCAGATCATCACCACGTAAGGGAACACCCGTTATAATGGTCATTCCTTTGCCCTTACGGCCCTTCGTTTCACGGCTGATCCTTACGACTCCGTCTCTAGGAACTGCTTGGTGGTCACGAAGCGCTCTCGCCTCTCGACCATCA
>CAYYGZ010000123.1:8449-13943 GCA_964471275.1 uncultured bacterium | reverse complement strand
AGATCTGCTGCCACTAGGCGCGCTCGACCCCACCAAGTTGTCTTTTGTTATCCTCGTACATCTTGCTGCCGCCTATGCCGCTGCCGCTTGGATCGCCGGCATCCTGATCGTCTCGTGGTTGAATGTTCTGACGGCTTTCACGTGGTTCGTTTTCAGTTCGACAACGATCGCCGCCGGCTACCACCGCTACTACTCTCACAGAACTTTTGAAGCCGCCTGGCCGCTCAGGATGTTCTTCCTGATTACGGGGACGGGTGCGGTCCAGGGGTCTGCTATGCAGTGGTCCGCACAGCACAGGGATCACCATACCTTCTGTGATCAGGCGAAGGATCCCTATAATATCCACCAGGGATTCTGGCACGCCCATATCGGCTGGGTCATTCGGAAGACGAAGCCCGATTACAATCGGGTCAAGGACCTCTCCGCGGATCCGATAAACCGATTTCAGCACAAGTGGTTTGGACCGCTCAGCATCATCACCGGCTTTCTTATCCCGGGATCCGTCGGCCTCTTTGTGGGCGAATTCTGGAGCTTCGTACTCATCGGGGGCGCGCTCCGCCTGACGATTCAGTGGCACATGACCTTCTGCGTCAACTCGGTGGCACACTGGTGGGGCAGCCAGAAGTATTCGACCAGCAATACCGCGCGAGGCAGTTGGTGGCTTTCGTTCCTCGTTTGGGGTGAGATGGATCACAACTACCACCACACGTTCCCGAACGACTTCCGAACGGGCACGCACTGGTATGATTTTGATCCCGGAAAATGGTTCATCTGGGCCTGTTCCAAGGTCGGGCTCGCCCAGAACCTCAAGTTCGCGGACCAGGACCGGATCGCGCGCGCCATCGAGCAATCTGCAAGCAGCGACTAGCTCGAGTATCAGAGCACCTGTCAAACACTCCGGAATCGGCACTTGCTCGATTTCGGGGTTTCTTTTGCTTGAGTACCCACCCCTTCACAGTTCGGTCGCCCTGATCTAGACCACCATTGCAGGTGTACGCGGAGCCCCGATAGGGCGACCGTCGTAAGCCAGGGGCACCAACCGCCGCAAGGCGGACAAGCCTCTGATCCTAACACCGCACTGCGTTTTGCACAAGCCCGGGAAGGTCGTCCGGGTTCAGCCCTCGTCCCGTATCCGGGCACCCGGCGACCTCGACGCATATTGAATCTACACGCTCACCCTTCACTGGAGGCCCACATGAAAGCGGTCGTCATCGAGGGAAGAAACGAAACCGTAAGGGTAGATGACGTGGAAGTGGGCGAGCCGGCCGAAGACGAGGTTCGCATCAAGATGGCGGCAAGCGGCGTCTGTCACAGCGACTACTCTGTCATCGACGGCACGATCGCTCGCGAATACCCGATCATCCTCGGCCACGAGGGTGCGGGCGTCGTTGACAGGGCGGGCGACCACGTTCGCACGCTCAATCCGGGAGACCACGTCGTCCTCTCCTTCATCCCTCAGTGCGGCAAATGCTATTACTGTACTACCGGCAAACCCAACCTTTGCGAGACAAGCTCCTTCACCGGGCAGGGATTCCTCCCGAATGGAAACCGTCCAGTTAAGCGTGGGGGTGAACCGATCAGCATGATGACTGGCCTGGGCACGATGAGTGAGATGACGATCGTGCACGAGACAAGCGTCGTTCCGATTTCCCCGGACATCCCGCTCGAAAAAGCGGCGTTGGTTGGCTGTGGTGTAATGACGGGGGTTGGCGCGGCAATCAATACGGCAGAAGTTCAGGCCGGATCATCGGTCGCCGTGTTCGGCGCAGGAGGGATAGGCCTGAATGTCATCCAGGGAGTTGCTATGAGCGGCGCCAATGCGATCATTGCCGTCGATACCAACCCATTGAAGCTGGATTTCGCCCTCCGCTTCGGTGCCACACATGCGGTCGACGCGAGCGAAGAAGATCCGGTTGAAAAGGTCCGCGCGTTCACTGAGGGCCGCGGCTCAGACTATGCCTTCGAAGCCATCGGAAACGCGACGGTCATGCGACAGGCCTACGAAAGCACTCGCCGTGCAGGGACCGTAGTCGTGATAGGGATCGCTCGATCGGGGGACGACATAAGCATCCCGGCAAGCGCGCTGGTCCGAGAAGAGAAGCGCATACTTGGCTCCTTCTACGGATCCACGCGACAGAGAGTCGATCTACCCCGAATGTTCGATCTCTACCAGTCCGGTCATCTGAAGCTCGATGAACTGATCACCAAAACCTACGCGATCGATGACGCACAGCAGGCTTTCGACGATTTGGTGGCCGGCAAGAACGCCCGCGGCGTCCTAGTGTTCTGACACGCCGCGCTACAGATGAAAATGTGAAGATGGGCAATCCCGATCGATCAGCTGCCTGCCCACCCCAATTCGTGATGACGAATGACCAATTCCCCAGTTTCCCGATTCCCACAGAACCCGACCACCCTCCCACACAGCTGCCAATCTTAACTCTCGACTCGTCGCCCGACAGCCTACTCCAGAAATCCACGCTGGCTCCTCAGCACAATCGACCTGTCATCCAGCGCTCTCTGAATTGTCAGCACACCATCAAGATGATCCACCTCGTGTTGAATCAACTCAGGCATATCTCCTTCCAACTCGAGCACTTGCGCCGTCCAATCTAGATCTCTGTACCTTACGCGACACCGCACGTGCCTCTGCACCTTGACCAGCAACTCGGGAAAGCTCATACAATCATCCCACACGATCATGGTCTCATCACCTGGCAACTCGATCTCCGGATTGATGAGGACAACTTGCTCGCCTGCGTGGATGCACACGATACGTTTCAACACCCCGATCTGGGGTGCTGCGATGGCTCTTCCCCATCCGTGATGCTCGCGGAAGACGGAGATCGTGTCCATCAAATCGTCACATATATCCCGAATCACAACCATTTCGTCTTCAACAACGGGTTGGCTCTGTCTGTAGAGCGCCGGATCACCGAGTAGAAGTATCTCTCTTGCAGGCAACGCTTCCTCACTGGAATCGATCCAACTTCACCCCCAAACAGGCAGCTTGTCGGGTTCACATCGCTGTAGTTTATTGCGCGAAGACCATCGTCTAGCCAGGAACGCAATGAACCACATCACAGATTCGACACCGGCAGATCAGACCGCGTGGCGGGGCGTATACGCACGAATCTTGACAGCCGCCCAAGAGGTCATGGGCCCATTCCCCCCGCACGACCGATCGATACCACCAGTAGGGTCTATCCTCGACGAGGCCAACTGCGGATCCTACGTTCGGCAGCGTATCGCCTACGAAGCTGATCCAGGATGTGAGACGACCGCTTTCATCTGTCGACCGCACGACGCGTCCCTTGAATCTCCCGCTCGAGGCATCCTCTGCCTGCATCCAACCAACGGTAAACATGGCTATGAAGACGTGGTCGGTCTGAGCGGTCGACCGAATCGCAACTACGCCAGCGAACTCGCCGAACGTGGCTACGTAACCATCTCGCCTTCCTACCCACAGATGGCGGCATACCAGCCCGATCTCGATGCGCTCGGCTATGCGAGCGGCACGATGAAGGCTATCTGGGACAATGTCCGCGCCCTCGACCTACTCAGGAGTTTCCCATACGTAGCGAACACCGGGTTTGGAGCAATCGGTCACTCTCTCGGTGGGCACAATGCTGTATATACGGCCGTCTTTGACACTCGAATCAAGGCGACCGTCTCGAATTGCGGTCTGGACTCATACGAAGATTACTATAACTGGCTGCCCGGTAAGGGCTGGTCGCAACAATGCTACATGCCCCACATCAACGACTATGGGTCACCTGCAGCCATTCCCTTCGACTTCCACGACCTGATCGCCTCTTTGGCACCACGAGCCTGCCTCATATCCGCCCCGAAAGACGACGACAACTTCAGGTGGCAAAGCGCCGCCGCAGTAGTCGATGCCGCCCGCTGTGTCTACCGACTCTACGATGCAGAAGACCATCTGCAGATTATCCATCCCGACTGCCCCCACGACTTCCCACCCGAGGTCCGCGACCTCTGCTACACCTACATCGAGACAGCATTGGCGTAGCGATCCAATTCTCCGTCTTTGATTCTCAATCTTCCCATCTTCTCTCTTCCATCATCAATCTCTACCGCCCGTAGCCCGATTCCTGATAAATCTCCTCATAGTCATCCACCCCGATCATTCGAGCAATCGTCTCTCTGCTGTGCCCATACCGGTTCAGAAACGCCTCACAGATCTGACGCCCGACAAAATGCCCGAGATTGGTCGGTCGATCCAGGACGTGCGCACCGTTTCCGAACCAATCGCTGACATCTGTTCCCGCCATCACCTCGCGAAAAGCTTCCCACACTGGCTTCTCGTGCAATCGTCCATAGTCATAACACACCGTTCCCGGCTCACGGCGCGTAACCAGCTCTGTCACACGATCTGCCATCCCTTCCCGGACTGCTCTGGCCAACAGTGAGAGGTCCGTTATACCGTGTGGTCTGTGCTGTATGTGAACCAGCTCGTGGATAACAGTCGCGGAGATCTCTGATATCGGCCGGATGGCCGAACGCACCCGATAATCGAGCGTCTCCATCGGTGTGCGCTCGGTCTTTCCAAACAGCTCCGCCCCGATCAGCATCCCATTGGGGCACGTGGTCCCACAACACGATAGCTGACCGACGACAAACGTCACCGTGGGGATCTCGAGCGGCGGATACAGCCTCAGAAATCGCTTGTAGAAATGACGGATTTCGCTTCTCGAATTCACGAATCCGCAGCATACTCACTCGGACGGATCGGTAGAAGGCATCGTGAAAGGTGACGACACGCTCGAACTGTTCGACGTCGTTCACCCGGGCCGCGACGAAGTCGCGCATCCCCAGACTCGCCACGTCATAGTAGGCAGACTTGAATAATCGCACGCGATCGGGAGTCGGCAGCCGATCGGCCGCATCGAAAGCACGCCAGAAATTATCGATATCCGTTGTAATCAGGTCAGGCATCCACCGCAGGCCTCGTATCGCCAGCACGTTGCTTCCATCATTAGCTGAAGTTTACTATCTTTTTGGTCTCAATCGTTCCACCAAGTTCGAAAGGGATCTACATGGCATCGAGAGATCGAATCCGCGTGGCGATCGGTGGTCAGGGCCGCAGCGGATACAACATTCACACAAGACAGCTCAAAGAGACTACCAAAGGTTTCCAAATAACAGCCATCGCAGATCAACTTGCCGAGCGACGCGAGGACGCAGAAATAGAACTCCAAATACCGGTTTACGACGACTGGCGACCGATGCTCAAGGAAGGGGGGTTTGACCTCTTCGTCAACGCCCTGCCGTCTCCTCTGCACGTCGACGCGACAATCGAAGCGCTGAACAACGGCTACCATGTGCTCTGCGAAAAACCCATGGCCCGGACCGTCGCTGATTTCGACAGGATGGTCGAGGCTGCAGAGAAGAACGGAAAGGAACTCTTCCCGTTCCAGAACAACCGCGTGCAGCCTTTCTTCGACAAAATTCAGGAGATCATCGCAACCGATGT
>CAYYGZ010000123.1:0-8439 GCA_964471275.1 uncultured bacterium | reverse complement strand
TCATCGGAAATCTCGTACACGTCCGGTCGACCTGGAGTGGATACCGTCGCCGCTGGGACTGGCAGACGCGACAGGATCTCTGGGGTGGAAGCCTCCTGAACACGGGACCTCACGCGGTCGACCAGGCCCTCTGCCTCTTCGGTTGGGACACGACGCCAGAAGTCTTCTGCCGAATGGACAATCGCAGCCCCTTTGAGGGTGACGCAGAAAATCACATCACGCTGACCCTTTGGGATCCCGATCGCAAAGCACCGCAGATCGATATCGACATCAGTTCCTGTGTGCCATACCCGGATGACTACACATACGTCATCAGCGGCGAATACGGAGGCATCAGGGGCGGTGCCCGCGCGCTCGAATGGAAGTATTTTGACCCGGACACGGCGCCCAAGCACGACATGTGGCTCTGGTCGATCGATCGGAAGTATCCGCGGGAAGAACTCGAATGGATCGAGGGATCCTGGACCGTCGAGGAGGCAAAGACGGAAGGCGCTGTCGGCTACACCTTGGAGTCGATGAAGAGCGGTCCAGTCCGGATTTACGAGAACATCTATGACGTAATCGCCAATGGCGCTGAAAAGATCGTAAAACCTGAACAGAGCCGTAAACAGATTGCCGTAATGGAGGAGTGTCACCGTCAGAACCCGCTTCCAAGACGTGAACAGAGTATCCCGTTCAAGCTCTAGAATGTCCAGTGTCATATCGGTGTTGGCACATTGAGCCAGTAGGTAAGGTTGATTTGAAATCGCTGCTTTCTCCACGCGCTGTTGATGACACGGTCTCGAATCTATATCTGTCACAGCCCCGGAACGGGGCGACCGCCATTAGCCTGGGGTGTGGCCGCGCGGCCTGTCTGTCGAGAGCGGAGCCAAGACGGACTGCGGGGCCGAACCCCAGGGCTGGACGGACAATCGTGAGCCACGTCGCGATGACTTCTCGGAACCCGAAAAGGAATGCCCCCGGCGCGAATGGTACAAACACGTGCGTGCCAGTAATGATCTAGGTCCGATGCGGTGAAACGTCCGACTCCAACAAATCTGAACTGTAGACGCCCTTCTGAATCAGTTCACTCTAGGACCGGGGCCAGATTGCGGGAGAGGACACCGACACGATCGGTGTCCTTTTCTATACATAGACTATGGAGTATCCTCCGACGATCTGTGTGATCCGGAGATCTGGGATCCGCTCGACCTGTCCCTGGCACGTTTTCTTGGTGTCTTCGTGACTTCGTAGTTCATATTGGGTTATATCTTACTGCGAAGCAGACCCAAGAACCGACAAAGGGCAATATCCCCACGGCAATGGAGCCCCAGCAGCGCGACCGTTGGAGCGCCGTCATTCGGGACCTGTGCAGTCAGATCTGACTTCCCAGACAGAACGACGGCAAGAATGACTAGAGGAAATCATGGCTGATGAGTTGACTGTCCCCCGGAGAACGCTGGGGAACACGGGCCTATCAATCCCGGTAGTACCTTTTGGCACGCAAGGATTCGGCAATAACTTCGGCCCTGTCACAGATGACGAAGCATTCGAGTTGATCCGGTATGCGGTTGACTCCGGTGTCAACCATTTCGACTGTGCCCGCTGCTACGGTGACTCGCTCAGAAAACTGGGCGCGGCAATCAAGCAGGACGTAGTCAGTCGTGACGAGATCATCATCAGTGGAAGGCTGTGCTGTCACAGTGCCGCTGAATGGGGTGGATACGGAGAGGGCCGTGCAGATTACTCGAAGGAGAGAGCGCTTGCGGACATTGAGAGCCAGCTGGCAATTCTGGGCATCGAGAAGTTCGACGCCGTGTTGATCCACGATCCTCACGAGATCGAACCGACCTTGGCGACCAATGGGACGCTCGAGGGGTTGGAGCAGGCGCGTGAGAACGAATGGGTAGATAACCTCGGATACGGCATGCGGCCACACGATTTCCATCTTCAAGTCATAGAAACGGGTCGCACGGACGTCTTGTTGACCTTTGGGGACTATAACCTGCTCCGTCAGACGGCGCGTGACACGGTCTTGCCTGCTGCCTACGAAAGAGGGATGGGCATCCTCAACGGATGGTCGATCATGCGCGGCTACTTGACTGGTCAGCCGGTAGACATTTTCGTACCGCGAGAGAAATGGAACGAAGACCACGAACGTTCCGAGGCGATGCGAGCGTGGGCAGAGGCATACGGGCTCAACCTGCTCGAACTGGCGATCCAGTTCTGCCTGCGAGACGACCGCGTCCACGGCAATCCGATCGGTAGCCTGAACAAACAGCAGCTGGAGGCCAACATCCGGGCGGCCTGCGCGAAGCATGCGGATGCCACATTCGAGCAGTTTCTGGAAGAACAGCTCTAATAGGCGACGGAATCAACGAATGACCGACACAACGGATCGCACAACCGTGACGCTGGACCAGAGAGAGAGACAGGACCGCCGAGAAGACGCCGAACGGGAGGACGCTCGACCGACGGGCACAGGACAGGCGGAATCTCGCGGACAGACGGCAAACAAACCAGAGCATCAGCTTTTCCGAAAGGCGCCGACAGTCAAGACGTGAGCAGAAGGTCCGTCGACAGGAACACCGACGGACGCATGAAAGAAGGCAACACGATCGGCGATCGTGGACGTATGGCGACATGGATATGTCGGATGAGGAGTTCCTGTCCTTCAACTCATCCCCACTCACCAGGAAGGGCTTGCTCGCACAGATACTTCTGGTGAGTGGCATCATTGTCCTGCTCGCAACGCTGTAACCACCCGCACAGATAATGGCTATGATCTCTTCCTTGCTCGGTCTGTTCGAAAACAAGCACCATCAGCATTTCGACGAACACGGATACGTTATCCTGGGCAACTTGCTGTCCGGAGCCGAACTGTCCGGTCTCAGGCGGAGAGCTGAAGACCTGATGATGGGTCGGACAACGATCCCGGGCGTCACGTTTCAACTGGATGGGAAGAGTGAGGAATACGCCCTGGAAGCCCGAACGGTGGGTCCGACGGAGAAGACCGTGAACTACCGGCGGATCGATGAACTTCACAACGACCCGCTGTATCTGGATTACATGCAGCACCCTGTTTTCCGGCTGCTGACGCGCCACTACATCGGAGAGGACATTTCCATCTTCCGGTCCATGTTCATGAACAAACCAGCGAAGAAAGGTACAATGCTCCCCTGGCACCAGGATGTTGGAGCAGGCTGGGGAATCGATGCCACACCGACCACGACCGTCTGGACGGCACTGGACGATACGACGGTCGAGAACGGTTGCGTGCAGATTGTACCGGGCAGCCACAAACTCGGCATACTGAACGAGGGGCATTTCACGTCGAAAGAGGATCAGGTCGAATACTGCAAACCCGAAAAGGTCATCGACCTCGAGGTGGGTGCAGGGGAAGCGGTCCTGATCAACAACCTGGTCCTCCATCGCTCGGGAGTGAATACGACAGACCGCCCTCGTCGCGCGCTCAGCGCCGCCTACATGGACGCAGCGACCAGAAATATAAGAACCGGAGATCACTACCCGATCGTCTTCGGCCAGAACGCCCTCAAACCGCCCGCAGAATAGACCCACTGCCCTGAGTTCGATCCGTATGCGACTCGATTTCAATGACAAAGTAGCCATCGTCACCGGCGCAGGATCTGGCATCGGGCGTGCTTCTGCATTCGAGTTCGCCAAACACGGCGCTCGCGTTTGCATTGCTGATGTTGACAGAACAGGCGCGGACCGAACAGCACAGGCGATTCGCGATAACGGAGGTACGGCAATCGTCGTGGAAGTGGATGTATCGGACGGCGAGGCGGTTCAGAATTTGGTCGATCGCACGGTGGCCGAGTTCGGTCGATTAGATTACGCGCACAACAACGCCGGCACCGAAGGACGTGTCGAATCCTCCCGAGGCACGCTCGGAACCAGCGAAGAAGAATGGGATCGACTCATGTCGATCAACTTGAAGGGAATCTGGATGTGCATGCGGGCCCAGATCCCGCATATGCTTGAGGCGGGAGGGGGATCGATCGTAAACTCTGGTTCGATCTCCAGCCTCGTCGGATCCACTGCCGGATTCGTTGCTTACTCCGCCAGCAAATCGGGAATCCTGGGTCTTACCCGATCGTCGGCCCTAGAGTTCGCTTCCCAGGGCATCCGCATTAACGCCGTGTGTCCTGGATACATCGAGACGCCTCTCTGGCAGAAATACATCGACGAGGATGCTTCCGTCCAGGAAACCATTTCGAAACGCCAGCCCATCGGTCGTCTCGGGACTGCAGAGGAAGTCGCACAAGCGGTCGTCTGGCTATGCTCTGATGCGTCGGCCCTCATCACAGGCGTCGCGCTCCCGCTCGATGGCGGCTTCACCGCCCAGTAATCCCCCAGATCTCGCTCCGGAAGATAGAAACTTGATATCGTCGGCGCGGAATCACGCTCCGATAATGTCTCTGGTATCCCTCGCCGCCGCCTGTAGCGCCCATCAGTCCGTCCATATTGACAAACGCTTTCTACGTTTCCATCATTGGCTCCGTGCACAAGGCATCTCGCGAGCAGCTTACGTCAACCTAGTCACGTGGTCCTACGATTCTCAGGATTGCCAAATGAAAATCACATCTGTCGAATCCTTCAAGCTCCTGATCCCGATTTCCGAAGAGCAACAGAATCTCCGCTACTACAACAAGACCGGTGTCACCCGAATCCGTACGGATGATGGAATCACGGGCTATGGCTGGTCGGAGGTCGATCCCGAAGCGGCATCAGCCCTCTTGATAGGCAAGGATCCGATCCAGGTTGGACGTCTCGTCACGGATGGCCTCGGTCACGAATTCTATGGCGCTGAGAATGCCCTCTGGGACATCGTTGGGAAAGCAGCAGATAAGCCACTCCATCGTCTCTGGGGGAGCTGCCGGGATCGGATGAAGCTGTATCTGACGACCGTCTGGCCGGTTGATGCGCATCAGACACAAGTCTCACCCGATCAGCAGGCGGATGACATCGCTCACTATGCCTCGCTGGGATTCGACGCGTTCAAGATCCGCATCTGGCGTCCAGACCCGATGGACGACGTGGAGACCGTCCGCCAGATCAGATCTCGTCTCGGTGGACCGGACAAAGCGGAGATCATGCTCGACCGTACAGGTGACGGTCCCGGAGAGGATTGGGACTTTAAGACGGGGCTTCGGATCGCCGACGCCCTCTTCGAGGCTGACGCCCAATGGCTGGAGGAACCGTTCATCCGCGGCGACATAGAGCGACACGCAAGATTGCGTGCCGTGTCGAGGATACCGATCACGGGCGGCGAGCACCAGCCACTCGAAGTCTATGACAACTACCTTGCCGGTCAGTCCTTCGACATTATTCAACCCCATTGCGCGAACGTTCTGATGCACTTGAAGAAGATTGCCGGCGCAGCTGAACTCTTCGGCGTCGACTGCATTTTCCACGGCCAGCACGGTATGAACTTGATTGGCTCGCTCCAGGTGGGTGCGACGATCCCGTCCTGCCGGATGCAGGAAGTCGTGTTCAACACACCGCCGGTACCACCGACCGAGGCCTGGTCGCCACTGAACGCACTCGTCAAATCGGGAGCAATCCTGGAAGTGTCGGACGGTTATGTCAGAATTCCTGATGGACCCGGCCTGGGAATCGATGTGGACGACGAGGCTGTAGATCGTTACCGGGTAAAGTGAGAAACGATGGCAGAGCGCGAATCTACACCCGAACTCGGTGCGCCAGTTTCCCTGCGTGAGATTTCGCGCGAATCTCTCCGGAAGATTTGCGGTCTGAGTGATACGCTCGAGCCGCCTCAGTCGGAAGCTGTCGCACCCAACGTATACTCGATTGCAGAAGCTTCATTCTCGTCCTCTGCGTGGCCCAGGGCAGTCTACGCGGCTGAGATACCGGTCGGTTTCGTGATGCTCAACGACCAGCCGGAGATACCGAAGTACTTCCTCTGGCGCTTCATGATCGCTGCACCGCATCAAGGCAAGGGTTTTGGACGACAGGCCATCGCACAGCTTATCGACTACGTCAAGACACGGCCCGGAGCCGATACGCTCCTCGTTAGCTGTGTTGAGGGAGAGGGCAGTCCGGAAGGCTTCTACGTCACCGTGGGTTTCAAGCGAACCGGTGAAAAACACGGATCCGAGATCGAGCTCGTCAGGGATCTGCACGCTGACGACCCGGACTACACGACCTTGAAGGCGGACACACCCGCAAACACACAGGACCGCATACGCGAGTACTTCGATCGCCTGATCAACAAACGCGACCTGTCTGTTTGCCGGGAGCGGCTGTCCCTGGGCTACATCGACCACGGTGCCAGCACCCGCACACTGCCCGGACCACAGGCCACAATCGACTACATGGAGCAATATCTGACCGACCATCCGGTCCTCTCGGTCCAGATCGAAGATCTCCTGCTCGATAGCAGCAAAGCCGCCCTCCGAATGACGTGGCAGGGCACCGACACATCCGGCGTATCATTCACAAAGACCGGAAACGTCATCCTCCACCTCAACGGAGACGATCAAATCATCGAACGCTGGTCGTCTTACTAGTAGCACACCACACCCGCGGTCACCCTTTCCCATCAGTTTCATTCCTCACGAACACTCCTTATCTTCCTGCCCGGGTCAGACCTGCGTCCCTTGACTGCTTGTCCTCACCCTCCGTGTAATCCGTGTGATCCGTGGTACCAAAAGGTCCTGCCACCATGCCTACAATAAGCTCCGTATCCTTGACTGAATTCCAGTTCACCGTCAACGACATCGGCCTCGAGCAGGCCGCGGCCGGCGTCGGCAACATGGCATACGTGAAGGGATCCTCCTTCCCCGCCAAACGATTCGCCGTCCGCATTTCGACCGATGACGGTGCCACCGGCGAATACGTCACCCACTGGGTCGGGACCCCTGCGTCTTTCGCTCAGGCCCAGATGCTCGGCCCAGTCCTGCTTGGTCGCAATCCCGAGCATCGTGAACTGATATATGACGACCTCAAGAGGGAGCTCCGCGCCTACGATCACATGGGCCACGGTGCTCTCGACATTGCGATCTGGGATCTCTGCGGGAAGATGCAGGGGACATCTGTGAAAACCATGCTGGGCGGATACAGGGACCGGCTTCCAACCTACGCCAGTACATATCACGGCCAGGATACGGTTGGCGGATTATGCTCACCAGAAGCCTTCGCGGATTTTGCCCAACAGTGCAAGGAGAAGGGATTCCACGGATTCAAGATCCACGGTTGGAACGACGGTAACGTCACCCGTGAAATCGAGAACCTGCTCGGCGTTCGGGAACGAGTCGGCAACGCGTGGCGATTGATGATCGATCCTGCCTGTCAGCTCCTAACCTGGACCGACGCGCTTTCGGTCGGTCGCGCGTGCGACGACGCCGGCTTCTTCTGGTATGAGGACCCCTACCGGGACGCAGCTGTATCGCCCTATGGTCACCAGCGATTGCGCGAGCAGATCAGGACACCCTTGCTTATCACTGAACACGTAAGGGGACTCGAGCAGAAAGCGTCGTTCATGGTCAACGGTGGCTGCGACCTGATTCACGCAGATCCCGAATACGACATGGGCATAACCGGCGTGATGAAGATCGCTCACTTCTGCGAGGGACTCGGGCTGGACCTGCAACTTCACGCATGTGGCCCGGCTCATCGATTGTGCATGTCAGCCATCCGAAACACGCACATGTACGAGATGGCATTGATGGGTCCCGGTATGCCAAACATTGTCGCCCCGGTATACACATGTGGGTATTCAGACCAACCGGAAGACCTGTCACCGGATGGCTGTGTCCCGGTCCCTGACGGTCCGGGTCTGGGCGTCACATACGATTGGGACTTCATCGAGGCCAACAGAACCCAGCAGTTCAGCTTCGAGTAGGCAATCGGTTCCCTATATGGACGTCGAAGCATACCTGGACAGGATCGCCTACACAGGCCCTCGAGAGCAGACACCCGAGACATTGCATCAGCTGCACAGAACTCACCTTCTCGCCGTTCCCTTCGAGAATCTGGACATCGCACTCGGCAACCGAATATCGATCGATCTCCCGTTGTTCTTCGATAAGATCGTGGGGAGAAAACGGGGAGGTTTCTGCTACGAACTCAACGGATTGTTTGCGTGGCTGCTCCGGCAACTCGGATTCCCGGTGACACTGCTGTCCGCACGCGTCGGACCGGCTGAGTCGCCGGGCGCGGAATTCGACCATCTCATCCTGATGGTTGGCGACAAGAACCCCATGGTCGCGGATGTCGGCTTTGGGGATGCGTTCCTGGAGCCCCTCAGTCTGGACCCGGATGTGAACACACATACGGGTCAGCATCGTCTAGTTCGGACGGATGCCGACTGGCAGATGCAGAAGCTGCAGAATTCAAGCTGGAAGTGTCAGTACACATTCTCGCTGGTCCCTCGGCAGCTCAATGACTTCGGGAACATGTGTCACCATCACCAGA
>CAYYGZ010000122.1:5830-14002 GCA_964471275.1 uncultured bacterium | reverse complement strand
AACACCAAACGAAGTGAATGAAGCACATCAATCAACTTTAACGGCAGCTTGAAAACGTCCCACTTTGGGGGGACCACTACGGGTTTATGGACAAGGAACGAAAGGCGGGTTTGGGGTTTGGGGTGTAGGGGGTGGCAAGACGACGCCCCCCACACCCGATCTCCCACACCCGATTTTCATGAATCTAAAAGCCGTAATTATCGGGGCGGGTCACCGTGCCCTCACTTATGCTTCATACGCTGAAAAGCATCCGGACGAGCTCGAGATTGTGGGGATGGCGGATCCGATCGCGCTGCGCAGGGAGCAGACCGGAGATCGATTCAGCATCCCTGTAGATCGCAGGTATGAAACGTCCGAAGCGCTGTCTTCGGTTCCGAAGTTTGCTGATTGTGCGATCAACGGGACGATGGATCATCAGCACGTAGCCACAACGCTCCCTCTCCTCAAAGCTGGATACGACATCCTTCTCGAGAAGCCTTTTGCGACTGATGCGGACGAGATGCAGCAGCTCGTCGACTCTGCGCGGACTTACAAGCGCAAGGTGATGATCTGTCACGTTCTCCGGTATGCGCCTTTTTACTATACGATCCGTGAGCGAGTCGCCGCCGGGGAGATCGGGCGGGTCATCAACGTGCAGACTGTCGAGCACGTCAGTTACCACCACATGGCTGTGGGGTATGTGCGGGGGAAGTGGAACAACAAGGAGAAGTGTCGATCCTCGATGCTTATGGCCAAGTGCTGCCACGATTTGGATCTTGTCATGTGGATGAAGAGTGGGGTGGATCCGACGATGGTCAGCAGCTTTGGAACCAACACACAGTTTCGTCCGGAGATGGCTCCCGAGGGTGCAGGCAACCGGTGTCTCGGCGACTGCGAGATCGAATTTGACTGTCTCTACTCTGCTCGCAAACATTATATCGATCACCCAAAACGTTGGGCTTTCTACGTATGGGACACACTCGAGCATATCGAAAATCTGACACTCGATGACAAGATCGCTTCGCTCGAAGGTGACAACGACTATGGCCGGTGTGTCTGGAAGTGTGACAACGATGTGGTGGATCATCAGTCCGTGACGATCAACTTCGAGGACGGCTGTACGGCGACACACAATATGGTCGGCGGCACGGCGCGGCCATCGAGATCCATCCACCTGATCGGTACTGCAGGCGAGATTCAGGGCGTCTTCGAAGATGGCAAGTACTGTGTTCGTCATATCGACCCTCGTCCCGGCGAGGAATACAGCGAGTCGTGGGTCGATATGAACGAGGGTGGTGATATGCACGGAGCTTTCGGAGGACACGGCGGTGGCGATCTGCGTTTGATGAAGGACTTCGTGGATCTGGTCAACGACGGTGCTCCGTCACTCGCGTGCACGCGGATCGAAGATTCCGTGAATGGTCATTTGACTGGTTTCCTGGCTGATAAGGCGATGGAGGAGGAGTGTGTTGTTCGGTTTTAGGGAGGGGCTTAAGTGAGAGGCGGCAGGTTGGTGAATCGGCAAGTCGGCAAGTCGGTAAGCCGGGAGGTCGGTAGAGCGGGCATAGAGCAAAGGTTTACCTGTCTGCCTAGTTGCCTACTTGCCTACTGCCTGGTGTCCCCATGAACTGGGGTATCCTGGGTGCGGGATCCGTAGCGCAGAGAAGAGTGATGCCTGCTATCCAGGGACTGGATGGGCAGAGCCTTGCGGCTTTGATGGTACGGGACCAGGGGAGAGCGAGTGCGTTGGCCGCAGAATACGGTGTCAGCAATGCGCACGCGACGGCGGCTGACCTGATCTGTGATCCCGACGTCGATGCTGTTTATGTTTCTAGTCCGGTCAATCTGCATCACGAGCACGTTCTGGCCGTCGCGGGAGCCGGGAAGCACGTCCTGTGCGAGAAGCCGATGGGGATGTCCGCCGCGGAGTGTGAGGAGATGGTGGCGGCGTGCGATTCGGCGGATGTTACGCTCGGGGTCTGTTTTGTCCTGAGAGGCTGGGAGATCTATCAGCGAATCGGGCGACTCCTGAGTGCGGGTGAGCTCGGTACGGTCGTCGAGCTGAGAGCACACCTTGCGAAGTGGACGCCTCGTGAAGCGGACGAGTGGCGTCTCGATCCTGCGCAAAGCGGCGGCGGGGCGCTTGTCGATGTCGCAACCCACTACCTGGATCTGTTCCGGTTCCTTGAGGGAGAGGTGACGCGAATCGCCTATATGGGTTCTTCACGTGTGTTCGAGTGGCCCGTGGAGGAGACGGCCCACGCACTGGTGTCGTTCGATTCGGGCTGTCACGGTATGCTAACGGCGAGTTGCACGATACCCCAGGCGGGTAACGTGCTCGAGATCTTTGGATCAGAAGGTTCGCTGTTTCTCGGCAAGACACTCTGCATCGTCAAGGGAGATGATGTCGTCGAGGAGGCGATTGTCTTCCCTGACTACTACAGCGGTCTGCTGCAGGATTTCGCAGCCTGCACGGAAAACGGCGAGACACCGATTGCCTCGGGTCAGGACGGCCTCCGTGGACTCGAGATTATCGAAGCCGCGTATCTGTCTGATCGGGAAGATCGTATTGTCTCGATCTAGTCCGAAGGCATCTGACCCCCCGGAACGTCAAGAGAGATCACAGGCGAATATCCACCGTTCGCCCTGCCTGTCGGCCGAAGCCTACGCGAAGGTGGGAGTGACGTCGTGGCCAAACAGATTCCGTGTTGGAGATCCTATAAAGAATATGCACGTCTTATCGAAGGGTGATCGGCAAGTAAGTGGCCTTGGAAGCTGAAGCTGAGCACCTGGCGAACCAGCTGCTCGGCCCGACGGTCCTGCGACGAGATGATTTTCATCTTCTCACGGTGTTCGTCCGGCGTGCTCGGGGTCAAGGCCAGGATGTCCGTGTAGCCAATCATCGTGGTGAGCAAGTTGTTGAAATCGTGGGCAATCCCGGTGGCAAGCTGACCCATCGCGGCCAGCCGGTCTTGTTCCTGGGCATGTACATGCTGCTCTTGTTTCGAGGTGACGTCGCGTGTGACGAGCAGTCGGTAGACGGTACCTGTCTCGGCCTTGATTGTCCGAACGGATGCCTCGTGTATGACGGGAAGGGGACCCTCCTCCAGGACCTTCAAGGCTGTGCTGTTTTCCTGCGATTCGAGCTCACCTACCGCGACAGGCCGGAGCCGTGTGAGGCGATGCTGTTCGTCAAACACGGCAACGTGCTCCAGCACAGATTCTCCAGCCTGGTTCGCGTGCACCTGTTCTCATTCTGCGTCAAAGACACACGTACCGAAAGACAGTTCGTCGGGAAGAGAATCTAGGAAGGCTTCGTGTTCGGATGGGATCATAGGGCGACCGCGCAAGCCTGCGTGTATGACTCAGGTCTACATACACAATACCCGATATCAGGGCGCGTGCTAGTTTATGCGGCTCACGGGTTGCGGAAATCTATTGACGGAGGTATTGGGACGGCTGGGAAGTCGGGTTCTCGATACGTCCTGTGCACACGCAGGCCTACTTGAACACACGGGTCACGCTATAGGTCCCAGGGTCGCTTGTACTTCGCTTCGCCTTCGGCAGTTACCATCTGGTCGTAGACTTGCTGTAAGGGTCTCAGGGCACGTAACGCATCGTCGGCGCTGCACGATGGCTGTCGATCTTCACGGATAGCGTCGAAAAATTCGCGGTCCTGGACAAGCATGCCGCCTTCCGGATTATCGAGGGTCTCGAACACGACCTCGCCATTGAAGCGGACGACCTTTCCTTCAGTCTCGAGAGATCCGTTCTCGCACGTGTAACGGTTGGCCCGAAAGGGCTGGTGTGCATTGTAGGACAGGCTGACGGTCGCAATCGTTTCGTTTGCATACCGGATCAGCATACTGAAATCCATCGAGGTGTTATTCAGTTCGTGAAGGGGGGCCAGTTCACCTGTTACCCGACGGATGTCGGAGTCGACGGTCCACAGCGAGAAGTCGACGGAATGGCAACCGTGGTGAAACAGGACGTCGTCCGTCCAGTTTCGGTTGTAGCCCGTCCACCCGATGTTCTCGTGCCGATACCAGCAGGACATCGCGTGGTGCTGGTAGATCTGCCCGGTCTTGCCGGATTCGATAAATCCTTTCGTGAACCGACCTACGTCATCGAATCGCCGGGTGTGCGCGACCAATACCTTTCGGTTCAGCTTACGGGCCTGACCTGCGAGTGTTCGCGCACCCTTGTGGGACATTGCGATGGGGATCTCGATGAGTACGTGCTTGCCGGCCTCCAGTGCTCGTGATGCCTGGTCGAAGTGCAGCTCTGACGGAGAAGTGATGACAATGGCCTGGATGCTGTCATCTCCCAGCGCGTCGTCCAGGTATACGGTCGCGATCTCGGCGCCGTGTTTGGCTGCAAAGGCCTCGGCGTGCTCAGGACGACGCCCAACGATTGTCTTGATGTGGACACCCTCGATCTTTTCCTGCGCCTCAGCGTGGAATTCAGCGATCCCACCGTAGCCGATGAGCGCGCACTGTATATCTTCCATTCTCTCCTCAAATCTGGTTGGCTTCGTCGATTCTTGCGTTCAGGTTCTTGAGAGCGGGGTAGACCTGACTGTATGTGGTGAATCCCTCCTGGTATTGATCTATCAGGTCGTGTTCCGGTTCGACAAGACGGGTCTTCTGTATCAGTGTCGATGTTACATCCGCGATGCTGTCGTAGACACCGGATCCAAGGCCGCCGAGCACGGCCGCACCCAAAGCCGTGCCTTCTGTCGTTTCTGAGACGGTGATGGGCGATCCATAGATGCTTGCCTTGATCCGCATCAGCAATGTGTTCCGCGTGGAACCGCCGATGGCGATAATTCTGTCGGGTTCTGACAGGCCAGCGTAGGCAAGCAATCCGTCAAGACAGAGCCTGGCCTCATACGCGATTCCTTCAAGTACCGATCTGTAGAGGGTGGCCTGATCGACATCTCCAGTGAGCCCGACAAAGGCCCCACGTGAAGGCGCGTCGCCAAAGGGCGGGTTGGCAATCCGCAAGTGGGGGAGGAAGCAGACACCCAGGCTGCCTGGCGCGACGTCGACTGCCTGAGCAAGCAGATCCTGTATATTCAGGTCCCCGAAGAGGCCGGTAAGCCAGTCTACGCTGCCACCCGAGGAATAGAGACCGCCGATCGCGTAGTACCGGTCCCAGGCGACGTGTCCACCGACGCTGTAGCCCTGCGCAGCCACCTCGGGAGTGTTGAGCGGTTGCTTGAGCGGCAGGAACTGGGCCTCGGCCGTCCCGAGAGAGTTGAGTACGGTGCCGGGTTCGACGACACCGACACCGAGGGCACCACAGACGTGATCGTGTCCACCTGTTGAGACGATCACGGATTCCGGAAGTCCGGTTCGCGCGGCGACATCCGAGAGAACCGAACCGATCCCCTCACCACTGCGCTTCAAAGGAGCGAGCAATTCACGGGGAAGCCCGCAATCGTCGAGAATCTCTGTTGCCCAGTCGAATCGATCGACATCGAAGAGAAGTGCACGCGAAGCGAGTGAGGGATCGGTGGCACGTTCGCCGCTGAGCCGAAAGGCGATGTAGTCGGCGGAGTTCAACCACGTTGCTCCTTCCAGGGCATCCGGATGGTGGTCTTTTATCCACAGCAGCTTGCATAGTCCGTAGATCGGCTGAATCGACATCCGGCACGCGGAGTAGATCCGGTCTGCGCCGATGTTCTCTTGCAGCCAATCTGCCTGCGCTTTCGATCGGGTGTCGAACCAGGCAATTCCGTTGTGTGTTGCCCTTCCAGATCCATCCACCGGGTAAGCCGTTTCGCCGACGCTTGCCACTGCGATACCCGCGATTCGATCCGGTTCGTCGATCATTGACGTTGTTTCTGCCAGCACAGTGCAGACGACGTCCCAGATCTGCTCCGGTTCATAGTGTGCCCAACCCGTGTGGGGATGGTGCGTGGGTGTGGGAGCAGATGTGGTCGTGAGGACGGTGCCGTTTGGCTCCGCGATCAGGGCTTTGATGCTGGTTGTTCCGACATCGAGTCCGGCAATCAGCGGGTTTGCGTTCATTCGGTTCGCTCGGGTGGGTATCGGTTCGATTGACCTGACGCTGGCCAATATAGTTAATTGACACGGACGATGTATTTCGAAGCGCCTTTCACGTTCGTTAATCGACACCGGGAAGCTGCCGGCACCACAACAGGAGAATATGATGGAAAAGATCGGGTTCGTTGGTCTGGGCATTATGGGGAAACCGATGGCGTTGAACATTCTGAAGGCTGGCTACGACCTGACTTTCTTTGCGCGTCGGCAGGACGTGATTGATGAAGCCGTCGCGGCAGGGGGAGAGGCGGTCGGTTCATCACAGGCGGTCGCGGAGGCCGCAGACATTATCGTGACCTGTGTAACGGCAGATGCCCAGGTCGAGGAAGTCATCCTGGGTGAATCAGGGATTCTGCAGGGCGCTTCGGAAAGCAAGCTGATCGTGGACATGTCGACGATTTCGCCCCTCACGATCCGCAAGGTTGCTGAGCAGGCTGCGGAGAAGGGTATCCGCGTGATGGACGCTCCCGTTAGCGGAGGCGACACGGGCGCCATCGCGGGAACCTTGACGATTATTGCGGGGGGGACGAAGGAGGACTTCGATCGGTGCAAGGGGATCTTCGAAGCGATGGGGAATCCGGATAACGTGTTCCACGTGGGCGATGTCGGCGTCGGGCAGACGGTGAAGATCGTGAACCAGATGATCGGCGGAGCGAATATGGCGATGATCGCGGAAGGGCTGACGCTGGGTGTGAAGGCGGGAGCTGATTCCAAGGCGATGAGCCAGGTGATCGGTGTCAGTTCGGGGAACTCGACGCTGTTTCAGATCCGGGCCGAAGACTTTCTGTTGAAGGATCAATATGCGCCCGGATTTATGCTGGATCTGATGAAGAAGGATCTCGGGATCGGCGTGGGGCTGGGGATGTCGATGGATATACCTGTGCCGATCGCGGCTGCGGCTTACCAGATGTTCGCCGCGGCCAGCACACTGGGTCACGGGAGCGACGATTTCTCGGCGGTCAGTAAGGCTACGGAGAAACTGACAGGGATTAATTTGAGGTGTGAGGAATAAGATAGGCGTCGCGTTTACCGGGGCTTGAGACAAGTCGCCGTTACTAATGCGACCATCGATCTCCCATAGTAGGCATCTAGCTGATCAGCAGTCGATTTCGGTGAAGGTAGCAACGGACTTGTCGTATTGAAGGGCGCGTGTCCATACGGGCGCCCTGCCGGTCACCCTTCGATCAGACGTGTACACTTCCTGCAGTTTCGGGGAATACGGATCTGTTCGGACACAACGTCACTCCCACCTTCGCACAAGCTTCGGCGGACAAGCAGGGCGAACACTAGGTCAGGATCAGGCCGGGTCCTCGATGCAGAAGCGGCTGACCATCTGGGCAAAGGTGTCAACGCCCTTCTTCAGTTGGGCAGGGTCGATCCATTCGTTGATCGTGTGGGCCTGCTTGATATCGCCGGGGCCGAGCACGACGAGCTCCATCGATTTGCCGAAGATCATACCGTCGGTGCCGTAGGAGACGGTTTTGGGCTTTCGTTTTCCCGTTATCGCGAGCGCTTCCCTTACGGTCCGTGAGTCTACCGGCGTATTCAGGGGTGTCAGGCTGTCGCTGATCGTCACCTTCACGCCGTGCTTCTTCGCCATCGCACGAATCTGTTTCTTGATCGGTTCCCAGTTGTGTCCGGGGATGGGACGCGTGTTGACGAGTGCGGCGCTGCGCTCGGACGTGACATTCGACGCCGTTTTGCCTTCAGTCCAGACGATGTTGAAAGGTGAATAGGGCGGTGTGAAGTTGGCGTCCGTGAATCGACGATCGGTCTTGAGCTTGTTGCCCAGGGCCAATACATCGTTGAGGAACGGGATCATCAGGTGATTTGCATTGGTTCCCTTGCCGGTGCTCGAGTGTGTGGCCAGCCCCTTGGCCTGCGCATCAACTTTGAACGAACCCTTGTGAGCGTAGACGACATCCAGCATTGTGGGCTCACCGATTATGCCGAATTTACATCCTTTGAGCAATTTTGAGTGCTTGTGTACCCAGTCCGCACCGGCGCAGTTGATCTCCTCGTCCGACGTGACCACCACATACACGGGCTGCTTGAGGTCCTTTTCGGAGAACCGGTTCGCCGTCGCGATCATACAGGCCACGGAACCCTTCATATCCGCACTGCC
>CAYYGZ010000122.1:2362-5820 GCA_964471275.1 uncultured bacterium | reverse complement strand
CCTTTTTCCGGATCAGCTTGAAGGGGTCCCACGCCCATCCTTCAGCGGGCACCACGTCGCTGTGGCCCATCATCGCCAGACCGCCCTTGCCTTTGCCCTTCTTGCCGACCAGGCAGACTTTATTCACTCCGTTCGGGTCAGCATATTGCAGGCGTTCGACCTTGAGACCGGCTTCACGCATTCGTTTTGCCATCGCCGCAGAACACCTGGCATTGCTCAGGTTGCTGGCCGTGTTATAGCTGACGAATTCTGCGGTGAGGTCGGTAACGTTCATTCCGTATCTCCGTTCAGGTGTGTGATGGGCGCACAATATAGGGTGGGCTACCGGGAGGGGCAAATTCACCCGCGTGAAGGTGACCGGCTTGACTTTGCCGAGCGGGGAGACTTATTTAGCGCGTCCAAGATCGACTCATACGCAACGAATGAGGTGTTCTGTGTCCGAAGATGTCAGGCTGGTAAAGACACTCCTGGATATTCCGCTCTTTGAAGACCTGGATTACACGCAGATCCAGGCGATCGTTGATATCGGAACTCGCGAGACGGTGAATTCTGGCACTGTGTTGAGTGAACCCCGCACGGTGGACGAACGGCTGTTGGTGCTGCTCGATGGCCGTCTCCGTCTGGAATCCGCCGCGGGCGATTTGCTCGACTACCAGACGCCTGTCCGCGTCCTCGGAGAAATGGGCGTCTTCACCGGCCAGATCCGGTCTACGCGCGTCGTCGTCCAGGACCCGGCGGATATTCTTATCCTCAGTGCTGGGGCCCTCGATGATATGGTCGAGGAAGATCCACAGATGGGGAATCATATGCTTGCGAACCTGATCAAGCTCCTCTACAGCCGGTTCTTCGATGTGAACGAGGAGATGGAACATCTGCGCGGGCAGGTCAAACGGCTTCACGATCGTCTGGCGGAACTGAAGCCTCTGGCTATCAGAATGCGTCGCCTCCTGATCGATGAAGAGTGACCTCGCTGAACTGAGCTTGCTGTGGATTTCGGCCCCCTGAGAGACGCGTGTCTGGAAGGGGGCCGTTTTTGTGACCGATGGAGGATGTAGAAATGTCGTTTTCAAGCAAGGGTGACGCGCACAGATCAACCGTTACGGGAACTCGAGGGATGGTGGCAAGCGGCCACCCACTGGCGACACTCGCCGGTGCTCGGATGATTCTGCAGGGCGGGAATGCGTTCGATGCGATCGTTGCCACGGCGGCGGCACTGAATGTTGTCGAACCCTATATGTCCGGTATCGCCGGCGTTGGCTATGCCATCGCTTACTCGGCGAAGGAGGACCGACTCCGCGTACTCGATTACTGCGGTCGCACGCCGCACGCTGCCACGCGCGATCTGTATCCGACTCCCGATCTGCAGGAGGGTGGCATCCTCTCGCCGCTGGTCCCGGGTGCGTGCGGGGGCTGGCTCACACTTCTGGAAACGCACGGCACGATGGATCGGGCGACCGTCTTTGCGCCTGCGATCGAGCTGGCGGAGCAAGGCTATGCCTTCACAGTCAAGAACCATATCCACACAGCGGGTTCGGTGTCCCGTCTTCGTCCGTCTGGAATGGCCATCCTTGCACCGAACGGGAAGGCGCCCAGACCGGGAGACGTTCTCGTCCAAGACAAGCTTGCGCGTTCCTTCCGGAGAGTCGTTGAAGGGGGAAAGGAGGTCTTCTACAGAGGTGATCTCGCCTCGGATCTCATCTCCTTTATGCAGGAGGAAGGTGGGATCTTGAGCTATCAGGATCTGATCGACTTTACCCCGGAATGGGTGGATCCGGTCACCGTCAACTACCACGGACACGATGTCTACACGCCGCCGCCACCGAGCGCCGGATTCCAGATTCTGCAGACACTCAGTATGCTGGAGAACGACGACCTTGTCGGGATGGGTCACCTCTCGACCGATGCCCTGCACATCCTGGTTGAATCGCTCAAACTGTCGAACGCGGACCGTGTGGCCTACGTGGCGGCGGACAACGTGCCCATAGAAGCGCTGCTGTCGAAAGCCTATGCGGCAAAGCGACGTGCGATGGTCGGTGACAGTGCGGCCGTTACGGGCGGGGAGTACTTTCCGGCGGCGCCCGTGTCTGGGGCTGTGTCCGAGGGCTCGGAAGCGGACTGGATCAACGAGTGCACGACGCATTTTGACGTGGTGGACGCGGAGGGAAATGCCGTTGCGATTACGCAGAGCCTGGGTTCCGGGTATGGCTCAGGTATTGCCGTCGGCGAGACGGGGATGTTCATCAATAACTTTATCAAGTGGGCCGACACCGTTCCCGACAGTCCCAACTGTATCACGCCGCACAAGAAGATTGATCAGTGTCTGTCCCCGTGTCAAATCTGGAAGGACGGCTCACTGGTCTCTGCGCTCGGAACACCGGGCAGCTGGGGGATCCAGCAGACAACAACTCAGTTTATGACCAACTACCTGGACTATGGGATGAATATCCAGGGCGCGATAGAGGCGCCACGATTCAGGTTTGGCGAACCAGGAAAACAGATTCGGATGGAGTCGCGAGTACCGGCTGAGGTTCGGGAAGCGCTCATCAAGAAGGGACACGATCTTGACATCCTGCCTGAGTTCTCTCCCGTAGTCGGCGGTGCCCAGGGCATCACGGTCGATCCGGAGTCCGGGGCGTTTATGGGCGGCGCAGATCCGAGGAGAGACGGCTACGTGATCGGGATCTAAGGCAGAGGCGTTTCAGGTTCCAAGTGGCCGCATTGGATACAGTCCCGGTCTTCCCTGAGTAAGCACCCAGTTGGTCAGCAGTCGGTTTCGATGATGGCAGTGTAGGGATTGCCGTATCGAAGGGTGCGGATTCGCTTGCCGTCCTCCCTTTGATAAGGCGGGTATATCTCCTGCGGGTTCAGGTGACACGGGATCTGTTTGGCCACGACGTCACTCAGTTTGACGTCTTAGACCAACTCGAAAAGAGACAAACCCAATTGATGCGGGACCTCTCTCGATCCGAAAAATATCGTGATCAAGTCGCTCTTCTTGAGACGATTCCTCATATTGGGTGGAAATCCGCGATAGAGATCCTGGTCGAGCTACAGGACGTTCGTCGCTTCAGGAACGCGAAAAGCCTAAGTGCTTATCTGGGTCTGACGCCCTCACAAGACTCCAACGGTGAGAAAACCCGGATGGGTCGGGTTACGAAACAAGGTCACGGATTCGTTCGCGCTCTGCTTGTTGAAGCCTCTTGGAGAATCATCCGAGATGACATGGGACTCCGACGCAAATACGAAGACATCAAACGCCGTTCTGAATCCAAGAAGGCCGTTGTCGCAATCACAAGACGGCTTGCTATCAGAATGCGTCTCCTCCTGATCGATCGGGAGGGATACGCACTCGACGTTGCAGTAGCATAAGCAGAACGACTTCTGAGCTCACTCACCACGACCGCTCTGAAGGTAGGGATCGACGTCGTTCATCCTGTGGCCGCAAGGACCACGACACT
>CAYYGZ010000122.1:0-2352 GCA_964471275.1 uncultured bacterium | reverse complement strand
TTCGGACTAAGCACTTGTGCGCGTCAATAAGACGACCACGAATAGCAGGTTGGCTTGGGAAAAAGCTCAAAAGGCGATATCAAATGCCCACATTACTCTTGAATAAGTTCATAGCAGGGCGAACGGTGACAGGCTCGTGGACCGAGGAGCTTTTTGGAACCTGGAACGCTTTCCTGTCTACAGAAGGTGGACCCAGTCTGGAACTTACTTGAGAGAAATCGCTTCAAATCATAGGACTTCCGACACGAGTGAGGAAAAGCGAAACAGCCGTCTCGTCATCCTGAACGGTGGCCTGATGCAGTTCGCGATGTCCTTTTCGAGCTCTGAGACCGTTATTCCCGCTTTCATCCAGATATTGACCGGATCGAGCGTTTATGTCGGGCTTTCGAGAAGCCTGATCCGTATCGGCTGGTCCTGGCCCCAGATTTTCATCTCGCGGATCATCGAGGAGCGTGAAGAGAAGAAGCCGCTATTTATCTGGGTGGGGCTGCTCCGTTCTGCTGTCTGGCTTGGGGCCGCCGCGATGATCTGGTTTCTGGCTAGTGAGCGTTCGACGATCGTACTGGGCGCTTTCTTGTTGATGTATGCCGTGACCACGTCCCTGATGGGGGTGACAAATGTTCCCTGGATGGACGTGATAGGGAAGACCGTGCCCGCGGGCCGAAGAGGACGTGTGTTTGCGCTGCGGCGTCTTTGCGGGGGGGGGCTGGCTGTGGCCAGCGGCGGTGTGATCTCCTATGTCTTGAGCGAACGAAGCGGGTTGGCCTTCCCGCAGAGTTACGCGGTGCTATTTTTGATTTCAGCAGTTCTGACAGCCGTTGGGATTCTGGTTTTCGGGCTCATCCGCGAGCCGATCGAGACTGTCAGAACTGGGCGCGAACCGATTCGTGCGTATCTGAAGAGCGGGTTCAGGCTGCTTCGGGAAGATGACGATTACCGTCGTCTCTTTATCCTGAGGTATGTCTGGGCGACGGCGATGATGGGCAGTTCATTTTACGTGCCGTTCGCGATTTCGGATCTGGGCTTTGGTGTGGTGTATGTGGGGTTGTTCGTTTCCGTTTCGCAGGCTTCGTCAATTCTTTCAAATGCGGTTTGGGCCTGGGTCAGCCAGCGGTGGGGGAATCGGGAGCTTCTGATAGCGGGCACTTATATGCTGGGGCTGTCGATCCTGATCCCCGTTACAATCCCCCTGATTGCCAGTGTTCCCATGCAGCCGCTGGCGCTGCTGGATGTCGATTTTAGCATCGATACACGTGTTCTGTATTTCTGCCTTACTTTTCTGCTCAACGGTTTTGCCACGAGCGGCATGTTTACGGGCCGTATGGCGCTCGTGCTCGATCTCTCGCCTCCCGACCGACGTCCGACCTACACGAGTTTTATGAATACGATGGGTGTTCCCCAGGGCCTGATGCCGATTCTTGGCGGCCTGCTCGCGGGGTGGATGAGCTATCACTATATGTTCCTCGTGTCCCTCCTGTTTATCCCCCCGGCGATCATCCTGGCGGGTCGTATCTCGCCATCCCCGGTTGATAAGCTATCGAACAAGGCTGAATCGCTCCAAAAGTGAAGAACAAGCGTTTCAGGAGGGCTGCATCGTTGGATCTGTATCACGATTCGTCGGCAGCTTGCCTACACTTGGAACCTTGAACGCCTCCGCTCTTTTGAAACACCTGTCTTACCAACTCCGGAGTAGAGCCACCGTTGAGAGAATCAGCTACCAGAAAAGTTGCTACCGTCGCCAAGCAGGCTGCCGTCAGACGTCAGGCTCGCAACGAGAAAAGAAGCTTCTGGCTGCTCGTTGCGAACGGCGCCCTGATGATGTCCGCGATGACGTTCGTCAGTTCCGATTTGGTTCTTCCTGCGTTTGTGCAGACGTTGAGCACATCGAGCGTGATGGTCGGTTTGGCCGGTGCGTTGATGCGGATCGGGTGGGCGTGGCCCCAGGTGTTTATCTCGCGCGTTGTGGAACCGATGCCGAGGAAGATGCCGATGTTTGTGACTGCCGGCACGGTTCGCACACTGATGTGGATCGCCCTCGGTCTGTTGACGATGTGGATGGGAGCGGGCAGACCATCGGTGCTTATCGTCACCTTTATGGTGATGTATGGGCTGGCGACGTCTTGCACGGGTATCACCAACGTGCCCTGGATGGACATCATTGGAAAGTCCGTACCGTCTTCGGATCGGGCCCGGATGTTCGCGGCTAGGCGGTTGGCCGGCGGGGGGACGGCGATGCTGTCAGGTGCGTTGATTTCGTGGATGTTGAGTGACAGGAGCGGGCTGACTTTTCCGGACAACTATGCAACGCTGTTTGTCCTGTCCGGTGTCGGAACTGGTCTCTCGATCCTGGCA
>CAYYGZ010000121.1:2272-14005 GCA_964471275.1 uncultured bacterium | reverse complement strand
CACGCGATCGACAAGCTTGAAGCCTCGGGCTACCTGCTCCATGATTCCAGCCATCAATGAATCCACAGGCACAACCTCGAGCCCTGCTGCCAGCTCATCTGCGTTCATCTCGAAGAAATCAGGAAAACCGTCAACCTTGGCGTGGATTCCCTTCTGATCGATGTTCCCCTCAGCATCCTTGCGTCCGTTGTAGTGAATCGTCAGGTGCAACGGCTGACAGATATCCTCAGCATAGTGAGACAGGATACCGGCATAGACTTGACACTTCGCCTGTATGTAAGGATTGTCAGGCCATTTTCGGTGCTCGGCAAACGCGATAGCAAGACGCTCCGTCCATTCTGACAAAGCGTAGGGCGCCAGACCAACCGTCTCAGGCTTGACACCCACCTCCTGGCACAGGGCAATGAACTCATATCGCTTCGTCGGCAAGGGACGACCTTCGAGCAGTTCCAGATCTAGAAAATGCTCACCGTACTCTGCCGCACGCGCCAACGGGATGCCCTTATTTTTTGCCACATCAGGATCGAATGCCATGTGGGAGATGAATCCTGCCCCCTGCTTGAAGAATTCCGGGACCTCCGGCGTCGCCTTTACGGCTGCCAGTGTGATCGTCCCGTGACCACTCGCCCACCACGCCGAAACCTGGTACGAGGTGCATACCGAAAGAAGTATCGCCAGACCAACGCGCTTCATGGGTCTTTCTCCTTGACCGGGGGTGACGGACAGCCTATTCTCTCTCTGGATATCGGCCCAACAGCGCGGGACCTCTCTGGGGAGTGTAGGTCCATCAAAGCGTTGTCAGGCCGATCAAAAATAGCACCGCCGAAAGCTCGGCCGGTGCTTTTTTGTTGTCCGGATCAATCTAATCGGCGATTCTCGCCTTGTCAATTGTGCATAGAAAACGGGACGACCTTTCTGGGCCGTCCCGTCTTGTGTTATTGGCGGGAATGTGCGGGAATCGAACCCACCCAGCGTGGTTTTAGCACGCAACAACGGATTTGAAATCCGCGAGGGACACCAGTTCCCCTTTCATTCCCGCTATTCTATATCTCGTTGTCAGAATTAAGGATGTGCCGATTCAGGCATCCGACAGTCTCCCTCCTCCCTTCTTCAATGTGTCTACGGTGTGACTACGCCACTGTCTCAGAGTCCATTCTAGCCCACATACTGCGGACAGGCAAATCACTGACCTGCCCCCATCTATGTGTCCACATCCATAGCTAGGATGCTGTGTAACGCTTCCTTGCCACGATGACCCCTTTCTATGTCCCATATCCTAACTTTAGGACTGGTAACATTCCAGGGGGCAGGTCAAAGGCCTCCAGCGGCGCCAGGAGACGCCCTTCCGTGGAGAAACCCGCAAGCTTATCGCCATCATCGATGGCCAAACTTAACAGAAGTCACGCTGCCCCCTCACGCAACACGCGCACATCTCCCTGTCTCTCCGTAAGCCCACGGCCATCGAAGTAATTCAAAAGGGGAACCGCATACTTCCGAGTCGTACCGACGAGGTCACGAAAATCCGCGACACCCATCTCGCCCCGATCTCTGAGGAACGATACCATCTCGGACTCGATATTCACAAGGACCTGTGGGGCGAACAGAAGGCCGTCATCCAGCCGGACCAGATCTCCGACGGTCCGCATGGCTTCGACGATCTCCTCAACCGGGCTGGTCGCGTGCTTGACCATCAGTTCGGCAAGATCCGGCGGGGCCGCTCCCCCACCCACCAGGTCAGCCAGGATCTGATCGCGAACTTCCGCCTGCGTACCCGAGAGCTCGATCTTGTGGTCGGCCCTCCTCAGCACGGCCCCCTCGCCAACCAGAACGCCTTCATCCAGAAGACTGTCGACTGCTGCTTCATACACCGCGTCCTCGGAGTGCTTCCCGATCAGGTCGTGCAGTTCGCGCTGGCGAAGCCCACCGGATAATGGATTGTCGGTGTGGTAGATCGCTGCCGCTGTGAGGATGCGGTCCTTCAGTTCCCCCAGGTTCTGCGTGTGGACATAACGGTTACCGCCACCGGATGAGAAGGCGTGCACTGTGTCCTTCGCCGCCAGTAAATCGATCAGCCTCTTCGCCTCGGTATCCGACACGGCCAGATCAGAGGCCACCTGCGCAGAGGAGATCGAAAACCATCCGACGGACCTCAGGCGGGCATCCAGCACCTCTACGGGGTCGTCGTGTTCGAGCCGACGCAAGCTCTCGATCACCTCTATTTTCCGCCTTGTGTGTTTGTGAGGACTGGAATCGAGAACGATACCCCCGCCAAGCGTGACAACGGGAGAGTATCGCCGGATGACGAATCGATCCCCCTTCGCTGCGACACCTGGCGCCTCGAGCCGCAGCTGTGCAAGTCCCGATTCTCCGGCCGCAAGCTCATCGGACTCGAGAAGAATCACCCGAGCCAAAACTTCCCTTGGTCCCAGATGCAGATGCACGCGTGAACGATTCTTTATCGGAGCAGGCGCGTCAGCCAGAGCCTGTAAACGCACATCGATCATGTAGGTGGCATCGAAATAGCCGGGCTCGCAGAGCAGATCGCCGCGCTCCACATCATCCACCTCGACACCCGTGACGTTGACCGCCGCCCGAGCCCCAACACGCGCGTCAACAACGTCTTGACCGTGTGTCTGGATCCCGCGCACCCGGACGGGTTTCCCGGAAGGCAGCAGAACGGCTTCGTCTTTTGTACTCACGGCACCGGAAATCACCGTGCCGGTCACTACGGTCCCGAATCCACGCACAGAGAATGCGCGATCGATCGGCAGCCGGAAGACGCCTCGATCCGGTCGTGCGGTCACATCCGCGATCTCGCCATCCAGTAGTTCGCGCAGACCGTCGATACCGGCTCCCGTCTCACTCGACACGGGTACGATCGGTGCATCTTCCAGGAACGTCCCCCGGACCAACTCCCCAATCTCGTCGGTCACGAGTTCAACCCAGTCTGGTTCGACAAGATCTGTCTTGGTCAATGCGATCACGCCTCGGCTCACATCGAGCAGATTGAGAATCCCGAGATGTTCGCGGGTCTGGGGCATAGGACCGTCATCTGCCGCGATCACAAACACAGCGATATCCACCGTGCAGACACCCGTAACCATGTTCTTCACAAATCGCTCGTGCCCGGGCACATCGATAATCGTGACATTGTCTCGCCAGTAGGCGAAACCGATATCAATCGTCACACCCCGTGACTGCTCCTCCGGCAGCGTGTCGGTTTCGATCCCGGTCAAGGCCCTCACAAGCGCGGTCTTTCCGTGATCGATGTGACCCGCCGTGCCGATGATGACGTGCGACACCTCAGCCTCCCGCTTGCAGAGCGACCTGCACCGCCTCAGCCACGATCCGAACGTCTTCCTCCCCGACGGTTCTGACATCGAGATGAAGCGCATTCTCTCTCGTGTAGCCGACAACAGGCGTAGAACCTAACCGAAGCGAACGTGCGAGGTCGGCCACGGAGCAACTCGTGGGTTGGATCCGGACCGCCGAGCTCGGAACCTTCTCGATAGGGAGAGCGCCGCTGCCGACCTGCCCCTCGGATTCCACAACCGTCACGTCTGCGTCCACGTCCCCGATGCTGCTCTCGAGAAGTGTCGCACGCGCCCGAACCGAATCCGCTGATTCCGTCAGCATCCGGATCACGGGATGCTGAGCTGCAAGGCTCTTACGGTCCAGGAACAACTGGAGGGTCGCTTCCAGGGCTGCATAGACCAGCTTGTCGCAGCGCAATGCCCGCGTGAGTGGATTCTTCCGGATACTCGATATCGCATCTTCTTTACCGACCAGGATTCCACACTGTGGCCCCCCCAGGATCTTGTCACCACTGAAGGTCACCACATCTGCACCTGCGGCTACACTGTCGGACACGAGGGGTTCGTAGCCGAGGCCCATCGTGCGAGTATCGATCAGGCACCCGGCTCCCAGGTCATGAAGAACTGGGACATCGTGCTCGCAGCCGATTCGGGAAAGCTCTTTCAGCGCCACCTCCGCCGTAAACCCGACAACCTCGTAGTTGCTCGGGTTTACGGAGAGCAGCAGACCTGTTTCGTCCGTGATCGCCGATTCGTAATCACTTGTATGGGTCCTGTTCGTGGTCCCGACCTCGACCATCCGGGCCCCGCTGCGCTCCATAATGTCCGGAATACGGAAGGAGCCCCCGATCTCGACAAGCTGGCCCCTGGAGACGATCGCTTCCTTCCCTTGTGCCAGCGTGTTCAGTCCCAGGAGCACGGCCGCGGCATTGTTGTTGACCACGGCGGCGGCCTCGGCCCCTGTCAGCCGGCAAATGAGGTCGTTCACTAACTCGATCCTCGATCCACGTTCACCAGTGTCGAGATCCAGTTCCAGGTTGGTATATCCAGAAGCGATCGACACGATGCGATCCACGGCAACTCGAGAGAGAGGGGCTCTCCCCATGTTGGTATGAAGAACAACACCCGTAGCATTCACCACTCTCTGGAGCGAGGGCCACAGATAGAGGTCTGCTGCAGAGGCCACCTCGGTCAGGACCTCCTCAAAAAGGTCATCGGCTCTCGGCTTTCCTGAGAGAATGTCATCACGCACGAGATCGACGCTCCGGCGCACGATCGCAGTCAGATGCTCGAGCGATAGACTCTCCTTGAGCAGCCCCAGCTGATCGGATCCCAGAACACGATCGACCCCGGGCAGATTCGAGAGAACCGAACGGTCAGCCACTCTAATGGCCATCCACCGAGAACCGGATCGACTTCTCAGCAGACTTCTCGGTTACCAGGTCCGTCACCTTGACACTGACCATCTGCCCACCGGGTCGTGACTCTGTGATGTCAAGTTCAACATAAGCGATATCCGTGTCAGATTCGCCCGTCTGCTCGAAAGACACCTTCACTTCCTGCTCCCCTTCCACAACATGTAGAATCCGGCCGATCCCACGCAGGATTCTTGCAGGTGTAGACCGCTCCGTGTGTGAGCGGACCGTGTACTCGACCTTGTATCGAGATTGCCCAAAGCTGTCGCGCCACAGATTGTAGATCTCAAAGTAAACAAACGCGTTCTGCTCACGCTGAAACGATTTCGATGACATTGGAATCACTCGCAAACCGTTCTTTGTGAACGTATCGTCATTGTCAGTCGCCTCACCGACGTAGAAGGCCAGCTCGATGTCGCTTATCTGAAGGGCGTCACCCGAGGCATAGTTGTCGAGATGGATCGGCTGGTTGTAGACCTGCGATTTGCCTGAAACACGATCCCGTATCTGTAGAGACATCCAATAGTCGCCCGATGGCAAGTCCACAGGCATCACGCCAGGAATAAAAGCACCCACAACAACCTGCTGCTCGGACGGCGCACGAAAGACCATCTGGTCTGTCACCCGATGGACTTCATTCCAAACACTGTCGTGCAGGGCGATTGCTCGATCGAAAACAATCAGATCGCTATCATCCTGTCGAGAGCGCGCAATGTCGTCTGCGGGAAGCCCGTAGTAGACCTCGAGACGCGTTTGCTCGTGGTCACCCCGAAAGGAGGCAGGATAGTAATAGAAATCGATCGGCAGATCCGCAAAGTCAGGCGTATATCGTGAAGAAGCCTTCCGACGCACCTCCCCGACGACCTGATCTCCGTGCAGACTCAGCAGCTCGTTGATCCCGGCCAGAGACTCCATCGACGGGATATCGGCGAACCGATATTTCCCGTCGGAGAACTTGCTGGTGAACGTGAGCTCGATTCCATCGTCTATGTCTGCGTAGACCCAGTACTCCCACTGGATTGCGTTACTTACCGGATACGTAGGCAAGCCAGGCCGAACTTCCACGCCAAGACGCATCCTGGATACGAAGTTCTCACGTGCCCGCATCAGGTAGGGGTCAACTTCGCCGGAGATGTCGCCTGACCGGCTCACGTGATCAGGCATCCCGAGTCGGATATGGGCGCGGCCGCGTTCATCGAATGGCTGCTCACCCTCAGAGAATCGGCTCAGAGAGAAGGCAACGCGTCGGTAGTGCTCGAGGAGTCGCTCGTTCGCCTTCGACAGGGGTGCGGGGTCCAGACGTGCCCAATAGCGACGGCGCATCTCATCACGCTCATCGGCCGGAACACCCGCCAGAATGGCGAGGTCCTCACGCGAAGCCACGTACTCGATATCTGTAAACGGCGCGAGTTGCTCTACCGGTAGACGTCCCATATACGCGTTGAACAGGTCAGCGGCGTTCTCGAAGTCCTGGGCATCGTGGCTCATCAACGCCATCTCGAGATACGATGCCGTTTCGACCTCTCCTCCTGCGTCCATGAGATCTCCGAATATCTCTGCTGCGGCCCGTTTCCTTCCCTCTACGTACATCTGCCTCCCCAGATTCAGACTGGCAAAGCCGTGGGCCGGATTCTCATCGATCTGCCGCCTATAGGCTGCCTTGGCCTCGAACAGTCTGCCTTTGCTCTCGAGCAGCTTCCCAAGCTGGAAGTACGCATCCGGGTGTTTCTCGTCCAGATCGATTGTCGTTCGATACGCTAACTCCGCGTCCAGCGGACGAAGAGTTCGATAGATCTGGGCAATCTGAAATTGTGATTCTGCGTGGCCGGGGTCTGTTCCGAGCGCCCTGCGGAAATTGACCAGCGCTAGGTGACCGTGGGCCCCCATACCGTCATAGATAAGACCGATACCGTGGTATCCGTCAGCTTCCGCGCCGTGCTTAATCGCCTTCTTGTAGGCGCGCTTCGCCTTCCCCCGGTCCCGAAACGACAGATACGTTTCTCCCATCAACAGGAAATCTTGCGCGTCGGCAAGGCCCTGTTTTTCAAGGCTGCGCAATACATCAACCGCCGCTTTCGGCCGGCTTGCCTCGATGTGGGTGCGGGCAATTTGGCGGATCGAGTCCTGGTTCGCGGGATCTGGGGCACCCCAGACAGGACATAAACCAATAAAAAACAATAAAATATGTAGTGACAACTTCCCGATCCATAAAGAGTGGTGTTGCCCGGCTGTTACATCGCAGAATTTAGCCTTATTCGTCTCATTACGCAAAGTCTACGATAATGAATATCAAAGGAGAACTCGCTCGCAAGTCCAATATTTGACAGTTGTTACGACGACCGGTATCTTTAGTTGTTGAGCCGGATTCTGTTCGGACTGATAGAGATCCTCCGGTTTCCTGGAACCCGAAAGGCGCTTACTTGGATATCCGCAAAGTCGTCATCCCTGTCGCAGGGCTCGGTACACGCCTACTCCCGACGACGAAGGCCCTGCCAAAAGAAATGCTGCCAATCGGCAGAATCCCCGTAATCCAGCACGTCGTGGAGGAAATGGCCTCGGCCAGGTTGACCGAACTCCTTTTTGTGACGTCCCGCTCCAAAACCATTATCGAGAACCAGTTCGACAATAACACGGACCTGATCCGTCATCTAGACGAGAATGATCGTCTGGACGCACTGGGTGATTTCGACTACAAGCAGCGGGGGATCGAGTTCTTCTACTCCCGACAGCAAGCTTCTCCGGGTACCACAGCGCCTGGCGGGACGGGCGAGGCGATCCTTACGGGCGAGAGCTTCGTCGGCGACGAGCCTTTTGTTGTCGCATACGGGGACACAATCATCCGATCAGACGAGACCCCTTCATTCACAGAACGTCTCATCCAGGCCCACAGGGAAACAGATGCCGTGGTTACGATCGGAGTACGGCCCGTGTCAGCGGATACGGTGGATCAATATGGCATCGTCCAGCCTGACAAGGGAGAATCGGCCGACCACGCCTTCCGCATTTCCGACATTGTCGAAAAACCGAACGTTACCGATGCGCCAACCAATCTCGCCGTCAGCGCTCGCTATGTCTTTTCGCCAACTATTTTTGAACGCATCCGGTCTGTCGCCTCCACAACGGATGCCGAGCAGGGCATCACGGGCGCCATCCGGAGTCTGATTGAGATGGGTGAGCGGGTACAGTGCGTCCCACTCCTGCCTGGCGAAACACGGTATGACATCGGGAACCACCGCAACTATTACGAGGCGTTCATCGACTATGCGCTGAATGATCCCGAGTGCGGCGCTTCGATCCTGGCCTACATCCTGCGGAAGGGAGAAGACGCGTGAATCAGGTCGGCGAACTGACGGTATCGATTTGGCTCCAGCAGTTCCGATCCGACACGAACGATGTGCTCGCAAGATTGATCGAACTCTACGGCGATGACGTTGAGGTCAATAACTCTCGCAAGAGCCTGATTCTAAAAGCTCTAGACACGTTCGCGAAGACATACGGTTCCGACCGCAATGTCATCGTATCCCGAGCCCCTGGCCGGATTAACCTCCTCGGCAACCACATCGATCACAGGGGGGGATACCTCAACTACGCGGGAATCAGTCGCGACACCGTCCTGGTCGCGGCAGCCAACGACGATGACACCGTCCGTATCGTAAACGAAAATGACCGGTTCGAACCGTCTGAATTCTGCATATCCGCCCTGCTTCCGCCAGATCAGCGTGGGAAATGGCACGATTACATCGAACAGGCCGAGATTACACCCGGGAGTTGGGAAAACTATATTCGTGCGCCGATCCTCTACCTCCAGAATCAGAATCCCGCACTGGCAATTCGTGGTCTGGATATCGCTGTCGCAGGGGATGTTCCGATTGCAGCCGGGCTAAGCTCCTCCTCGACGCTTGTCGTCAGCACCTTCAATGCAGCTCTGCATTTCAACAATATCGAGATTCCCCGGGAGGAACAGGCCGAGTTCTGCGGCGCAGCTGAATGGTATGTGGGAACACGCGGGGGATCGGGCGATCACGCGGCGATGCTGTATGCCAGACGGCAGGCACTCCTCCATCTCCGGTTCTTTCCGCTCAAGCAGGAGGAATTGCCTTTTCCTGCGAGCTACAGGGTCGTTGCCTGCAACTCGTTCGTCGAGCACGCGCCACCCGGCATATTCAACGAGCGTATCGCGACCTACGAGATGGGCCTGATGATCATCAGACAGGCCAACCCTGAAATTGCGGATCGACTCGAACACCTGCGTGATCTGAATCCGGAGACAACAGGGAGGTCTCTCTCTGAAATCTACGCTTTGCTTCGCGACCTACCCGTGCGAGCGACGAGAGAAGAGATACGCGTTTTACTGCCCGATAGCGCAGAACGCCTCGACGTGCTGTTCTCGCCCCATCCTGAGCCACAGGATGGCTACCGGCTTCGACAGGTCGTGATGTTCGGGATCGGTGAATGCGCACGAAGTGAACAGGGAGGCGATCTTCTGAGGGCGGGAGATCTGGCAGAATTCGGAAAACTCAAACGATTGTCACACGATGGGGATCGCCAGTTCAGGACGGATGGGAACACGGCGACACCGATCGATAACCGAGTCTCGGACGAAGCCCTGGAAGCCTTGATCCAATCAACCCCTCCCCTCTCTCTGCAGTCAGGAGGCTATGATTGCAGCTGTGAGGAACTCGATAAGCTCACGGATATCGCGATGAGTGTGGATGGATGTGTGGGTGCAGGTCTGACGGGCGGAGGTCTGGGTGGATGTGTGCTCGCGCTGGTAAGAGAAGAGGCTGTGGATAGGCTCGTAAAAGCATTAACCGACGAGTATTACACACCACGAGAATTGCCAGACGGAACTCTCGTGTGCGCCAGTGCTGAGGGAGCATGTCTCGTTTGACCCGGAAGCGGGTTGCAATCGGTGGGCTGTACCAGGAGTCGCATAGCTTTTCCCCTGCGCCAGCAACGATGGATGAGTTCGAGGCCTGCATTCACGTGCGCGGTGCCGAGATGTTTGAGCGGCTGGCCCCGATGAACCACGAGGTCGCCGGGGCACTCGAGATCCTCACCGACTGTGAATGTATCCCCCTCCTCTATGGGGCCACGGCAGCATCGGGCATGCCGTTACGAAAACAATGCTACAGAGCGCTGAAGGCTGAGTACCTCGCGCTGGTAAGAGCAGCACTCCCGCTCGACGGGATCGTGATGACCATGCACGGGGCGATGGCTGCCGAACATATCGATGATGCGACCGGTGATCTCATCGCCGCCGTCAGAGAAATCGTCGGCCACACCACCGCCATCACGGTCTCACTCGATCTTCACGCGAACGTGACCCGTCAGATGGCAGCGTTTGCCGATGCGCTTGTCGGGTATCATACGGCACCTCACATCGACCAGAAGGACACGGGCACCCGAGCGGCCCGGGTGATGATGCATCTCCTCGATGGCGGGTCTGTCGAGCAGGCTCACGTTCGGATCCCGATGATCCTGCCGGCCGAGAATGGTCAAACCACGGCCGGTCCCTTCTCAGAAGTGATGGACCTGGCGCTGGAGCTCGAAACACGACCGGATATCCTGTCAGCATCGGCATTCTCAGTGCAGCCGTGGCTGGACCTCGCTGAGGTCGGATCATCGGTCGTAATCGTGACTGTCGGCGACGCTCGGATGGCAAAACAGGAGGCCAACTGTCTGGCTCGTGAATTCTGGAACCGTCGATCTGCCTTTACACCAGAACTGATGCCCTACGAACAGGCCATCGACAGGGCCCTCTCCTCCGATCGGCGTCCGTTCGTCTTTTCAGACTCATCCGATGCTCCAAGCTCCGGTGCGCCGGGCGATTCTACGGTTCTTCTGTCCGCCCTCCTTGACCGGAATGTGCAAGATCCGGTCTACTTGAATATGGTGGACCCCACGGCGGTAGAACGTGCTATCGAGGTTGGTGTCGGGTTTTCCGGTGAAGTTACGATTGGAGCTTCGTTAACCGACCGGTTCTATACCCCCGTGACCTTCAAGGGAACAGTGAAGACACTATTTGATGATGCATTCACCTTCAAGGGGCCTGGATTCAATGGTGTCACGTTTGACATGGGGCGCGCTGCTGTCTGGGTCGTAGGCGGTATCCACATCGTGACGATGGAGCGAGGAGTCCTGCAGTGGGATCCGGAGCTCTATCGGTGCGTCGGTTTAGAGCCTACTGACGCCCGGATCGTGGTCGCCAAGTCACCGGCGGCCTTCAGAGCAGCGTATACCGAATTAGCTCACGAAATCATCAACATCGACGCTCCCGGTGTGTGCAGCCCAAACCTGCGCGCATTCCCGTGGCGTCGCGTACCCCGTCCGATATACCCACTCGACGAATTCGAAACATCGCCGGTCGTGGAATCGGAATCATAGAGCCGGCAAGGCTACAGAGAGGAGAAACAAATGGCAGCATCGATTGAAGCGATTCAGCAATACCTTGGAGACAGTTCAGACAGTCTCCTGAACCATAGGGCAATCGTCCCGTCGGACGGCCTTGCCCTACCAGGTCCCGACTTCGTCGATCGTGTCTTCGTCAAGTCGGATCGACCTGTTCCCGTACTGAACAACCTGGGCCGGCTGTATGGCAACGGCCGTCTAGGCGGCACGGGATACGTGTCGATCCTCCCGATCGACCAGGGCATCGAGCACTCGGGCGGCGCTTCCTTTGCCCCGAACCCGATCTACTTCGATCCCGAAAGCATTGTCAAGCTGGCCATCGAAGGGGGATGTAACGCTGTCGCCACGACGCTCGGCGTTCTGGGTATGGTCGCCCGTCCGTATGCGCATCGCATTCCGTTCATCCTCAAGTTCAACCACAACCAGCTGTTGACATATCCGGCACAGGCCGACCAAGTCTTCTTCGCCCAGGTAGAACAAGCCTGGAACCTCGGTGCGGCGGGTGTCGGCGCGACGATCTATTTTGGATCCGAGGAATCGAACCGACAGATCGTCGAAGTCAGCGAAGCCTTTGAGCGGGCCCATGAGCTCGG
>CAYYGZ010000121.1:0-2262 GCA_964471275.1 uncultured bacterium | reverse complement strand
GGATGCACCACTCAAAACGGTGGATGAGCCACTCAAACGGTGGATGTTCACTGTTCTCTGGTGCTACCTGCGCAACTCGGCGTTCAAAACAGATGACGCGGATTACCACGAGGCCGCTGATATCACCGGTCAGGCCAACCATCTGGGCGTGACGATCGGCGCGGACATCATCAAACAGAAGCTGCCGACCTGCAACGGTGGATACACAGCACTCAACTTCGGACGCACACACGACAAGGTCTACTCTGAGCTGAGTTCGGACAACCCGATCGACCTTTGCCGCTACCAGGTCATCAACTGCTACGCGGGACGCGCAGGTCTGATCAACTCCGGTGGCGCCTCCTCGGGGGCCAGCGACTTTGCTGAAGCCGTCACCACGGCGGTCGTCAACAAGCGTGCGGGTGGAACAGGTCTCATCTCCGGTCGCAAAGCTTTCCAGCGGCCGATGGAAGAGGGCATCAAGCTTCTGAACGAGATTCAGAACGTCTATCTCTGCGACGACGTGACGATCGCCTGATCCTCCGCATTCAGACACACGCAGAGAGGGCCCCGGGATCAATCCCCGGGGCCCTCTTTCTATTTTCGGTTGTGTGCTATCTAGCGAGACGATCGTCTGCTGCGTCGTTTCTTCTTCTTCGGCTTCGGCACGAACTTGTCCACGCGCTCCGAGATAATTTCTGCGGTATAGGGTTTGACGATATAGTCATTCGCCCCCTCCAGAGCTGCCGCCATCACCGTCTCCTTGTCTGTCAAAGAGGTGGACCTCACGATTGGAATATTAGCCAGAATGGAGTCTGCACGGATATTCTTGATCGCCTCGATCCCGTTCATGGCCGGCATCATAATGTCCATCATGATCATGCCCGGCGGGTCCTTTTTGGCCAGGTCAACCGCCTCATAGCCGTTTGTTGCCTCAACCGGTATGTAGCCCAGCTTATTGATCACAAAGCAGAGCGCCCGTCGACTGGCAATCGAGTCCTCTGCGACTAGGATTTTATTCGAATTGATCGGAGGAGCAGCCTGTTCTGTAAGAGGGGCGCCACAGTTTCCGCAAAACTTGGTCTTAGGCGGTTATCCTTGGTTAACCTGTTACCAGTTTCTCGCCATCGAAGATCAGTTTTTCGCCCTGGTAGATGCACCCGGTCTCCTCGTTCAGCTCGTATTTCATGAGCTGCCCGATCGAAAGATGCTCGAAGACAATCTTCGGGTCCTGATACTTCTCGATCAACTTTTCGATCGGCCCCTCAAACGAGATCTGGCGCCGCTGAGGCCTCTCTTTCTTCATCTTCTCGATCTCTTCCTTCGTCCGGATTGGGAGCCTCTCCGAGGCCGGCCCAAGACGACTGGCGAATTCCTGCTTGCGTCGGTAATGATCGTGACGCTGCTCAGTCGGAGTCTGATCGGGGTCGTCCGTCGCGTAGGAGTCGGCGAGATCCTGCTTCTTCTCCCATCGATCCTTGGACTGATTCTGATGATCGTCCTCACTGGTCTTGCGAAGAATGTCTTTCAACGAATCACTCAAAGCGCGACTCCTCCATACAGTACATGCCAAAAGCCCCACGAGATCCGATCGGTGGACCTTGTAGGACTGGATTGGGTCCGTCCATCGAACCGGAAGAAATTAAAGCATTGCCCACAATACCTGAGACTGACGGCACACCAGAGGGCACCTGTCGTATATTTGGCACCGATTATCCGGCATCAGATGGATACAGGCTTGTCCCGCTGGCTTGTCTAGTGACGTGATATCTGGCGCGACACTGCACGCGCCGCACTGGGTGCACGGATTCAGATCGGATGATTTGACGATGTCTGCCATAGCGGATATGTTTCAGCCCTGCGGTAAGCAGAGAATATACGAAGAAACAGAACAATCGACCCATTTCACCTTGAAAGCGGGTATGTATGACACAGTTCGAGCGGTTGGTGGACATAATGCGCCAGTTGCGGGCGCCGGACGGCTGCCCCTGGGACCGCGAACAGACGCACGAGACGCTCAAACCCTACCTGATCGAGGAAGCCTACGAGGTCCTCGACGCCATCGACGACGGAAATGACGGGGCCCTTGCAGAAGAGCTGGGTGATGTGCTCCTACAGGTCATCTTCCACGCTCAGGTCGCAAGCGAAGAAGGTCGATTCAATGTCGATGACGTATCCCGAGCCATTGCAGAAAAACTCGAACGTCGACACCCACACGTCTTTGGCGATGTTCAGGCAGATACGTCAGAAGTGGTGCTTCAGAATTGGGATGCGATCAAGCGA
>CAYYGZ010000120.1:0-14032 GCA_964471275.1 uncultured bacterium | reverse complement strand
GAATTGACGCCCTCTGCGGCCGCGCTCAGGCTGCTGCAGTTCGTGATCGCCGTGATTTATTCGACGGTCTTCCTGGGTGAGCGGGGCCAGACACCGGGCAAGATCATGGCATCGTTACGGACGTTCAGTGATGATGGGGGGAGGCTTAACCCGCGTCAGGCCATCGTTCGTGCGGGTGTGAAGTGGGGGGGGGTCTTCGCGCCGCTCATCGCGATGGCGGCACTTGCGCCGCTGCCGACGAACGTGCAACACATCGGCACCGAAGCCCCGCTGATCGCCCCGGAGATCCCGCAGATGCTCCCCGTGATCGGGTTCGTTGCGATCGTGTTGTGGTATGTGTTGATCCTTGTGACACGCCGTCACGCAAACGGTCAAGCACCTCACGATCGGATTGCGGGTACCCTGGTTACGAAAGTTCTGTAGGTGCTGTGCCAGGGCGCAATTGACCCGATCACTCTCGTAGCGGCGAGAAGAAGCGCCCTGCCTCAGATCACGGGATGACGCTGAAGGGTGACGATCTTGACACTTCCGTTTGCGTCGTCAGATCCCTGACCTTCATCCGCAATTCATACCTACCGGGTTTGGCCTCTGCCAGGTCCAACTCGAAGTAGTCGGTCTCAGTGGGATCGGACCCCGTCTGCTCCACCTCAAATCCAATCTTCTCGCCGGCCTGATTCCTCCTCAGCTTAGCCAAGAACGGGATCTGGATAGTCCCTTCCGTCGTTCGCGTCTTGACTTCATACGATATCTGGTACTTTGTCTGGCCGAACGTATCCCGGTTCAGGTTGTAGATCTCGTAGTAGACGTAGAGGGGCTCACCCTTGTGGAATGAACGGGTCGGTGCTGGACGGATATCCCAGCCGTTGCGGACGAATTTGGATGGCTGCTCAGGGTTCGCTTCGGTGATCTGCTGCGCGATCTGAAGGTCACTCATCGAGAGATCCGGTTTGCTGAAATCGATCAGGTCAAGGGCCTGCCCATAGACCTGGACGTGGTTGGTGCTTCGTCTCCCGGCCTGTACGCGGAGTTCGTACTCGCCCGGTTCAACCTCCAGATTGACGCGTTCGACAGCAAGCAGGCCCTGGTCACGGTTCAGCGAGTTTACGCTGATGCCCAGGTTCTTGATGGAGCGCTCTATCTCGTGTGCCCCGCGGAGGAGGACGACGCGTCGTTCGACAATGATGTTTGTATCCGGATCCTCAGGAAGCGCGACGTTGTCGATCGGGAGGCCGATGTTGATCTGAAGATCCGTTCGACCGTTCTCGCCACGATACGAGAGTGCCTCGTAGAAGAAGTGGAGCGGCTCCAGGATCGCTAGGTCGTAGCGCTCGGGGTCCTCGGATGCGACGCGCGCAACGAGCGCGGCGGGCGCGAACTCCGTGATTCGGCTGATGAATGTGAGAGGCGAGCCCTGAGACAATTCAAGACGCGTCATGTCATCCTCGCTGAGCGTCGGGATCGGGGCAAAGTTGTAGTTGCCGCTGAGGAATTCGTCCGTAAACGAGATCTCAATGCCATTGCCAATGTCGACGTAGATCCACGATTCCCACGGGACTGTCGACCAATCCGACCCGGCGGTTATCGGTTTCCAACTCTGGAGACCCAGGGATCCGTCTCCGCTGTTCGGATTGCTCGACAGCGACAGACCGGCATCCTGCTGGTGACGGATCGGGTAGACAGGGCCTACGAAGGTTCGATCCACGGCCTCGCTTCCGTAGAGCCGTGAGGCCATAAGGTCCTGGACCTGCTGGGCAGCCGGGGGGACCATCGCGTTCAGGTCTTTCGATGTGGAGCGATAGAATGGTTTGCCGTAGCGTATGTATACCTCTCCCCGTTTGTCCCAGGGGAATCTCTTCTTCCCGAACTCCTGTCTCGCCCGCCACACACGGTGGTAATGCTCTGCACGACGCATGGCTCCGCCGGAAGTCTTGAAGGGATCGCGTCTCATCCAGAACTGCGTCAGGAAGGCCTCCTTGGCCGATCCCGGCACGGTTCGGTATGCCTGCACCTCTCGCTTGAGCCCGACGAACGTGATGTCATCGTATAGTGCTGCCTCTTCCTCCTCGAGTGTTGCGATGTAGTCCTGGAATGCCTGCAATGCCCCTTCGTGCTCGCCCCGCCTGATCAGCGCGATCGCCAGGAGCGGCAGGGCGTCTGTGTTCGTAAGTCGAGAGGTTACCTCGAACAACCGATTCCAGTCTTCCTCCTCTAGCAGGTATCTTGCGAAGGTCAGTGCGATTTCTTGATCTGCCGGATTCAGGTCCAAGTAGCGTTTGAAATAGATGAGTGAGGCTGCCGTGTTGCCTTCTTCTGCGTAGGTTTCGGCCAGAATTCGATAGGGAAGGGCAAGGCGGGGCTCGTTACGTATCGCCCGGTCTGCCGCCCGTCTGGCGTCACGCCGCTTACCTGTCTGTTTGTGCGCGAGTGCAAGCTGCGCATACGCATCGGCATAAGTTGAGTCCACGCGCAGAGCGGCCAGAAAGTGCGGGATCGCCGACCTGGGATTCCCATCCAGTTCCAAGTAAGCGCGGCCCAGACCAAAGTGTGCCCCTTCGAGCGTTGTATCGAGGCGTGTGGCCTCCAGAAGCGCGGCCTTCGCGTGGTCACTATCACCGAGTTGCAGATACAGAGCGCCGAGCAGGGCGTGTATACTCGGTTCAGAAGCTGCATCGGGCAGGAGGGCGTTGATTTCGTCGACCGCACCCAGCCAAGCGTCGCGATCCAACCGGTTCGTTGCCTGGAAGATGGAGTCTGCGATAGCAGCGGGCGCCGCTTGTACGCTCAGGGCAACCGGCAACACGGTGACTTGCGTCAGGACGAGCAGAATCAGGGATCGGCAAACCGACATGGTTCTCTCCAGATGGATGAGGGAAGTCTTCCTGCAGGTAAAGAACGGATCGACAGAGCGATTCGTTCCCGCTTTCTGGACGCGTTCCCCGGATCTGGTATCCTCAACTTCCGGGGATGGTCCCGTTTACTACAGATCAAGAACTAAAGCACGTGTACGATTGGTGGCAACAGACGATCACCTACCCGGACCACGTGGATCGATCGGATGCATCCTGCGCAGGGCCGCGACACCTACCCGCGTCCCGCGTAAGACCTTGTCTTACAAGGTGTTTTTTCTTGACTTGGTCATTCTCTAAACTTACTTTCAGCCAAAGCTAGTAAGTTTACTGTAAACAGCGATTTCCGTCGGTTTTGTCCGGCTGGAGGACTCAGTGACATTGATGGAGATTCTGTCCGGCAAGTCAGTCGTGGTTGGCTTGAAAGGACAGGACAAACGTGAGATCCTAGAAGAACTTGTCGACGTTCTTGAGGTCGGTGACAAGATCACCGATCGAGAGAAGGTGCTCGAGGCTGTCCTCCAGCGTGAAGAGATCATGAGTACCGGAATCGGGCACAGCATTGCCATCCCGCACGGTAAGTCTGAGTTTGTGAAAGAGCTGGGTGGTGTACTCGGCATCAAGAGCGAGGGCGTCGAGTTCGACTCGTTGGATGGACAGCCGACCTTTATCTTCTTCCTTCTGGTTTCACCGATGGATGTATCAGGTCCACATATCAAAGCGCTTGCCCGTATCTCTCGTCTGTTGAAGGGAGAGGATTTTCGCCAGCGACTGATTGAGAGCCAGGACAGCGGATCAGCGATTCAGATTCTGGAAGAGGAAGAGAGCAAGCACTAGTCTCCAAGGTTGACGCCTAGTCTGTCGAGTCTGCTCAATGCTGGGCAGACTTTTTTGTTGCCTGCCACCATCTATATACGGGAACCAAGGATCTCTGAATTGCGTTGCAAAGGCAGAGCAGTTCTGCTGGTTGGATTTCTCCCACCCCGATCGAGGTTGACTTGTTCGGTCTGAACTTCTCGAACCCCACGATGCTGCACGGCCTCTGGGCCGCAGCGTTACCGGTCCTGATTCACCTGCTGAATCGGAGGCGTAGCGTGGCGATTGCGTTCAGCAACGTCGCCCTGCTTCAGACACTTCAGCAGGATCGCATGCGTCGTGTTCAAATCAAGCAATGGCTCTTGGTCGCCATTCGAACGCTGTTGATCGTCCTCCTGGTTATGGTCTTCGCAAGGCCAACAATTCGCGAGACACCCTTTGGGAATGGTCACGGCGAAACGTCAGCGGTTATGCTGATCGATCAATCGATGAGCATGCGCTATCGTAAGGGTGGGAGCACGATTCTTGCCCACGCCAAGCACCGGGCCGGCCAGGCGTTGAGCCAGTTCGACGAGCGAGATGTTGTAACCGTCATCCCTTACGATGAGCGCGCATATCCATCCGATCCCGTGACACTGGATCGACTCCGGTTTGCTCTCGCCGATGTGGAGGCTTCCTTCCTCGGATCTGACCCCGTCGCCGCAGTAGACGCCGCCCGGCAGGTGCTGCGCAAAAGCCAGACGCTGAATCGTGAACTCTACGTTTTCTCCGATCTGGCTCGAGCCGGTTGGGAGTCGCTGCAGGATCCGTACGATGGTTTTGAGGGCACGACGGTCTATGTCGTTCGCCCCCCCGGGCACGGTGGGGAGAATGTGTCGGTTCGCTCCATCCGCCCGGCCGGACTGCTGTTGACGGTCGGCAAGCCTGCCCAGATCAACGTCGAGTTAGAGAACTTCGGAGCACAACGTGTGAGCGAACTGCCCGTTTACGCCTTTGTCGATGGCCAACGGATCGGGCAGAAGATCGTAGCCATCGGTCCGGGGGAACGTGTACGCGCGACCTTCCGATATACGCCCGAGAGAGGAGGCGCTCGGGAGATACGTGCTGAGATTCCGGACGACGATCTGACTGCCGACAACAAGAGATCGAGCATCGTTCACATACCCGACCGAATCCGTGTGGGGGTCATCGGGGAGGCAAAGGAGCGATATTACGTTCAGGAGGCACTCGGTACCGACGGGACGGCCGGTTTGGAAGTTGCGTCAATAGAACCGGGTGCGGGGGGAGCCGAAGACTATGCCTCGCTCGACGTAATGATCCTCTGCAACGTACGAAGGCTCGGACGCGGAGAGGTTAACTCCATACGTCGGCGTGTCTCTCGAGGTGCGGGGCTGTTCGTGCTCCTCGGCGAAGGTGTCGACCTCCGGGTATATAATGAGCAGGTCTTTCCAACACTCTGCCCGATGTCCGTGACCGGTGTTTCCGGTGACCGTTCGGGACAGAGGTATACGGGTTTTGAACCGTCTGGTGCCGACCACCCCGTTCTGGGATCGCTCGTAAAGGAAGACATCCGAAGCCCGCGGTTCTACGTGAACTACGTTGCTCGCATCGAGGGTGAATCGAGATCTGTTCTGGACTTTACCGCAGGATCTCCTGCGCTCGTGGAGAATCGACTTGGGCAAGGCCGTGCGATGGTTCTGTTGTCGCACACCGCTCTCGAATGGTCGGATCTGCCCGTGACCGGTTTCTTCGCGCCGTTTCTGCATCGCGCTGTTCGGTATCTGGCGACGGGGAGCTTCGGGGCCGATGACGTGATCGTCGGACGCAAAGCCGTGCGCCCGGCAAAGGTGATACGTGCACGCGAGGCCGTGATACAGCCGCCGAAGGGGCCGCTGCGGACGGTTTGGGCACAGCAGTTGGGCGAGAGAGCCTACTGGGCTGTCGAGAATGTGGATCTTCCCGGTGTGTGGGAGATTTCCGCAGGTGAACGGATCGTTGATCGTTTTGCGGCTCAGACCAACAGTCGCGAAGGGAACCTAGTCCCCGTCGCGGATGCCGTAATCAGCAGGGCGTTTCACGGCGCTGATGTCCTCTTTGTCGATCCGGATGAAGACCTCGCCCGAGTTGTTGCCGATCACCGCCACGGATCGGAACTCTGGCGGGTCTTCCTGATCGCGGCCCTCGTCTGTCTGGCTATCGAACTCTCGCTAATGTCCGGCGAAACCCGAGAAAGGACATAACATCCGGCAGACGGTCAGTGCGGTCGTACAGTTATGATATTGTAAGCGTATAAAAAATAAACACTTGCCGTATGTCTTTGCGGGTGGGCCTTGACTTGGTCGATGACCACTCCTATTTTTTGCATCGCCTGCCAACAGGCGGCACTTGCCTGTATCTCAACCTTTCACACAGACGATAATGGACTGCGCACGAGCTCGAAGATGCCGGGCATCGACGCCGGCTGACTTCCTTGAGGACCCAAAATGGCAAAGAATCTGATCATTGTCGAGTCGCCTGCCAAAGCGCGTACGATCGGCAATTTCGTCGGCAAGGACTTCAAGGTCGTGGCCTCGATGGGGCATATTCGTGACCTGCCGTCAAAGGAGCTCGGTTTCGATCCCGAGGCAGATTTTGCACCGAATTACGAGGTGCCAACCGACAAGAAGAAGGTGATTCGAGAGCTCCGAAAGGATATTGACAAGGATACGACCGTATATCTCGCGACGGATGAGGACCGAGAGGGTGAATCGATTTCGTGGCATCTCATCTCCGCACTGAAGCTCAAGAACCAGACGATCCACCGTATCGTTTTCCACGAGATCACGAAGCGGGCGATCGAGGAGGCACTGGCCAACCCTCGCGAGGTGGACCAGGCGCTCGTCGACGCGCAGCAGGCACGCCGGATTCTGGATCGCGCCGTAGGCTATAAGCTGTCTCCGTTGCTCTGGCGCAAGATCAAAGGCGGGTTGTCGGCGGGTCGTGTTCAGAGCGTCGCTGTGCGAATTCTGGTCGATCGCGAACGCGAGATCAGGGCGTTCAACCCGGAGGAATTCTGGAAGATCAAGGCGGACTTCGGAGATCCGAAGCTCTCCGCGGATCTCACGCGGATCGACGGCAAGCAGAGGAAAGTGCCGGACGAAGATGCGGCGAAAGAGATCGACGCGAGCGCAAAGGCGGCGACATTTGATGTAAAGGAGGTGGTGGAGCGAGAGGGTGTACGAAAGCCCGTTGCGCCGTTCATCACGTCTACCCTCCAGCAGGAGGCGTCGCGGAAGCTGTCCTTCTCTGTTGCCCAGACGATGCGGATCGCCCAGCAGCTCTACGAAGGTAACTTTGAGATTCCAGGCTACGAGGGTGGTCTGATTACCTATATGCGAACGGATTCGGTGAACCTGTCCGATGAGGCGCTGACGCAGGCAAATCAGGTGATCAAGCAGGAGTATGGAGACGAATATGCCGTTTCGACTCCTCGGAAGTTCAAATCAACGACGAAAGGTGCACAGGAAGCGCACGAAGCGATTCGACCCTCGGATCTCTCGATGAAGCCGAGCGACATGAAGGATCATCTGACGCCGCAGCAATTCAAGCTGTATGATCTGATCTGGAAGCGAACGCTGGCCACGCAGATGGAAGAAGCCAAGATCCTTCGCACGACACTTAAGATCGAAGCGGGCCGGGATCGTGAACTGTTGTTTGAAACGAAGGGTCAGCGGATTCTGTTCGCGGGATTCCTGAAGGCCTATACGGAAGGTTCCGATGATCCTGACGCGGCACTGGACGATCAGGACGTGATCCTACCAAAGGTCGAGGTTGGGCAAAAGCTGCCGCTCGAGACCCTCCATCTGGATCAGAACTTTACGAAGCCGCCTCCCCGGTATACGGAGGCGTCACTCGTGAAGAAGCTGGAGTCAGAAGGAATCGGTCGACCGTCGACATACGCTCCCACGATTTCCACGATTCAGGATCGCGGGTATGTGGAGCGAACGAATGATCGCAAGCTCAAACCGACGGCAACAGGCGAGGTTGTAAATGACTTCCTGGTGAAGCATTTTCCGGACATCGTCGATCTCGGTTTTACGACTCGAATTGAGGACGATTTCGACGAGATCGCCGATGGCAAGCGGGGTTGGAAGGAGATGATGCGGTCCTTCTATCCTCCGTTCATCGATGTTGTGAAGGACAAGGAAAAGAACGTCGATCCGAGCGAAGCGCGAAGGGTGCAGGAACTGGGTACCGACCCAACCACCAAGCGGCCGGTGAGCGTGCGTCTGGGCAAGTTCGGCCCCATGATCCAGATAGGCACGCGCGAGGACGAAGAGAAGCCGCTGTTCGCCTCGATCCCCGCAGACAAGAACATCTACGAAGTGACGTTGGATGAGGCGCTTGGGTATTTCATGTATCCCCGTCATCTGACCGAGGAGGGCGCAAAAGATGAGATCCAGATCAATCACGGGCGATACGGTTACTACGTACGGACCGGTCGCGAATTCTACTCTCTGAACGGTGCGAATCCTGCCACCATCACGCTCGAAGAGGCTCTCGAGATCATCAAGGATGGTCGCGAGAACAAGACCAAGAACGTGATCAAGGAGTTCGGCGAGATTCAGATCCTTAACGGACGATACGGCCCCTACATCAAGAAGGGGAAGGATAACTACCGTATCCCAAAAGGTACCGACCCGGCAACACTCGATCAGGCCGCCTGCGAGCAGCTCATGGAAGAACATGGGCCGACGCGGAGACGCGGCCGGCGAGGTGCATCCACCAAATCCTGACGAGGCCAATGTGAACGCCGAGATTGTCGACTTTATCGCACACCTGTCGAAGGAACGGCGTCTTTCGGATCACACCTGTCTTGCTTATCAGAAGGATCTCGATCAGTTTCGAGCTTTCTGCGATGAGCGATTCCCGGACCGGCCGCTGAACGATCTGGATAAGAATTCGGTCCGTGCGTTCCTGGGCGCATTGCACGTTCAGAAGTTCAGCCGCACGTCGATTGCCCGTAAGCTTTCATCCCTCCGTACCTTTCTCTCCTTTCTTTGCGTCGATGGTCGTCTCGATCGGAACCCGGCGCTGCAGGTCTCGCCCCCCAAGGCTGAGAAACGTCTCCCTGAACATCTCGATGTCGATGAAATTCGCCGAACGCTCGAGGCGCCTGACGCCAAGTCATTCATCGGGTTACGAGATCGAGCGATTCTGGAGCTGTTCTACAGTTCTGGACTCCGTTTGCGAGAGCTGGTCGGGCTGCAACGCGATACCGTCGATACGACCGCAGGGACGATCCGTGTTAGGGGCAAGGGAGGGAAGGACCGGATTGTGCCCGTCGGACGATCTGCCAAACAAGCGTTAACCGCCTATGCAGACCGTCGATCACGGATGAAATCGGCACAGGGCAGCGGCTCGCTCTTTGTGACAAGGAAGGGCGAACCGCTGAGTCCGAGCGGAGTACAGAGTCGGGTGTCCAAGTATCTGGGCGAAGCGACTGGCAGGAAGCTCGGCCCCCACGCGCTCAGGCATTCTTTTGCCACACACCTGTTGGACGCGGGGGCCGATCTGAACGCTGTGAAGGAGATGCTGGGCCACGCGAGCCTTTCCACCACTCAGATCTACACACACGTCAGCGTCGAGCGTTTGAAGGACGCGTATCGACAAGCACACCCACGCGCCTGATGCAGGATGACCCATGCTGTCTAGGTCGATCAACAGCGCGGTCCTTGCCGCGCTTCTCTTGTTTCCGAGATGTGCAAGCCAGGCACCGCCTTCGGGGGGGCCACCTGATCGCACGCCCCCATCCGTCGTTTCCACCATCCCTGCGGACAAATCCGTTTCTGTCGATCGTGGAGCGATTGTAGAGATTCGATTCAGCGAGCCGATGGATCGGAAGTCTGTCGAACGATCGGTGTTCCTGTCTCCCCGCGAGTTCGAAGCCCTGCGCTTCAGCTGGAAGGGAAGTCGGCTTCTGATCCGGCCGGGAGACTCGTTGGCGGCTGACCGGACCTATCGGTTCAGCATCGGGGCGGAAGGATGGGACGTGTATCGGAACACGATGGTCTCCTCGTATGATTTCACGTTCTCGACGGGCGAGACGATCCATCGAGGCGAAATCACGGGCAGGATCAGGGGCGGTTCGGGTCGACCCACCCAGGTGATCGCCTTCCCGCTCTCCCCGGAGTCTATCGCCGACCCCGCTTCTCGCGCACCTTACGTGACACAGGCGGGCAAAGGGGGGGATTTCACCTTTCCCGGTCTCGCCAGGGGGCAATACCGCGTGTATGCGTATGATGATGCCGACGCCGACCAGACCTATGATCCCGGTGAGGAGCGATTGGCGATCGCATCTGAAGATGTAGATCTGCAGATTACGGACAGAATTCGGATGACTGACGTGCAGCTGGTCAGCCGCGATTCGGTACCACCACGACCTGTGACAGCGCGAACGATCGACAACCGTCGTATACGACTCAAAATGGACGAGCCTGTCGTTCTGCCCATCCAGGCGTCGATCACGTCCTCGAAGGGCTCCCTGGCGGTCTGTGAGGTGTATGTCGATGCAGCGGATTCCAGCATTGTATATCTGGTCACCGATGCACAGGAGGAGGGTGCCGAGTATCAGATCAAGGTCGCGCGTGTCACGGACGCCTTCGCGAATGTTTCCATCAGAGATACCACGCTGACCTTCAAGGGGGATGGTCGTGCAGACAAACAGGGACCGGTTCTTGCTCACATCCGGCCACGCGAAGGCCAGGCCACTTCTGCAGAGACCGGAATCGTGCTTACGTTTGACGAGGCAATCGTACCAGACGCGGGCACGCCGCTCTGGACAATCGCCGACAGCACCCTGTCCCCGCAGGGCAAGTCGACGCTGCACGCGCCGAATGTCCTGGTATTTCAACCGACGCAGAGACTGCCCGGTGGCACCGTTCGACTACGGTTGAATCCGTCGGCCATCAGAGACCTGGTCGGCAACGTGTCCGGCCGAATCAGCGATATCGTGTTGGAGACAGTCGTGTCGCGCGATCTCGGGATGGTGAGCGGAACCGTTGAGCCGGACACTCTACCCGTGATCCTGACCGTCGACGGTATCGATGTCGCGGCGTCTGCGAACGTTCGAGTCGCAGCGGGTGATTCCACCTTCCAGATGGTCGAGCTGGTTCCCGGTATCTACAGTCTTCACGGTTTTCTGGATCGCGACGATGACGGTGTCTGGTTTGCCGGGTCGACACACCCGTTCGTGCACGCAGAAGCCCTGCTCTCCAGGATCGACACGATCGATGTGAAAGCTCGCTGGGAAACCGTATCCGAAACACGGTTTTCAGTCGGCCCTGGCGTAGATGATGTGCAAGACGAGAGTGCCAAGTGAACTTACTTGAAGACCGAGTGCTTGTTAGGAATACGTCGCTGGCGGTCGTGATGACTGCCCTGATCTGCTATATGCTGGTCTACCGGTTCACCACGCAAACTCTGGTTGAGCGGGAGCGTGCACGCGCCAGGATGACGCTCCAGACGATACACACGCTGCAACTTGCATACTTCGAGGAATACGGAACCTATCTCTCTTCAGATCGTGGTAACACGAGTGATGTCCTCCGTTGGGACGATATGCCGGGGGTGTTCGAGTATGTCGTGATCGATCAGGGCGATCGATACGTTGCGCTTGCCGAGGCCGATCTGGATCTGGACGGTCGGTACGAGGTCTGGCGCGTGGATTCCAAACACCCGGAGCCTGTCCTCATCAAGAGCGATTGATCCAGCCGTTATGAAGCGACTTCTTCCTGCTATCCTCTTAGTTGCCCTCCTTCTCGTTCCGCTTCGCGGATCCGGTTTTGTCCCCCAGATCGAGATCAATGATTTCGGACGAATCGTCTCCGTATCGTGGTCCGCGGCCGAAGCCCGGAATGGTCTCGCGTATTTCGTCAACACCAGAAGCTTCCCCTTCAACAGCCGCGACATCGATCGTATTGTGGCTGCGAGCTTTCGGGCGTGGGAGAATGTCGAGACGAGCGAACTGCAGTTTGTGAACGCAGGATCCGGGAATTTCGTGAAGTCGAGCACGGACCGGGACAACGTGATAAGCTTTGACCGGTCCGGTGTCGAGATCGGCGTTCCCGCAGGATCCGGCGTGATCGCGATCACGACGATCAACTGGGATGATCAGGGCCGCATTTCAGATTCGGACATAACGTTCAACGGCCGTGATTTCGAGTTCTCGGTAACCGAGGTGTTTCCTGGTCCTGGACCGGTGGATCTTCAGGACGTGATGACTCACGAGATCGGGCATCTGATCGGCCTGGACCATACGCCGCTTGCCGGACCGACTTCAATCCGGCCGACGATGAATCCGTTCGCATCGCAGCAGGCCCCGGGCGTCGCGCGTACACTCGAGGTCGATGACATCGCTGGCGCTACGCATCTGTATCCCAGTGCCTCCGCGACGCAGTTGGGCACAATAACCGGGCAAGTGACGAACCGGGACAGCACGTCCGTGTTCGGCGTTCACGTAGTCGCCTACGATGTGTCTTCCGGGAACTTCACCGTGAGTGCGCTCAGCGGTGCTGCCGGGAACAACAAAGGCCGAGACGGAGACGGTCGGTACGAGATCTCCGGTCTCCCCCCCGGGCAATACCGTGTGGGGATCGAGCCGGTCGGTGGCTCTGTTTCCGCTGAGAACTTCGGTGGAATCTTCACGCGTCTTGCGGCCCGCTTTGACGACGAATTCTACGATAACGTCGATCGGCTGTCGGTCGCGCAGACATTGACCGTCGAGGCCGGGCGCGTTGTCGGTCCCATCGACTTTGTCCTGGGGCTGACGGTCCCGGGTTTTCCACAACTCACGAACATGCAGCTTCCAGTCAGTACTCCCGACTCCCGCGGCCCCTACAGCATCCAGTTGTCCATCTCGGACGAAGGCGAGATCGTATCTGCTGTCCTGCGGTATCAGGTGAGTGGCTCCGGTTTTGTGGATGTCGCCATGTTCAACGAAGCCGGGAACGCGTGGGTGTCAGAGATCCCGGGAGCCCCGCCCGGGGCACGAGTGGAATACCAGATTATCGCTACGGATGACGACGGGAACGTGACTGCCTTTCCGCCCACGGAAGAAACGCCGCTGAGTTTCGATGTGATCGCGTTAACCGGTGAGCCTGTCATTTATGTAGTTATGAGCGGATCGAGCGTGCTTTCCGCCCTGGACTCAGGGAATGGCCAGGAAGTCGCGCGAATCGTGACCGGAGATACACCTCACGATGCAGTGATTACGCCAGATCAGGAGACGCTCTTCATAGCGAACACGGGTTTTGGTTCACAGACTTCGCGAACCGTTACCGCGATTTCCACGACCACGCACGAGCTTCTGGCGACGATAAACGTCGGTTTTGGCCCCCTGGACATGGCGATCAGCCCGAACGGGGAGCGCGTGTTTGTTACGAACTCTGACGCCAGGAGTATCTCGGTGATCGACGCGGACGCTCTGCGCGAGGTGAGCCGGATCAATCTGAGCGGGCTTGTAGATGGGCCCTTCGGATTGGCCATTTCACCGGATGGTGAAACGCTGTATGCGTCGGATATCGGTGCGGCGAAGGTCTTCGTCGTCGATCCTGTTGCCGGGACGGTGACGGACAGGATCGACGTACTGGATTCACCCCGCTCGTTGGCTGTGTCGCCAGACGGTGCGACGATGTATGTCGCCGGGTTCGAAGGCGGAATCAGCGTGGTCGATCTTGCCGATGGCAGTGAGGAGCTTGTACCGACGCCCGCCGGGGTTTTCTGTATCGTCGTGTCACCCGACGGCGCCACGATCTATGCCACCGACCATGACGGCGGGAATCTACTCGTTATGGACGCGGCAGAACGAAGGCTCGTCCGCACGCTCAAAGTGTTGCCTGCAGGCGCCAATACACGAGGACTCACGCTCTCCGAGGATGGTCGGCGCATCTACGTTACGAATTCCAGCTCGAATGACCTCGTGGTGATCGATACCGAGACCTTCGTGACGATCGCGTCTTACAAGCTCGGGGAAGGACCCAGAGCTATCCTGGTCCGGACACGCCCCTTTGGGTCGGCCCTGCCCGCATCGACGATTGCGTTATCCGATTTCGATTCCGACGGATTCGTCGGCTTCAGTGATTTTCTGCTCTTTGCTCAGGCTTTTGGGACCGCATCATCGGATTCCTCATTCGATGGTCGTTTCGATCTCGACGGGAACGGCGCCATCGATTATGTCGATTTTCTTTCCTTCGCCCAAGCATTCGGGCAGTCCTCGCTGAACTGATCTGTTCTCTATTTCGAACGAATTTCGTCTTTGTGTGCAAGGATGTTCTGTTGGAGCTGCATCGTATTTCCTTGTATTCATTACGGTTACGTGGAAAATTGACATC
>CAYYGZ010000119.1:0-14228 GCA_964471275.1 uncultured bacterium | reverse complement strand
TCCTTGAGGTTCAGCTTGTGCTCGTTACTTAGTTTACGAATCATCGCATCGACGGAGGTCTTCCCATCACACATATCCCATACCTGCGCGCCGATCTGGTCGAGCATCAGTGTCCGGTTTTCTGGGATCCAGAACATCTTCGACAGAATCCGAGCCTTCCAGTCCTTCCGACGCTCAATCGTGATCACGACCTCATCGTTTTCGTTCTTCTCCCAGGGCAAGGCTTCATTCCGGGCCGGCTTCGACTTGAGCATAGCCTCGCGGCCGATCTTCGGTTGTTTGCGGAGCATCGGTCCTCTAGTCCGGGATCTTGGCGATGGAACCGCACAATGCCTTGCCCCGATCGGATAAAGTTTATAGATACGGTGTGGTAGCGTGCTCGTGATCGATTGTATGGACTGTCCCATCAAGCCCGGGATCAACTTGCAGCGATGGCGTTATCAGACGCTCCGGCACCCGCTGACCTGCTGACGGCATCGATGTCAGGTGCCTCGTCTTCCGATTTCCAGAAAGATTGAACGGCAAGGATACGATTTTCTGATTCGTCCAGCCACGAGCGTGCCCGATATGATCGCCGTGGCCGTGCGTCCCAGAAGGGGAGGGGCTGCAGAATGCTCTGTGATCGACTCTTCGGTTCGCCCTCTATTGAGATGCCGTCATCGCCCAGATCCGGTGCCAGGGCAACTTCGTAGTTGATGTAGCGAAGATCCTTCGCGAAGAAGGCCGCATACCATTCTTCGAGGGCCACCTCACGAAGCAGTGTGCTCGCCAGACTCAACCGGTCCACTTGGAGGATGGATTTCCCTGAGCTGAATTGGAGACGAATATGACCCGACTTGAGATCGTACTCTTCGAGTCCGTAGCCTGCAGGCGATGTCACCTGAAGACCAAATAGAGACCACGCCTGACTGGCCTCAGTGGCCGTGTCGGACAGAGAGTCGTAGAGGCGCTGCAGGAGTTCCGTAGCGTCTTCATCGGGTTTAGCCATGACGCGTACGAAGAACATCCTGTCGGAGAGGTCGCTGTAGCAGGCGAGTGTGTGGATATCGAAGCTGGATCTCCACGAGAAATATGCGATTTCCTCGAAGGGCAGATGATCCAGATCGAGCGTGTCAGTACCACGTTCCACGTTCAGAGCACGCTTCTCTTTCTGCGCCGTCTTGGCCAGACCCTCGATGTATCGATCGACGATCTGGCCGACGTGATCGGCGCCAGCGGCGCTCTTCCACTCCAACTCGACCCGGATCATTTCTGCATCATCGAGTCGTACATTCCCCGATTTGGGATCACCGACGATCTTTCCCGGATTCCACTCTATCGGGATGTCGATACCGATACCGTGCCACCGGAAGGGCGTCCAGCTTTCGAAGCGTAGTCGTTTCAAGCATCATCTCGATGTCGTAGTTCTCGAAAATTCAACATGTTGTGAACATATAGGTGTCATAGAAAGCTGTCAAGGATTGGCACGTTTCGAGCATTGACATATGAACAGATGTGCACTATATTCGGGTGTGCAGGTATTGAGGTTATCAACACGACCGAATGTGAGGACACACATATGCCAAGGGAACTAACGGACCGGCAACGGGAGATATACGAATTTATCGCGGCAACGATACGCGACAAAGGATACCCCCCGACGATCCGGGAGATCATGGATCGCTTTGAGATCGCCTCTACCAACGGGGTGAGAACGACACTCGCTGCGTTGGAGAAGAAGGGCCATATTCTCCGCCGTCCGATGCTCTCGCGTGGGATAGAGTTAACGGAACAGATGGATCGCGAGGTTCCTAATGCAATCACTGCTGACATACGCGAGGTGCCGCTGATTGGGCGCGTGGCGGCAGGTGAGCCTATCCTGGCGATCGAGAATTTTGAGGAGACAATCGCAGTCGACGGTAGCTTTGCCCCTGGTAGCGAGGTGTTCGCGCTGCAGGTTGAGGGAGACAGCATGGTAAACGTGGGAATCCTGGACGGCGACTATGTGCTGGCCCGTTACCAGACGACAGCCAATCAGGGCGAGATCATCGTTGCGATCATCGACGGTGAGGCGACGGTCAAGCGCTACCATGTCGATGGCGATGGTGTAGAGCTGGTAGCCGAAAACGAGACCTACGAGCCGATCATCGTCGATTCCCACCAGGAGTTTCGGATTGCCGGGAAGATTGTCAGCTTGATGCGAAGATTCTGATCAGGTATCGCAGAACTTCGGTAGATGGAACGGGAGTGCCTTGGCACTCCCGTTTTCTTGTTTACCAGCGGATACGATACTGCGTGGAGGCCGAGGCGGTTTCCGAGGAGAGTGAATCTTCGATGAGAACACGGAAGTCGCGTAGGCCCGGCTTCGCTTCCTGCAAGTCCAATGCAAGATACACCGGCTCCCAACTGTGATCTCCGATGACCTCCTGAGTGACAGCAGTGACCCAATCCGGATTTGTCTCATCATCGTCCGTCGGAACGGGTTTGGTTTGATAGGTGATCTTGTAACTCGTCCTGCCGAAGGCATCCCGAGTCAGGTTGTAGATTTCGAAGTAGAAGTAAGCTTTCCTGCTGCGCGGTGTCGTCTTGACCGGGTTGGGGAGGATCACAAATCGCTCTCTCCCGAAGGGCCGTTCAGGTTTTTCGATCACGCGCCTTGCCAGCAGGATATCGCTGATTTCGAGTGTGTCGCGGGAGAAGACCCGCACTGGCAATCTTGTCTTGAAGCCACCGACACCCTCGCTCTTCCTGCCCATCACTTCGCCAGCAATGTGGTATTCCCCGGGCGCCAGGTTGAGTACCTCCCCGGACAGCAAGTAGCCATCACCCACGCCTCTATCCTTGATCCAGGCGAGACGGTCGACTGCAGTCTTCTGAATGTCCAGCGTGTCCCAATCGGTGGTGAACAGGAATAACCCCTTCGTCAAGTCAACAACCGCAGTACCCTTCGATTTTTCTGTTTCAACCTTGGTCGAGGGAATGGCATAGTAGATCTCTATTCGTGACTGTCCCGATTTGCCCCGGAACTGGCCGACCTGATACGGAACGGGAAAGCGTCTGTCCTTGAAGGGGTCCACAAAGCGTTCTGGGACACGTTCGACGAGATCATCCAATCCGATGATGGCGCCGTCAAGCGAGGCGATCCTGAATTTCCAGGAGTCTCGTGTGTCCGTGTTGTCGAAGATCAAGATGAAGTCTTCGTACTCCCACAGTTCTTTCCCGAATTGGTACTGATCGCTGGTCTTTCCGAACCACCACTTTTCGTAGAACTGATTCCTTTGCAGCACAATCGGATCGTCTATGCCGGTGTTCATCTCCGGGGGACGTGCCTGAAGTGCGATTGGATCGCCGAAGCGGATAAAGGCCTGTCCGCGATCGGTTGTCCAACCGGCAATGCCCTTCTCTGGATCCCCATACCGCAGATTGACGTAGGTTACGCGACGGCATTGCTCAAGCATCCGCTCGTTTACGGGTGACATATAGAGGGGGTTCTTACCCGTCCAGAATCGCTGCAATGTCTTCATGTCAGGTAGGGATTCAAGTGTATCCGTGCTGTTGTCGGTGAAGACCGCAAGCATAAATCGCTGCTGCTCGGCAGGCATCCGGTGAAGGCCCTTGTTGTAGGCCCTGTATGCCCTTTCGTAGTCGCGGTCGAGGTGGTAGGACATCCCGATCGTAAAATGTCCGAGCGGGTCGTCCGGGGCCTCGAGGACAACCGACCTGAAGAGTTCACGGAGCTCTTCTGGGCGTCGTGTCTGGTAGTAGATCAGACCGAGGTAGCGACGTGCAGCCGTGTGTCCGGGATCGAGACGGAGCACGTGTGTGAACGCTGATTCCGCCCTCTCTCTGGCTTCTTCTCCCCACCTTCTCATCTCGATTCGATGGGATCGAGTAACGCCTCGGCTGTCTGTGTTGGTTTCCACCCGACTCATCCAGAGATACTTCATCGTCTCCCAAAAGTGGAACCGTCCAGACCAGTAATATCCCACCGGGTGGTTCGGGTTGGCCTTGATGGCACGCTCCGCATAGCCAAGTGAGCTGGTGCGGCGACCGATCCGCCAGAGGAGACGTGACATGAGACCGATGTATTCGGCGTTATGCCGATCCCACTTCAGCGCTCGCTTCGCGGAACTCTGGGCAGCAACGAGATTGCCGGGTGAAGGGGCGCTCATCAGAAGCCGGGCGCGTGCTGCATCCGAGTGACCCGATGCATCCTTACGAGCCGCGGCTTTGGACGCATCGCTTCGGGTCTGGAACGACAGAGCGGTGTCCGCAACCACAGCAAGTAGAGAATCGATGGTGACCGGCTCAACAGCGGCCGGGACAGGGGATGTCATGAAGAGCAATGTGGCTGTGAAAAAGGTTGTCGTCACTGAAGTGCCCGATTGTGGGGTTAACAGACAGGCCTTGAACATCCCTGGTTTCTATCAGGCCTTGAACATCCCTGGTCTCTATGCGTTCGTGGTTCGTGGGTGCATCCGTTGACGAAAGTAGAGGCTATCTTTATAATTATTATGTGTTTGGCGTGCAGGTCCTGTAACTGGATCCTGTGCTGCAGTTGGTAATCCCCGTCAATTGCGAGGCAGGTCCGTGTCCTGGATGCTGCAGGGCTGTGTAACCTTCTGTTCGTGGTGTATACGCTACTTCGAGACGTCAGGCCCACTCAAACAATCGGTGCCTCAGCTCAGCTCAGGGCAGCGACAGAGGCCAAGCGGGAATGAGATCATAAGGAAATCATCGCCGGTATCGACAGGCTTGACAACCAAAAGAACCAGTTTGTCGTGAGGATTCAGAAGCTTGGCGTGACACCTGTCGATGAACCCACGCAGGTAGACTCTGCACCGGATCTCGCCGAGGGAACTCAGGGGGCTAAGTCGAAGTGAGCAGTTAGAGATGTCGGATACCCGGGCTTAGGAGGACGCGGTGTCTCGACTCCTGGGGTCCTGGTCGGAGCCAGAAAAGGTGCATCAGGAGGGGGCAGACTCCTCAAGCTGAGGCTGGTCCTGCAAGAGGTGATGTTGTCGTAAAACGGGTGGATCGCTGAGCGGTCGACCCGTTTAGTTTTTAGGGGTGAAGTGCTTGCCGGGGAGCTGATTCACGTGCGAGGAGAGTTCCAGCGTGAGCAGTGTCGACAGAATTTCGCGAGGGGGAAGCCGTATCTCGCTGGCAATCGTGTCTACGTGAGTTCCCGTGTGGTGAGACAGACAGGCGACAATCCTGTTCTTCTGTCCGGAGAGTGAGGGCAGAGCAAGCCAGTCCCCAATGTTTTCATTCATCCAGCGCCCTGCTGTCTCGTACGATGTCACCCAATGCGTGCATGAGCTTTGGCAATCCCTCGCCCGTGACAGATGAGATGGGGATTGCCTCGTGGTCGCCAACGTGGGTGGTGTTCCGCTCCTCTGGTGGGACGGCATCGATCTTTGTCGCGGCAAGGAGAGCAGGTTTCTTCAGGAGAGCCGGGCTGAACTGCTCAAGCTCTGCCCGGAGGATCTCCAGATCGCCAACAGGGTCCGGGCTGGAGATGTCGACCATAAAGAGAAGAACTCGGGTGCGCTCGACGTGCCGTAGAAACTGGAATCCCAATCCCTTCCCTTCGTGTGCGCCTTCGATGAGTCCGGGGATGTCAGCGACTACAAAGCTCCCGAAGTCTTCGTATGGCACGATCCCGAGGTTTGGCTGGAGTGTCGTGAAGGGGTAGTCTGCGATCTTGGGATGTGCCGCAGATACCCGAGAGAGGAGGGTGGACTTGCCCGCATTCGGATGACCAACAAGACCGACATCAGCAATCAGCTTGAGTTCGAGTTCCACCTCCATTTCCAAGCCTGCCCCACCCGGTTCTGCACGCTCGGGGGCACGGTTGGTGGGGGTCGCAAACCGTGCGTTACCACGGCCTCCTCGGCCACCGGGAGCGATCACAACACGTTCACCCGGATCTGTCAGGTCGGCAAGGATATCTCCTGATTCCGCGTTCTTGATGACCGTCCCGGGGGGGACCGCCAGGACACAGTCCTCACCGTTGCTCCCAGTTCGGTTCTTCCCCTTCCCGTGCTCGCCCCGTCCGGCGTTCGCGTGTTGTTGATAGCGATGATCGAGCAGCGTCGCGAGATGCGGCTCAACAACACATACAACGTCGCCACCGGTACCACCGTCCCCGCCATCGGGTCCTCCGTGGGGCACGAACTTTTCCCGTCGGAAGCTCTTGCATCCATCCCCACCGGCACCCGAGCGAACATACATTTTGACTTGATCGACGAACATGATGTGCAACTATAGTCACGTCACCGTGGCCCTGCAAGGTGACCTGGATCTACGACCTTGAAAACGTTTCCACCAGTCGTGATCGGATGTGCGGCGGGACAAAGGGAGAGAGATCGCCGCCAAACTGGGCGATCTCTCGAACAAGTGTCGAACTGATGTGTGCGTACTGGGCACTTGGCGCCAGGTAGACGCTCTCAAACTCGGGTAGGAGAAGTCGGTTGGCCGTTGTCATGGCGATCTCGGACTCGAACTCATCAAGGGTGCGGAGGCTGCGGATCACCGTGTGGATGCCCCGTCTGGCAGCGTAATGGACCGTGAGACCCTCGTATGAATCGACCTCGATGCGGTCATCGTTGAGGGCGGTCCGAATCATATCCGAACGCTCCTCGACGCTGAAGATGGGATTCTTCTGCGGGTTCACACCGATCGCGACCACAACGCAGTCGAAGATCTTGAGCGCACGGGTCGCCAGATCCAGGTGACCATAAGTCATTGGATCAAACGTACCCGGGTAAAGAGCTGTGGTCATATTGGTTTCTCGCTTATTGCAAGCAAGGCCGCACCGTATGCGACCGTGGTTAGGGTGTCCTTCTCCCTGTTGTCACGCTTTCCCGCTGGAGGAAGCAACGCGCGTGAACCGTTAGATACAGAGCAGCTGTCTGTCAGTAGATCCGTTCTGCCCACGTAATAGACAGGCACAGGCACGTCTACAGATGGTTGGGCTGTTTGCCCGCTCGCGAACTCGCGTAGCTCAGATCTCTCATCCCGCCTCGCATGTTCCGCGGCACGATCTGTCGTAAGGGATACAAGAGCACTGTCTTCGATCACGACGGTAGAGACCCATCCCGACTCCGCAAGGATTGCGGTAGCCGCACCGACTGGATGCTCGCGGACCAGGACCTGCAGGAGCGCGACTGGCCCCGCACATATGCTGGCCACCGAGACGCCGCACGTCTCAAAGGCCAAGGTGATCGCCTCGATGCACCTGTGAGAGATCGCGATCCAGATCGCCGAGCTGCCCCGGACCGCGTATTCGACTGAATAGTCTCCTTTACGAGCCGCAAGAGTCTGGCCCACTTCCCAGTCGACCTGGCTGCGGCGGTCGACCTCCTCGGCAACCTCCAGGGGGACACGTCGGGTTTGAAAGGCCCCGCCGGGGAGCGAAACAGAAACGGGCTGATTACGGTCGCGAAGGCAGTTTGAAATCTCGGGTGCGAAACGCTCAGCAGGTGACAGGAAGTCATCGATTGTAAATGAGGTCTCTACATCCGCGCAATCTGTGTATTCCAGTTTGCCGTTATCGCCGACGCTGCACGTCCTTACCACACCATCAGATGTGTGAATGCCGATGAGACTCACGATGACCCCAGTGTGACGAGTGGCCGGAGTTTCTCGACCGTCTTTGCACCGATTCCGTGAACGGCTGCCAGATCAGGGATAGTCTTGAATGGACCTTTCTCTGCACGATACGCCAAGATCCGATCCGCTGTCTTCTGCCCGATCAGGGGAAGGGCCTTCAGCTCCTTCGCCGCCGCCGTATTCACATCGATGGGACCGAGCACGTGGGAGGTTTCTTCCGTCTGGATATCCGGCACCGGGATTGCCGCTTTACGAACAGCGAAATCTTCGATTCGGTCGGGCCAGAAGTAGTCGATTGTGGATACGATCGAACCGACGACCAAGAGGGCTGTCAGGATCAGGATGGCAATCTGTTCGTTTCGATTGAAGGTAAACAAACGACACCTTCGTCTCTAGTTGAATTCGATCTCCCCGAACAGCCGGAATTCATAGGTGATGTTCGTCAGTTCCCTGAGCTTGTCCCTGCGCCGCTCGTGACGGAAAGAAAACCCACCTGTGAAGTTCTCGCTGAATCGGTACTGTGCGCCGACCTGTCCTGACCATGTACTTTCGTCTCGCCGAACGATCTCGTCCTGCGGCTCTTCGCCTGGCTCGGGCTCGGCCACGAGACGGGGACGTTCGATCTGTCGGTTCTCAGACGTTTGGAAAGTAAAGTCGAGATCGATGTTGCTCTGGAGTGACTCGAATATCTTCGGTTTGATGGAATATCGCAACTGCGTCCTGAGGTTGCCCGTACTTGTCACTGTTGTCCCGATCGTGCGCTCTTCGAGCGTCGGGAAACTCCCATCCTCGTTTGCCTGGACGTTGCGCTGGTAACGCAGATCGGTCGAGCGCGTCCGGTTGGTCTGCACTGTGGTCGACATGCCGTTCTTCCACCGTGTGGAGAGTGAAACCATCGGGCTCATTTGACGATCCTGGATATCGTTCGTAATCGAAAGAGAGTCCAACCCCCCTTCACCTCGCTTTGTGTTGGATCTCTGGAAGTTCGACGTCAGGTTGGCGCTGGACCACAGCCATCTCAACACGGGTCCCTTGTGCAGGCCTCGCCAACTGAACTTCAGGTCAGGGAGAGTCCGTCTCTTGTCTTCGGTACTTGAGTTCCCCGTCACACTGGTGAGGCCGAAGTTTACGCCCGATTGCAGGCTCAGGCCAAGGGGCAGGCGCACAGACGTAGAAAGGTCTGCGCGATCCGCGATGTTGGTGGTCGGCGTGCGGGTAAGCGACTGGCCACCGAACTGGGCGACGCGCGCGCTGTCGGAGAATCCGAATTGATACTTGAGTGATGGTCGTCCCTTGAGTCCAAAGGTATTGAATGTCTTGTTTCGGCCGATTTGAGCGTTCACGTTTGAGATAGCAGACCCGGCTGTTCCGATAAATTTGAGGATGTTGCCTTTTCTCACAAGGGGTCGGAAGAGGGCGGGCAGGTTGAAGCCAAGGCGGAGGTTCGCCTGGTTCTGAGTGCTGACTGTCAGTCCACGACGCGAGTTGCCAACAGGCGTCTGCTGTCCACCCGTCTCGATGTTCTCCTTGTAATTCGCGTTATACTGCATGTTGGTCGTCAACCATCGGAGGATCTTGGGTGTGAAACCGGCGGTGAATGTCTGGGTCCGACCGATCTCACGTCCAAACTGCAGTCCCGTGAAATGCAGGGACTCACGCAGGTCCCGAGTAACCGCCATCTTGTAATCTGTCGTTAGACTCCTAAATGGGAGGAACTTGATCTCGTAGTTCTCATTCAGGTTGAAGCTTTCTGTATCCGTCCTGATGACATCTAGGGTGTCCCCGGCGACAGCCGAGAAGTCCTGCTGATCTCGGAGCTGTCGGGTAAACTGGAGACGGTATCTCAGGGTGCTCGGAAGGTAAAAGAACTCTGAATCCTGAATCTGCTTGACCCCGGGTACCCACGTGAAGGGCTTCAATCCCTTCTTTTGAGGGATATTCATGTCGTAGTTGAGCGAGCCCGTCAGTTGATCCTGAGCCGATGACCGTCTCCTGGTGATGGCGCCGCTGACGGAACTCGTGCTGACGAGGCTGAGCGACCCGTTCAATTTGTCGAACAGGAGTCGTGACACGAATTTGGGGTTCTCCTTGGCGGGCGACTTCCTGAAAGTGAGGTTTAGCCGGCTCTGGCTGTTGATGTCGCTCTCGTTCTGTTTCTGCGCTTCTGTCAGCACAATGTCAGATCCGCGGCGTATGCGAGGGACGCTGCTTGTGCGGTTGTAGCTGTAGCGCAGGGGAATTGACGTTTGCCAGGTCTTTGGCAAGAACTTGTCGATGTTGATGTCAGTCGTCAGGTTCACACGCGAGGTCGTGTTTCCGGTCGCGGCGCCCTGCAGATCTTGGAAGTCGCCGCTTCTGCGTTCCAGTTCCAGGTTGAAGTTCCCGAGATCAGCCAGGACAGTCCGCAAGCTCAGCAAACCGGATACGGCCTTTCTCTTTCGGATGTTGTCCACTGTCAACTCGTCAACCCACAACTCGCTTTCTCCATCCAGGACGATCTCGCCACGATTTCTGACACCGAGCGTGAACGACTTGATCCGGTTGAGTGATGGATTACCGCGTACGATGTAGATCTTGTCGCCTACCGTGGCCTGCATCTCGTCACGGTCCGGGATGTAAGCGATCGGCACCTCACCGACGTTCAGGAGCAGAGTCGTGTCGACCTGCGTAAACCCTACCGATTTGAAGTCCAGGAGCTGGCCCTTCAGTTGGGTCATCAGCTCCAGATCGATGTCGAGCGTGTTCGCATCCGACCAGCCCTGGTAGATGCGAGATCTGAACTCGTAGATATGGTTCGTGTCATCCTTAGCTGGCGTGAACCTGAGAAAGAGCTCTACCGGGCTTATGATACCCATCAGGGTGTCCTCGGCAGCCGGGAAGTGGCGGTTCGCCGCCTCCGAGGCCGGGTTGTTGTTTCCGCCGTGGGCAAAGAGCCGCATCTTCCTGTAGAGCGTGTAGTCCTCACCGTTCACGAACGTTCGGGACGCAGACTGTGTCTCGCCGGGGAAGAGGTCCTGAAATTTCAAGGCCAGCGATCGCTCGGTCAACGTGAGACCCGTGGTCGGGTCTCGCTCGAGATCGAGGTCTGGGGGGGAGACATAGATCGGGTTGTCGGTGCCGATCGCAGCCACTTCGAAATCACCCGATAAGAAAGTCGGATCCGGTTCATCTTCCAGCCAGTCGTTACCAACCGCCTTGGGCCCATAGAGGGACAGATCTACCTGTTTATCGCTCTCAACCCACAGCCGGACATAGTCGATCGGGCTGGCGAACGTGGTGTCCGGCAGACCCTCAAGGGTGCGCGGCGACCGATTTCCGCTCAGGGGAATACGAATCAGGCGCCACGGAGGGTTGGAGGCTCCGCCGCCGAGTCGATCTGATTCCGTTCCCTCGACAAGGACGAGTGGACCATCCAGAAACGAGCCGGTCTCCGGATTGATTCCACGATCTCGCGCCAGATTAACACTGTAGCGGATGTAGTTGTTTCGAGTGTCAAGAAAGCCGTTGCTGTTCAGATCTTCCGTGTTTGGAATGGACACCCGGTCAGAGTTGTTGTCCTGTGTGCCGTTAATTCCTGTCGGATATCGTTGTTCGACCTCTGTGTCTGCATTTCGGGTCAGATCCACATCGGCGAAGTTATCTCGCGAGGGATCGGCGGGCACGGGGATACCCGGGAAAAGTCCGCTGAAGACCAAGGCTTCCTCGGCGTCTGTCAGACCGTCCAGACCCACATCTTCCTCAGCGGTCGCGATCCCATCGCCAGTCGGCAGCCCTCCCAGGGGTGCGTCTTCCGTACGGAATGCGATCGGACGCGGGTTACCGGCTGGATCATCGAGAGGGAGGTCGATCTGCTCGGATATCTCACCCAGATCGATGTGGAATACACCCACATTCCCGCGGATCCAGATTTCGAGGAACTTGGAGCGTGACAGATCCCAACCGTCCAAGCTGCCGACGATACCCCCCCAGGATTTCACCGCAGATCCGCCCTGCTTGTCCGTCGTCCTCCGCGGATAACCGTTCGTTCGTGCCGGATCGAACCGGATCTTCATGATGTCAATGATCGCCTGCTCCGTCGTCAGATCCTCACGATTCGGCTGGATCATCAGCAAGGAGGTCCGGTCTCGATCGATCGGTGTATACCAGGTAAACTGCCCCTGCGGTACGACGCTTCGTGAGAGAGCCGACCCGCTGCGTGTCGGCGTACTCGATCGGGTCCAGGCGTTCTTCAGGATAGAAAACCGGAGTTCATCCTGCGATCCCTCGAAATCATCGATGTAAGCGATTCCTTTGGTGTTGGGGTTCGGAATGCTCTGGGCAACCTCGACATCCAGGTCGACGCGTGACTGTGCAGTGGTGCTGACAAACGGAATGGTGTTGACAAGGTCTGTCAATGCAGTCGGCTTGAACTGGAGTCGTGCATTGGCATCCCAAATGAGTGTGCGTGCGGGTTCCTCTCCTACACGTACACGCTGAGCAGCCGTCGTCTGGTTGCTGTAAAGCATGGTCATCCCAACGAATGACTGCTGATTCTGTATGGGGTGCTCCAGACGAACTCCCAACAGGCTCTTCTGCTGACCGAATCCGCCGAAGGGATCCTTCGAACTGAAGTCGATCTTCAGGTTCGCCGTCGGGTCCGACACGAGGTTCCCCGCCTCACCGATGAAAGAGATTGTCCCGAAGTTGTAGTCGATCGTGTAGTCTTTGCCCTTGTCCAGTCGTCTGTTGTTCAGCGTGACAACCTCGCTGTCCTGCAGAACCTCAGCGCCGAGGTTGAACCTTGTCGCTCGACTTTGGGAAAGGACCTGGATCAGATATTTGCTTTTCTCTGCACGAGTCTGCGCGTTGCTTTCCGAATACAGTTCGGGAACGCCCTCGTCTATGTCAGCGCTCTTACTGCCAGTGCCGAAGGGCTCGAGGAAGGGAAAGACAAGATGCCCCAGAGCCAGGTTCAGACCGGGAATGTTGCTTCCGTTGTCCGTATCGACGACGTTGTCAGGTGGACTGGAAGCGGACGAGTTGTTTGTGTGCGTATCCAGGCCCAGAATTTGGATATAAGGTTTGCCGCTTTCGCTGTCGACGGGCTCCCGGCCTGCGATCTCTTTCAGGATCCGTAGGTCAAAGCCACTTGGCTCGATGTTGCGGCCGCTCAGGCTGTAGACATTCCGCCACATCAGCGGCCATGTTGCCGATTCCGAGCGCGGATTCCGTGCCTTGATGAGTTTCAACCGGATTTGCGTTCCTCCTGCACCCTGTATAAAGCCAACATCACCGAACCGTCGGCCATCAGCGGTACGGTAGGCGACAGCGAGTGCCGATCCAGTAGAGATGCGTGATCCTGTCATGATCAGGTAGCCGCGAGGATCGACAAGATACTGACCCCGATCGAGCTGATGGTAGTTTCCCTCTTGGAGGCCATCCGTCACGCTACGAGAGCCCTGCTCGTTCGGTGTGCCGTCGTTGTTCCAGAAAGAGAAGGCGATGCCCGGGACCGCGCTGTCCTCGATGTCATTGATCTTGCTGAAATCGTTGACATAGACATCGACAGAACTGGGGTCGACCTGGTCCGCTTGGGCCGGGTTGTTGGGAAAAGCGTTACGATGGCTGGAGTCGAAGAAGAAGTAGGTGTTCGGCATGAACTGGTGGTCACGAAGCGTGTTCGATGATTCCTCCGCCTGTCCTTGGAAGGACTTCCGGTTGCTTGAGCCCTTGTCCTGGGTTGTCACGACGGTCAGGTCCAGACCGCCAACGGTGCCTTCCGCCTTGATGCCGAACAGACCGCCTCGTCCGCCCGTAAAGCCGATCAGCCTTGTGCCGGGCAGGGTGAGGTTCGTGTTACCTGCCTCAATGGTTCTTATGATCGCGTCATTGTCGCCGTCGTACCGGAGTCTGAGGGATTCACTCAGGTCGAGCTGCCTGTTGCTGTTCTGCTCCAAGTTGACCGAAATCTTGTCTCCGATTTCACCTGAGACATTGACCTGCGATTCCTGTTCGAAAGCGATGGTTGGGAACTTAGAATTTCTGACTGCGGCCGATTGTGCTTCGCCTTCTGTGAACTGGCTCAAACCTGACAGATCGAGTCGCTGGCGGGCGGTAATGTTCAGACGTGTTTCGTCGCCACCCGTGATTGCGCTCAATTGCTTGGGGACCTTGAACGGGATTTTTATATCTACAAGTCCCTCGCGGTCTCCTCTCTTCCTGGTGACCTTCTTGCCGATCGTACCACGGAAGATTCGTCCGCGGTCGAACCAATGCTTCAGTCGGTTGAATTCGTTGAAAGACGCAACAAAAGGAAGGCCCAGAATTTCACCAGCGATTTCTTTGTAGACGAGGACAGTCATCGCCTCGTCATCGAGTAACCGGTAACCCGTCTTCAGGATCTTGTTGCGAGGCGACCTGTATCGGGGTGGCCAGGGCTTCCGAGGTTCAGCGTTCCGGGAGAGTGGGCCTGAGAAGCGCTCGAGATCGGCATTCTGTCCGGGGTTGAACCCAACGGCGGAACTGACGGCAGAAGCGTCACCGAGCAGCAGGAAGACTGTGAGGGCGAGCAGGATTCCGCCCAGAGTGGATTTGGGGGCGATGAGTAGGAAACTCACCGCATGCCTCGCGACATATCTATCGTTGCTCAGGAA
>CAYYGZ010000118.1:7490-14292 GCA_964471275.1 uncultured bacterium | reverse complement strand
AGCATAGGATTCGGCCTGGTGAAGAGCCTCTCGTGACCCCTCTGCAAACTTCTCCAGCTCGGATACCGCGACCTCGAAGAATGTCTTCACGTCGTCGACGTGAAGCGCTTGCTGTGTCGTCGTAATCAGGTGATGGCCCTGGACCGCGAGGCGTATGGCATCCGGAATATGGTCGGGCTGCGTGGACAGTGTATTCCCCAAGAACTGCCAGTAGGTCGATCGGTAATTCCCCACGATTCCCTGCTTCCAGACAGAAAGCAGAAGAGCCCGTACCTCCGCCCAGCCGACTGATACCTGCCCCTTCGGACGACGCTTGTGATGTTCGAACAGCGTTGCGCAGCGCTCAAAGTAGAGTTCAGGGCTATTAAGTGTTTCGACCACGTGTCGATGCCGGTTGATCAGCAGATCCGCATCCATCACGGGCACATAGCTCAATTGACGGCTGAAGATGCCGGAGTCGCCCGTGTATTTCGCTCCTTCGATGAGCCGTCCGGCGCGTTTGAATCGCTTGTAGTCAGGCGTGTCTCTCAGCACCCCCAGAATCCCGACCATCGCAACCGGAATCCCGGCCTCGCGGATGAAGGAGATCATCCGTTCGTGTATGTCGTCCGGGTCTGTATCCAGCCCCATGATGAAGCCGGCCTGCACCTCGAAACCGTATTCCTGAAGCTTCTTCACCTTGTCCAGAAGCGGCGCACTTCCTTGAAGATTCTTGCGAGCCCCCATGAACTTCAGACTCTCTTCGACGGGTGACTCGATACCGGCAAAGATCTTGTCGAACCCGGACTTCCACATAGCCTCCAGCAAAGGCTCGTCATCACTGACCCGGATACTTGCCTGGGTGTGGAATTGAAACGGGTATCCCCTTTCCTCCTGCCACGGAACCACATCGCTCATGAGTGATTCACGGATCCCATCCGCATTGCCGACAAAGTTATCGTCCACGGCCATAACGGCGCCGCGCCAACCGGCGTCGTAAAGCGCATCCAGTTCCTCAACCATCCTGCCTTTTGCCTTGATGCGCGTCGTTTTGCCGTAGAGCGAGGGGATATTGCAAAACGTGCAGCTTTCGGGACAACCCCGTGTCGTCTGAACGACCATGTTACTGTAGTTAGCGAAGTCGATCAGATCCCACTTCGGCAGCGGGGTGTTCTCAAGGTCTCTGAATTCGCCGCGACGATCGACGGAATGACGGACGACAAGCTCGGGGCTCTCGACCATCTCATCTACAAGGTCAATGAAGCCGTTCTCGGCCTCCCCCAGGTAGAAGACTGCCTCGCCCTCGATCTCTTCGTGGTATTGTGTAGGAAGCGGCCCACCATTGAGGAGGGGCACACCGATGCTGTTGCAGCGCCCGATGACATCTTCGAGTGATTCCCAGTGGATAATCATCGAAGACGTAATCACGATATCCGCCCACTCCAGATCCCCCGGCGTCAGATCGACGCAGTTCATGTCGATTAATCTCAGCTGATAGCGATCGGGCATCATACCCGCGATCGTCAGCAGACCTAGGGGCGGGAAAGCGTTCTTCTTGCCGATCATCTTCAGGGCTTCATCGAAGCTCCAGAACGTGATCGGGTTCTTGGGGCTTATCAGCAGCGCATTGCGCATCGGGGTCTCCCTCAAGGGATATGCAACATATGCCCGGGCGGATGGCCGAGGCATGGCTCGTTACAATGCTCAATATAACGATTCTCCGGGACCCGTTAAAGTAATTTGTCCGGTCACCGGGACCTTGACACGTCTGCGGGCGGGATCAATCATGCCACTGTACGCAGGATGCAACCAACATCAGGAGAGACATCGATGAAGAAGATCATGTTCACCAAACATCTCGAGGGACGAGACCTGAAGGGCATCATCGCCGGGCTCAAAGCCGCGACGGTCGAGGGTGCGGACCTCTGTGTCAGGGAAGGCTGCCCTGTAAACCCCGAAAACGTCTCCAGAGCCCTCCCGGAGGCGGCAAGGGCTTTCGCTGACGAGGGATTGGTGATTCCGCTCGTCACTGCACCTGGCGACTTCACCCGTCCTGACATCGACTACGCAGAAGAATACTACGCCGCTTGCGGCGAGGCCGGCGTCGGCCATATCAAGCTGGGCTACTGGCACTGGACGCCCGAGAAACACTATTGGGACTACCTTGACGAGATCCGCGGGTTTATGGATGGCTTTCAGAGACTCTCAGAAAAGACAGGTGTCAAGACCGTCGTCCACAACCACTCAGGCAAATCGATGGGCCTGCATTCGGTCGCGGCGATGAATGTAGTGAAGGGATACGACCCGGAACACGTGGGAATCTTCACTGATCCGGGCCACCTTTCCCTTTGCGGCGAACCGATCGAAATGGCCATCGACATCGTGCGCGACTACCTGTCCGTATTTGCCTTCAAGGACCTGATCAAGTACAGACCGATAGGTCGAGCCGATCAGGGCACACGCAAGACCGGAGTGGTCCGCCTGGGTACGGGCTTTGGTGACTGGCCCGCTCTCATCAAGACCATAAAGGCTATCGGTTTTGATGGACCGGTCAGTTTCCACAGCGAGTACGCCGGTGAAGATGTGGAAACTGTCTGCGATCTGTGCCGTATCGATGTGCGCTTTGTCGACAGCCTGTGGAACGAGTAGGCATCGCCCAATGCCGACCGATTCTGACCTCAATTCTCGTCGGCCGGTGTGTGTCTTCTTCCCAATGTTTATGTCTAAGGAGTAACCCATGGCGAAAGCCAAGAAGGCCAAAGCAGTAGCCCTGCCCAAATTGCGGATCGCTTTCATCGGTGCGGGTAACCGTGCCGTGGGCGCACACTACCCTTCGATCACAGAGATGAAGGATGCCGAGATCTGTGCCGTCTGTGAGCTGAACGATGAACGCCGTGAGCGCGTCGCGAAGCAGTTCAGGATTGCCGGAAGATACACGAACTACCAGGCGATGATCGAGACTGAGAAGCCTGACGCCGTCTACGCGATTATGCCACCGCATCATGTGTATGACATTGCCGCAGACGTGATCGAAATGGGCTGCAATCTCATCCTGGAGAAGCCGCCGGCACTGACCTCTGAACAGACACGTCAGCTGGCCATACTCGCCCGGAAGAACAAAGTCGTTACCGGGGTCACCCTGCAGCGCCGCTTCGCTCCCGTAATCCGTACGGGCAAAGAGATATGTGAAGCGGTAGGTCCCGTACATTCAGCAGAGGCGATGTTCATCAAATACACGCCGCCCGGCTCGCCGCCGACCTACAAAGGCGCAGTGGACCAGCTCACTGTCGACGGGGTTCACGCAGTCGACACGCTCAGGTATCTCTGCGGCGGCGATGTAGAGAACGTCGCCAGCAGTGTCCGCAGAATTGGCGCCGATCACCTGACCGTATTCCAGGCCATCGTCACATTCAGCTCTGGCGCAACCGGCTTCCTTAAATCAGGATACAAAATGGGTCGTCGAATCTTCGCGGTCGAAGCGCACTCGGATGGTATTTCGTTCTTTGGTGATCCGGAGGAGGGAGGCAGGATCTACACCGAGGGAAAGGTCGAGCCAACAAAGATACTGGATAGCCACAAGATCAGTCGCAGCCAGAAGCCTTACCGGGCCTACGGTGAGCACACAATGAATCGTCACTTCCTCGATTGCATTCGTGAAAACCGACAGCCGGAAACCAATCTGGAGGATGCCGTCAAAACAATGGAACTGGTCGAGGCGATCCACCGCTCTCAGATGTAGTGGTGTTGAGAATACATACCGTGTCAGTCACCGGCTGTCTGGCGGTATCGCACGCTCGGACTCTCCCAAACCCAGATCGCTACCTTCCTGTCCGACGGTTACGGGGTCGACCTCTGACTGCCCTTGATCGATGCGGCCAAAGTGAATGGCTGCCAGGAGATCATCCCAGACAGCCATCACAGCTAGGTCAAGCACGTTCCGGTGCCGGGCCTCACGCGCATTTTCAGGCGTATACCGGATGAACAAGTGGTGGAGGAACCAGTCTGCCCTCCGATCCGAAAGGGTGGCGTTCTCCTGCTGTAACACCACACCATCTGTCGGTCTGTACCAAACGTAAGCAGTCTGATCCGGTGGAGTCTGGATCTTCGTCACAGCGACCCCAACGACTGGCTGTCCCAGGTAACGAGCTGACGATCCTCAAGTCTGCCGTGGCCGCGCTCTCCTCACACAAGCTCCTCGATCGCGGCAGACCACGTCCCATATCGGATCTCTACCGTCTGATCTACCGGTGTCACTGCCGTCAGCAGCACGCGGAACAGACCGGGTGAACCTTCGCTCCCTCTCATCTGCCACACGCGATGCGCGCTGGCGCCAGGGCCAACGGAAATCGCGTCAACTCCGACGTGATAGGTTGCGTATCCTGATTTGAGCAATGCAGTTTCGCCAGCTTTACCGATCACGGCGCCTGAATCCAGGTCGAGTTCGCCGCCCGGAACAAAATCGAAAGCGATCTGGAATGGGACCTTGTCCAGAGCGTTCGTCACTGCAGTCAGATCGAACCCATTCTCGACTTCCTTGATTCGCAGCTCGACCGCGAACGGCGGAAGCGCATTGTGAGGTCGCTTGCGGCGAACGTCCTCCCACTCCTCCGACGTTACCGGCGTCCCGATCGGTTGGTAGTATCCCGGAGACCCGTGTACCGACCCTCTGCCCGGATCCTGCAACGTGATCTCCGTCTCGTCCCCGCTCATCTTGTCAGCCGTAAACTGAGCGACCGCGAAGTAGCTGGCACAGGCCTTGACCGCAGTTAATTCGACATCGCCATACGTCAAGCTGAAGGGAGCCGTAATGCCCTTCGCCACGGTTGCACTGGCCTTCCCGCGGCGAACTCGCCACATCCCTGAAACCGGATACACCTTTGAGTAGCTGTCAGGCAGGGGTTCGCGCTCCAGATCGTCGTCCCGCCATTCGGGATGCTCCAGGAACGGATGCAGCACCCACGGCACACCACCCGGGTTCAGGTCGAACAGCCAGTCGGAACACGCGGCGAAGAACCCGTTCCCATCCTGTCTGGCCAAGTCATAGTAGCTATCGACAAGACCGACAGGGATCGTCTTCTGTCCGCGGTCCTGACGGTTCGAGATGCTTGTGACGACGGCGCCGTCCGCGTGAATCAAGTAGTAGGACAGCGTCAGATTCTTACGTACGGCTTCGAGCAGATCAGGGCGACCGAGTCTGTCGGCCGCAATTCGCAGAAAGCGATTACAGATGGCGTTGTAGACACCCGTGCTCCGTTCGGTGTACTCACCATCTGCGTTGATATCGATCGTTTCATCCAGATACTGATCGATGATCTCCTTGCCCTCGAGTTCCGGGAACAGATCGAACGCCTGTGACAGGGCGGATACGAGTACCCATCGGTGATTCGGCGTATGAAATCCACCGGCGACCATACCCGGAGTGGCGGCCTGAATGATCTCACCAATCTCCTCGGCGATCACACCTGCCCCCGCATCTCCGCCATCAGCCGCCGCCCTCGCTGCCTTGACCACCGGCGCCAGAGCGTTCACGGTAAACCCGGTATCGGGAGACGAATCAAAATTGGTTGTATTCAAATCGTAGTTCCCACTTGGTCTTCTGATCTTCCGTGACCAATTCGCGCCCAGCTTGATCCTGTCGACGAGCTCGTCGCTTCCCTGTCTCGATGCGCCATCGAGCAAATAGGCATACCCGAGCGTTGACAACGATGAAACGCCGGACCCGCCATCGAGCCCGTCAGAAATGAACCCGCCGCATCGCGGATCTGATGTCTCCGTAACCTGGCGGATGAATGTGCTCTCAACAGCGTTGTCGAGAAGAGGCAAGCATCTTTCGTAGGTAAACATCATTCTCCCTTGGATGATCTGTATCAATCTTGCCGACGAGTGGCGGTTGCATAGGTGTTCCGTTTCAGTTGCCCGATAGCGTCCTGCACGGTTGGGAAGGATCTTGCACGGTGGCCAGAGATTCGGAACGTCACTCAGCTAGACTTAACCCGCCGGCAGGGCGGCCAATTTGTCCTCTGCTGCTTCAAGTTCTCTCTCTCGCTCGAGCAGACCGTGAGGATCGACCCATTGACTTACGATGAGTGAGAACACCGCCAGGACCGACCCCGCAAAGAAGATTACTTCATACCCGAAGTATCGCCACGCGAACCCGCCGACCAGTGGTGCGGTGACGGCCGCGACGTGGTTCATGGTCACGCCCATCGACAGGGTGGGCTTGAGGTCTTCTTCCGGAGCGATCTTGTGCAGATAGGTCGTCAACGCGATCCCCCCGAAGAATATCAGATTGTCGATGCAGTAGAGGACATAGAGGGTTGGGCGATGATGAACGGTCGCGTATCCGAAAAACACGATCGCCAGACCGATGTAGCTCGCGCTCAACATCACACGCTCACCGTGCCGATCAACGAGCCTTCCCATCCACGATGCCGTCAGTGTGATAAGAAGTTGATTGACAAAGACGAGCTTCAGCGTCGTGCTCACCGACATCCCGTGCACTTTGACGAGCGCATAGATCGCGAAGGTAATGAACACCTGCTTTCGGAGTCCCTGCAGGAAATTCAGCACGTAATAGAGACTATACCGTCGTCTGAAGACGATCCGCTTCTCTATATCCGGTTTCTTCTTCTCCGCGAACAGAATCGCGATCCCGCCAAGAATCGTCGCCACGCCGGCCATGACAAAGAGACCCTCGTAGCCGACATAATCATAGATGACGTTGCAGATCCCGATCGTAATCAGCCACGCCAGGCTATTGACACTCCGAAGCACACCCAGCCACCTACCCTTGTCGAATCCATCAACGTAAACTGCGTGTGGA
>CAYYGZ010000118.1:0-7480 GCA_964471275.1 uncultured bacterium | reverse complement strand
CTTGTTGCCGTCCGGTGAGAACGACAGCGCCATAGCTTGCTCAAGGGGGACCCAACAATGGAACCCGACACTCCAGACCAATGAGTAGAGTGCTAATCCGATCACCGACGTCACCCCGGCATACGCAATGATGCCGAGCCCCATAATGCCGAGCGACACGGAGGCAACGATGGGCGGAGCAAACCGGATCATCACCGCCAGAAACAGTACGTTCAGTAATCCGGGAACCTCACGCAGGGCCTCGACACTCCCGAGTTCGTGAGGCTCGATCCCAAGACGCTCCCAAACAAAGTTGTAGAACAGCGACAGCTGCACACCAAAGAAGATTCCCTGCGACGCCACCGCCATCGCAAGCAATCTGAAATTCCGAGTCCATGACCTCACTGTTGTCCCTCACCTCGCGAAATATCAATCGCAACCGATCGGCCAAATACCGGTGAGCCCACACCCCACCCCCGACACCCCTCTCCCCTATCTTCTCCGTATACCATTACCCATTGGCTCCCAGATGTTCCCAAAGATTGATCTCAGCCCCCGCATCGCCTCTTCAGGTAGAGACGGCCCCAGAACCCGAGGTAGATTTCGGCGAAATCGGAACCGTCGACTTCAGCGATCTCCTGTTCTTCGCAGACGTTTTCGGAACCACGGATCCAATCGCCGACCTGAACATCGATGGGGCGATCGGCTTCGTTGACTTCCTGATCTTCGCCCAATCCTTCGGGAAAGCCACTACGGCTGAGTGTTTTCTCGGCACTACCGGAACGCACGCTTCAGGTCCTCATCGATCTCACACGGCTTCACCCACAAATCCCAATCATAGTTCTTGTTATTCCGGTCCGGGTCGACCAGATCCCTTGCATTCACAAGGCGTTCTCCACGGGTGTTCTCCGGGTTGGCCATCCACAGTTGCACAGCGTCGATAGACGTTTGGAATTCCCCCACGGGTCTCGCCTTCCCGTCATACGCCCGGATGCTGAGCACCGTGAGCACGCTCAGATCTCCGCTCGGTGATGGAAGAGGAAGAGTCCCGCGACCGTTGTAAAGATTCCGAAGAGCGACGTATAGACGATCTGGGCCCTGAAGAATCCGACATCTGCCCCCATGAGTTCTGCAAAGGGTCCGAGGAAGTACCAGTAGCTGAAGAACATCAGGATCAGGTAACACATGATTGTGATCATCTGCGCGCGGGCAAGCGAATACCGGAGCGCCACGCACCCGACGACCACACCCAACAACAGGATCAGCCACGCAAACGCCTGGGTGCAGAAGAAAATCATCAAAGTCTTCGGATCGAGCTGGAACTGCGTCAATATCTGCGTCGACGTTTCAAGCGGAACGGTCAAGCTCAGGATACTGACGACCGCCATCAGGTAGACAATCACGCCCGCGGTTAGAACGGACAGGTATTTCGAAAGTGGAATCGCGACGCGAGATACCGGGAGTGACAGCAGCAGATAGTGTGTGGAACCTTTCCACTCGCTCCAAAACGACGAGATCAAACCGAAGGTCAGGGCAGCCGTCGTGATCGATATGGGAAAGGACGCAAGCAGGAACGTCGAGGCCTCCCCTTCGACTCCCACCAGGACGTAACCGTATAGACACGCGATCGCGGCGACGGTCCCACCCAGCAGCATGCGATGTTCATGCAGCTCTTTGAGGTAAAGCCGGAGGAGTCCGTTCACGTGGCAACCTCTTCGAAGATCTCCGACAGAGAACCATTGCGCTCCGTCCGTAGCTGCTCGGCCTCCCCGGCCAGTGTGATCTCACCGTCTCGGATATAGATGACATCGTCCAGGAACGGCTCAACTTCATCGACAAGATGCGTCGAGATCAGGACCGTTTGGTTTGGCCGACGAAACCGGTTGAACAGGGCATCCAGCATCTTTCTGCGCGACGGTTGATCGATCCCGCCGAGCGGCTCATCCATCAGAATGAGCTCGCTCATCCAGGAAAATGCCGTGACCACCTTGAGCCGACCCCTCTGCCCCCTTGAAAGCGCGCTGACCTGACGGTCAACCGGAAGCTCCAGGAAATCGACAAGCGTATGGGCCCGCTCAGAATCCCAGGTGTCGTAGAACCCGCTGACGAAATCGAGAACATCGCTAACGGTCATCCAGGAATAGAAGGGATCGAGCTCGGGCATATACGCTGTCAGCCTCTTCGTCTCGACACCGGGTGGCTTCCCATCGATAAGGACCTCACCTTCGGATGCGAACGTAAGCCCCGCAACGATGCGAAACAGTGTACTCTTCCCGCTGCCATTCTGCCCCAACACACCGACAACACGCCCCTGACTGACTTCGAAAGATATCTCCTTCAGCGGCCAGGTTCCCGGGTAGGACTTCCACAGTTCTTTTATTCTGAGATAGGTCATTGCGTGAATCAATTTACGAGTCCGGAACAGAACGAACAGCTAAATCTGCACAGAACCTGACTACCGCCCCCGATCGTTACACCATGAAATTACTATTTTACAAATGTTTACACTCTTGACACAGAAGAACCCTTGACTGATTCACGCGCTTTTATAAATTTGGAACATTCATTTAAAACGATCGTATAAAACATACGATTCAAACACTTGTTCGGAAACGACATCCATGATAATGCACAATGAGTCAAACACACGTGAGCGACTCCTCGATGCGGCCGAAAAGCTCTTCGCGAAGAATGGGATCGGAGCAACCTCGCTTCGAGCTGTAACCGGTGAGGCTGGGGCAAACCTGGCGTCAATCCACTATCATTTCGGCTCGAAAGAGGCGCTCCTGGTGGAGGTGTTCGCAAGGCGGATCAACCCCATCAATGAGCAAAGATCCAGGATGCTGAAGCATGCTTCCACCGAGACGCCTGGCGACCTCGATGCGATTATTCGGGCATTCGTCGAGCCGGCCCTGCGGCTGTTGAGCCATCCTGAACTCGGTGGTCGTCATATGATGATGATGATGGGACGACTGCACACAGAGCCCGTAAAGATCAAGCTCAAGGTGCTCCATCTGATGGAAGAGATCTCTCAGAGCTTCACACAGGCGATAGGAACGTGTGCGCCGCATCTCGACCAAACCGAGCTCTTCTGGCGGTTCCACTTCATGATTGGAAGCATGGCGCTGGCAATGGCTTCAAGCGACATCATCAAGGCTCGAGCAGGTGATCTGATCGACGTAGACAATGTCGATGCGAACGTCGCTCAGCTTGTGCGGTTCGTTTCGGGGGGATTCGCCGCCCCGGCAGGTCACAGTTCGGACCACAAGGAGGAACAAGGTGAAGAATAGGGTGTGGATCTTGGTTGCCGTGTTGACAGCGTGTGGTACTGCTCCCCGCCAGCAGAGACCGGACCTGAGAGTGGAAATAGCCGATGCTTGGTCCCGAGCGGATTCAGCGGCCAGTGTTACCAGAGGCAACTGGTGGGATCGGCTTGGAGATCCCCAGCTGCACGGTCTTGTGGACTCAGCGCTGGCCGGGAACCTCGACCTGCACGCTGCCGGCGCAAGATTACGGGCTGCTCACGGACAGGCCAAGATGGCCGGCGCACCGTTGTGGCCTCAGGTAAGTGCAGGCGGCAGCGGGTCCAAACGTAAACAGATCTTTGTCGGATTCCCGGTACCAGGTGCTGCGGATGGGGGCCCGGCGGGTTCGACCTCAACAAGCTACGGTATCTCCCTGGACGCATCCTGGGAGCTGGATCTCTGGGGTCGCTTGAGCGCCGGGAAGGCGGCGGCAGTAGCCGATCGTCAAGCCGCCCAGGCCGGCTACAGGGCCGCTCGACAGTCCCTGGCCGCGCAGACAGCCAAAGCCTGGTTCGCGCTGATCGAAGCAGAGCGGCAGCACGACCTCTCCATGGCGACCGTCGAGAATTACGCCACAACGCTCTCACAGGTAGAGGATCGATACCGCCGGGGCATCCGTCCTTCGCTCGACACGCGCCTCACGCGGGCCGATCTGGCGAGTGCACGTGATCAACTGCACCAGCGGGAGCTGTTCCTCGAGCACGCAAGGCGGCAGGTCGAAGTCATCCTCGGCCGGTATCCTGAAGGCCGCGTCGCCGCAGGTGACACACTTCCCAGCTTGATCGAGCCGGTACCTATCGGAATCCCGTCCGAGATCCTTGAGCGTAGACCGGATCTCGTGGCCGCCGAACGCAGGCTGGCCGCCGGGGCCATGCGACACAAAGAGGCGCTCAGATCGCGATACCCTCGTATCTCTCTGACGGGTTCGACCGGACGCAGCAGTGGATCACTATCCGACCTGAATAGCGGTGATTTCACGATCTGGGGCTTCGCGGCAAACCTGCTCCAGCCTCTCTTTCAGGGCGGCCGGATCCAGGGCAACATCGATTTGACCCGCGCGCTCGAAGACGAAGCCCTCGCCGGCTACATCGGCAGCGTACTGCAAGCCTTTGCCGAGGTGGAGAACGCCCTCACCGCGGAACAGATCCTGACCGCCCGCGAGACACAGCTGGCAATCGCCGCAACAGAAGCAGGTGCAGCGAGGACACTCGCCGAAGACCGCTACAAGCGCGGCATCACCGACTTGATCACGATGCTACAGACACAGCGTTCCGCATACCTGACGGAGAGCCTGCTGCTCTCGGTCAAAAGACAACGCCTGCATGCGCGAATTGACCTTCATCTCGCCCTCGGTGGCGACTTTCATACCCGCGAAGACATACTGGCAGTCCGTACCGAACAGACCAATGCCGGAGAGAAGACAAGATGAAACTGAATCTCAAGATAGTCGCACCGATCGGGATCCTCACTTTTGGGCTCGTTGGCGCCGCAGCCTTGATCGCTACGAGATCGAGCGTCGCGACAGAAACCACGAAAGCGCCGCCCCCGGTTGTTCGAGTCCTGGATGTCCGGACAGAGTCACTGCAGTTGAGCGTGCCGGCACAGGGAACCGTCTCGCCGCGCACCGAAAGTGATCTGATATCACAGGTCAGCGGACAGGTCATCAGGGTCTCTCCCCAGTTCGCCAATGGTGGGTTCTTCAAGAAAGACGACGTACTCGTCCACATCGACCCTCGCGACTACGAACTCGCGCTGGCAACAGCGAATGTCGAAGTAGCGCAGGCACAGGTACGATTCGCTCAGGAGCGGGAGGAGTCGGAAGTCGCGCACGCAGAGTGGTCGAAAATCGGCACTGGAGATCCAAGCGACCTCGTCCTGCGAAAGCCGCAGCTTGCGGTAGCAAGAGCATCGCTAGACGCCGCCCGCGCCCGATACCAGATGGCAAAACTCAACCTTGAGCGGACCGAGATCAGGGCAGCCTTTGACGGTCGTGTTCGAGCCAAACGTGTGGATGTCGGTCAAGTTGTTGGTCCGAATGCGCCCCTGGGTCGTGTATACGCAGTCGACTACGCGGAAATACGGCTCGCGATTCCGGATCCAGACCTGGCGTATCTGAATGTCTCCCTCCATCGGACCGGTGAGGCCGAAATCACTGATGGCCCGCTGGTGGATCTACACGCGGATTTTGCGGGCAGCCATTACGCGTGGCAGGGACGCGTTGTGCGTGTCGAAGGAGAGATCGACCCAATGACAAGGATGATCAACCTGGTTGCCCGCGTAGACGATCCCTATGCGGCCGCAGGCGACGGTGTTCGCCCCCCGTTGGCCGTTGGTCTCTACGTGGAGGCCGATATCTCCGGAAGGATGGTTGAGAATGCCATCGTTCTGCCTCGATCGGCGCTTCGCGGTACAAAGCGCGTTCTCGTCGTCGAGGATAAAAAGCTCTACTTCCGGGATGTTGATATCCTGAGAGCGGACAGCGAGCAGATTATCATCACATCAGGACTTAGACCAGGAGAGCAGGTGTGTATTTCGCCGCTAGACACCGTAGTCGACGGGATGCGAGTTCGCAGCAGTGTTGGTGTGGAAGGAGGAGTCAGATGAAAGGCCTGATTGCCTGGTTCGCTCGCAACACCGTTGCCGCGAACCTTCTGATGATCCTGATACTGGGTGGCGGCGCATTAACCGTGTCGAAGCTCAGAATGGAGATCTTCCCGGAATTTTCGGCGGACGTGATCACCGTCTCCGTCGTCTATCCCGGAGCGGCCCCCGCTGAAGTCGAAGAGGCGATATGCGTGCGCATTGAAGAAGCCGTCCAGGGGTTGGAGGGTATTAAGGAAATCTCTTCCAACGCCAGCGAGAACGTGGGATCTGTCAACATCGAGGGTCAACAGGGCTTCGACATCCGTAAGCTGCTCGACGATGTGAAAGCCCGCGTGGACGCAATCGACACGTTCCCGGATGAAGCAGAAGAGCCAACTTCCCGTGAGATCGTAATCAGCCAGGAAGTCATCTATGTCGCGATCTCCGGTCAGACGGACGAGCAGAGCCTCAAAGTAGTGGGCGAGCAGGTTCGCGATGAGATCTCCGCGCTGCCCGGCGTGACGCAGGTTGCCCTGTTGGGAGCGCGTCCCTATGAGATCGCCATCGAAGTCTCGGAGAACGCGCTGCGTCAGTACAACCTGACCTTTAACGAGATCGCTCTGGCCGTTCGGCGATCCTCGCTCGACTTGCCAGGAGGATCAATCCGGTCCGTCGGAGGCGAAATCCTTCTGAGAACGAAGGGACAGGCCTACGTCGGCCGTGATTTCGAGAATCTGGTCCTGCGAGCCCGGCCCGATGGTACACATCTCCTGCTCAAGGACGTTGCTCGAGTCCTCGATGGATTCGCGGAAACAGATCAGTTCGGTCGATTCGACGGAAAACCCACCGTAATCGTAAAGGTCTCACGTGTTGGTGATGAGAACGCCCTCCAGATTGCCGAGGATGTGAAGGCATACATCGAGACTGCTCAGACTCGCCTCCCTGATGGCATTACGCTCACGACCTGGGCGGATTTCTCCCGCATACTCGAAGGTCGTCTGGATCTGATGCTCAAGAATGGATGGATGGGATTCAGTCTGGTCCTGCTTTCCCTGACCCTGTTCCTCCGGCTTCGGCTTGCCTTCTGGGTCGCGCTGGGCATACCCATTTCCTTCCTCGGCGCAATCGGTCTGATGCCCACGATCGACGCATCGATCAACCTGATTTCGCTCTTCGGCTTCATTGTCGTCCTCGGGATCGTGGTAGATGACGCGATCATCGTCGGTGAGAACATCTACCGTCACTATCAAATGGGCAAACGCGGTCTTCGCGCCGCGATTGACGGTGCCCAGGAAGTCGCCATACCGGTCATCTTCGCAGTCCTCACGTCAATCGCCGCCTTCTCACCCCTCCTGATGGTCCCGGGTCAGATGGGGAAATTCATGAAGCTGATCCCACAGATCGTGATACTCGCTCTCATCTTCTCCCTTATCGAATCGCTGCTCGTGCTTCCCGCGCACCTGGCACATTCCAGGATGCAGAAAGAGGGAGATGAACGACGCAACTCCCGGTGGAAACGTTTCCAGAGTTTCTTCTCAGAGGGTCTGGATGCGTTTGTGAAACGATACTACCGTCCCGCACTCGATAGAGCCCTTGAATGGCGATATGCCACG
>CAYYGZ010000117.1:14085-14317 GCA_964471275.1 uncultured bacterium | reverse complement strand
TTGCCGTGATCATTTATTTCGTCGTATCCGGCCAATGGGGAAGCAAACGATTCCGCGGCATCGAGAAGTTCAGGGGTGATCGAATAGAGCAAATCGATCCCCAGGTACCCTATGCATCGACGTTGCTGGAGGATTTCAGCCGAGTTATCCGGATCGCATAGCTATCACACACAAAACACAAGGGGGATGCCGGTAAACCGGCATCCCTGTTTTTGTTGGGCACCGAATGAGT